>CAJLYQ010000012.1 GCA_905210905.1 uncultured Christensenella sp. | reverse complement strand
CCGCCCGCCCGCCCCGAGCGAGAACGGATCCGTTTTCGGAGAAGAAAATGAAAAGAAAAAACCTTTTGAAAATCCCTTTGTATCTCGTCGTTTTCGCTTTGCTCGCTTATTGCGAGAGAATTACCGGTCTGCACGGTTTTGCGTTTGCTTTTTGCGTGGCGCTCGTTTTTTGCAGGGAAAATTTGTTGCTTGCGCTTATTCCTTACGCCGTCGCCGATTCTCTCGTGCATTTCGATTTGTACTACCTTGCGGTCGTATCCGGCGGCGTAACGGCGTTGCTCGTTTATTCTCTCATTGCGTACAAAGCGAAGAAAAAATATCGGATTTGGGCTAACGCTATCGTAATTGCGGTATCCCAAATACCCGTTTTCTTTTTGTTCGGCGATTCTACGGTTCTGCTTGTCAAGGCGGCGGTTTCTTTACCGACTGCGTGCGTATATCACTACGTTTCGGTAGCGGCGGCGTACCCGGTTTTGGTAAGGGGAGCAAAGTATAATCTTACGGACAGAGAAAAGGCGTTTGCGGCGGTTTTCGTTATTCCGCTCGGCGCGGCGCTCGCCGCGTTTAACCCTTTCGGCGTGGGATTTTTCTTTTTTGCGGTCATCGCAGGAAGTTTGGTTATCTCTTCTCTCGGCGGCGCTGGCGCGCTCGGATACGCGGTCGCTATGGGGATAGGTGGCGCGGCGGTTACGCAAAATCCTTATTTTCTTGCGACTTGCGCGGCGATAGGGGGCGCGGTGTGCGCTTTCGGAGAGAGGAACCGTTTTCTTTCGGGGATAGGAGCGGAAGCGGCGTATTTCGCTTGCTGTGCGTTTTTGGGGGGAGAGATAACGGTAAAAACCGCCGTGCCTGCGGCGGTGGGGTGTCTTGTGGCGTTTATTCCCGGCAAGGCGTTTGCCCGTGCGAAAGCGTACAGGCTCAGTTTTCACGGTAAGTTTGCGTTGCGCACGCTTGCCAACCGCGACCGGGAAGAAGTGGGGAAAAAACTCAGGGGCGTGGCGACTGCGTTCCGGCGAATGCAGGGGATACTCGAATCGGAGAGCGAAGTCGTGCCGAAGCCTGTCGACCTTGCCGAGGCATTGTATACCGAGTGTTGTTCCGAGTGCGGCAAGAAAGCGGTTTGCGGAGAGAAAATCGGCGTCGGCGGCAAGCGGTTTCTTCCCCTTGCGACCGCAGGAATGAACGGCGGACGGGCGGTTCTTACCGACGTAGGGGAGAAAGTGGGAGCAAACTGCGTACGTCTTCCGAGAGTAATCGCCACGGCAAACGCGTTTTTGAGAGAACTGCGCATTGCGAGAGAAAAGCGGAGCGGAGAATCGCTTGGCAGGGAGATGGTTACGGAAAATCTCGGCGGCACGGCGGACCTTCTCGAAGAACTGGCGTCAGGGGTCAGCAAGGGGTTCGGATTCGACGCGGAAAGGGAAAAACTCATCGCCGACGAACTTGCGTGTTCGGACGTAATTGCCGGGGACGTGGCGATTTACGACGACGAGAGAATTACTTTGTCGGTAAGGGAATGCGACGAGAAAAAGCCGCAACTGAGAAAAATCGTTTCGGCGGCGGCAGGCACGGATATGTACGTTTCCGAGCGGAGCGACGGAGTAAACGGCGCGGTCAATCTCGTGTTCCGTCCGACGCCGGTTTACGGCGTGCTTTACGGCGAAAAATCCGTGAGTGCGGAGAGCGAGTGCGGCGACGCAAAACAAGCGGTCAGGGTGGCGTCGGACAAACTTATGTTCGTGCTGAGCGACGGAATGGGAACGGGTGCGGACGCCAAAAAAAGCGGCGTTGCGGCGATAAGCCTGATAGAAACGTTTTACCGCGCCGGGTTCGGGCACAAAACGATTTTCGGGTGCGTGTCGAGATTGCTTGCGCTACGCTCGAAAGAAACGTTCAGTGCGCTCGACGTGGCGGTTATGGATACCCGAACGGGGGAAATCGACTTTATAAAGCAGGGCGGCAGAGAGAGTTACGTTTTTTCTTCGGGGGGAGTGAGCGTAATCGAAGGGGGCGCGCTGCCGATGGGAATAATCGAAGAAAGCGAGCCTATTATCGTCAGGAAAAAACTGAACGGCGGAGATATGGCGGTGATGATAAGCGACGGCGTTGCGGACAGGCTTAACGCCACCGACGTAGCGGAGATAATCGGCGGACTGAGGACGCTTAATCCGCAGATCGTCGCGGAAAAAATCGTGGAAAACGCTCTTAAAAGGAAGGACGGACATAAGGACGATATGACGGCGATGGTTTTGCGCGTGGTAAAAAACGGCGAAAGGGCGTAGAGAGTGTCGGCGTTTTCGGGCGGAAAAAGGTTGACAAGCGAGTTATTATATATATATAATATTATCAATATGCGCACTCTCGCCTATGCGAAACTTAATTTGTGTTTGTCCGTACTCGGAGTAAAGGACGGCAGGCACGTTATCGACAGCGTTTTTTACCCGGCGCCGATTTTCGACGAAATATACGCGGAAAGAGCGGACGAACTGACCGTAGAATATACGGACGGAAGGGTTTACGAGCGTGACACGGCGGTTCTCGCAGGGCGCGCCGTAACAGACGGATACAAAGCGGGCGGCGCGCGTATCGTGATAAAAAAGAACATACCCGAAGGGGCGGGCTTAGGCGGTTCTTCCGCCGACGCCGGGGCGGTCGCGCGGATTTTGAGAGAGTTGTATTCTCTGCCGGACGTCGACGAAAAAATTCTTTCGTCCGTCGGGAGCGACGTGCCGTATTTTTATCGCGGCGGTTGCGCGCGCGTGAGCGGAACCGGGGAGATCGTGCAAAAAATCGATTTGCCGAAACTTTATACCGTTGCGGTCGTGCCGAAAGGCGGAGTAAACACCGGGGAGTGTTACCGATTATACGACGAAATCGGCGGAGAGAGCGGCGACGCGGACGAGTTTTTGTCGAGTTTACGGCGCGGCGAAAATCCGAAACCGTTCAACGCTCTGGGAAGAGCGGCGCAAACGTTGAACGAAGGCACGGAAAAAGCCCGGTTGCTTTTGGAAAAGGCAGGGTTTAAGGGAGGAATTACCGGGAGCGGAAGCGCGGCGTTCGGAATGGAAACCGACGAAGCGAAGTTCGCGTTCAATCTGAAAAAACTTATTGAGTACGCGCCGCCGTCGGTTGCGGTGTACTATGAGAAGGAGCAAAGATGAAGAACACTTACGATTATCCGATTTATCTGTTCAACGAAGGGACGAACTACGAAAGTTATAAGTTTTTCGGACCTTGTTACGTACAGAAAGACGGAAAGAAGTACTGGCGGTTCCGCGTGTGGGCGCCCAACGCGAAAAGCGTTTCCGTCGTAGGCGATTACAACGAGTGGGACAGAAACCGCGATCCTATGACGACGATTGGTTCGTCGGGAATATGGGAAGCGTACGTAAGGGGAGTAAAGCGTTACAGCAATTACAAATTCAGCATAGAAGGCTCGGACGGAGAAATCAGGCTTAAAGCCGACCCGTACGCGACCCATTCTGAAACGATGCCGGCAAACGCAAGCAAGGTTTACGACATTAACGGGTTCGAGTGGACGGACGGCGAGTATCTTAAAAACCGCGCCGCAAAAAACACTTACCGCAACCCGATGAACATTTACGAAGTCCATCTCGGAAGTTGGCGGCTTTATCCGGACGGCAGTCCGTATTCGTACAAAGATCTGGCGAAAGAACTCGTTTCTTACGTTAAGGAAATGGGTTATACGCATATAGAACTTCTTCCCGTTACGGAATATCCTTTCGAAGGCAGTTGGGGATACCAGACGACCGGGCTTTTCGCTCCCACGTCGAGATACGGGACGCCCCACGATTTTATGGAGTTCGTGGACGCGTGCCACGCCGAAGGTATCGGCGTAATAATGGACTTCGTCCTTTCTCATTTCCCGAAAGACGCTTTCGGTTTGTACGAATTCGACGGCACCTGCCTTTACGAGTATTCGGACATTTACAAGCAGGAACACAAGGGTTGGGGGACGAGAGTTTACGATTTTAACAAACCGCAGGTAAGAAGTTTTCTTATCAGCGCGGTGGATTTTTGGATCAGCAACTATCATATCGACGGAATGAGGCTCGACGCGGTGGCGAGTATGCTTTATCTTAACTACGACCGTAAAGACGGCGAGTGGAGACGCAACGAGTTCGGCGGAGAGTACAATCTGGAAGCGGTTTATTTCCTGCAAACGCTCAACAATGCGATTTTGTCCCGCCACGCCGGCGTGGTTATGATAGCGGAAGAAAGCACGGCGTTTCCGATGGTTACGATGCCGCCGTCTTTCGGAGGACTCGGATTTAATTACAAGTGGAATATGGGCTGGATGAACGACACGCTCGACTACATCAAGACGGACCCGTTTTTCCGTAAAGGAATACATAACAAACTTACGTTTTCCATAACTTACGCGTTCAGCGAAAACTATATTCTGCCGTTCTCTCACGACGAAGTCGTGCACGGCAAATCCAGCATAATCGGCAAGATACCGGCGACGTACGAAGAGAAGTTTGCCGGGGCGAAAACGCTTATTTCTTACCAGACGGCGCACCCGGGGAAGAAACTCAACTTTATGGGGTACGAGTTCGGTCAGTTCATCGAATGGGATTACAAAAAACAACTCGACTGGTTTTTGCTCGGGTACGAAACGCACTACCGTTTCCGCGAATACATAAAAGATCTGAACAAGTTCTATCTCGAAGAGAAAGCGTTGTACGAACTGGACAGCACCTACGACGGGTTTAAGTGGACGGTAGTGGACGACAACACGCAGAACGTGCTCGTGTTTACAAGATACGCGGAAAACGGCGACAGCGTGATATTCGTGGGCAACTTTTCGCCGAAAGAACGCGACGGGTACGAAATCGGCGTGGACAAGGGCGGCGAGTATACGGTTGTTCTTAACTCGGAATGGGTTAAGTACGGCGGCAAGGTCGAGGAAAACGACGTGATGATAAGCGCGGACGAAGAGCGGCACGGGAAGAAACATTCGATAAGTTTGTCCATACCGGCAGGCGGATCGATGTTTATAAAACTCACCAAAGAGTACGAAGAAGACGACAAAGTCATCGTAGACGACGAAGACGACGAAATCGAAGCGGCTAAGAAAGAGAAAAAGAACAAGGCGAAAGCCAAAACGATAAAAAAATAAAAACCTTAAAGGAGATTGTTATGCAAAGCACCAAAAAAGAATGCGTGGCGATGTTGCTTGCGGGCGGACAAGGAACGAGATTAGGCGTTCTTACCCAAAACGTGGCAAAACCTGCCGTTCCGTTCGGCGGAAAGTATCGTATAATCGACTTTCCTATCTCGAACACCATCAATTCGGGAATAGACACGATAGGCGTACTTACGCAATATCAGCCGTTTGAACTCAACCAGTATATCGGCAACGGTCAGCCGTGGGACCTTGACAGGTTAAACGGCGGTGCGTTCGTACTTCCTCCTTACCAACGCGGCAAGTCCGGCGAATGGTATAAAGGCACGGCGAACGCGATTTACCAAAACATTAACTTCATCGACAGATACGACCCCGATTACGTTCTTATCCTTTCGGGCGACCATATCTACAAGATGGACTACTCGGAAATGCTCGATTTCCATAAAGAACACGAAGCGGACTGCACGATAGCCGTTCTCGACGTCAGCATCGAAGAAGCGAGCCGTTTCGGCATTATGAACACCAACCCCGACGGAAGTGTGTACGAGTTCGAAGAAAAACCGAAACACCCGAAGAGCACGAAGGCGAGTATGGGTATCTACATTTTCACCTGGGCGAAACTTCGCGACTACCTTATCCGCGACGAAGAGAACAAGAACAGCAGTAACGACTTCGGTAAAAACATCATACCTATGATGCTCGAAGACAAGCAAAGACTGTTCGCGTACCGTTTCGACGGTTACTGGAAAGACGTAGGAACGATAAGTTCTCTTTGGGAAGCGAATATGGACCTTCTTGACAAAAACAGCGGACTTATCATAAACGACCGCCATTGGAAGATTTACGCGCGCAACACGGCGCAACCGCCGCAGTACATAGGCGACGAAGCGACGCTGAGCAACTCGATGGTAAGCGAAGGCTGCGTTATCGACGGAAAAGTAACGAATTCGGTGATTTATTACGGCGCGAAAATCGCAAAAGGCGCGGAAATCAAAGATTCCATAATAATGCCTTACGCGGAAATAGGAGAAAACGCGAGAGTATGCCACTCCATAGTCGGCTGGCGCACGAAAGTGGGCAACAACAGCGTTATCGGCGCGCCGCAGGACGGACCGGAAGGCGGAGAATGGAAAATCGCCGTCGTCGCGCCCGAAACCGATCTTCCCCGCAACAGCGTCGTCAAAGAAGGAGAAATGAAGGGAGGTAACAAATAATGAACAATATGATGAGCGTACTGTTTGCTTCGGGCAACGAGAGCAAACTCAACGAACTTACCTTGCACAGAACCACCGCGTCATTGCCGTTCGGCGGAAGATACCGTCTTATCGACTTTACTTTGAGCAATCTGGTCAACAGCGGTATCACCCAAATAGGAATAATCACGAGCAGTAAATATCAATCCCTTATGGACCATATCCGTCAGGGAAGAGACTGGGACCTTAACAGAAAGAACGCCGGCATAAGCGTGTTCCCCCCGTTTGCGTACAACAACTCTGCGGAAGCGTACAAAGGCAAAATAGAAGCGCTTTACAGCATAATAAGTTTCCTTCTCAAAGGCAAGGAAGACTACGTCGTTATCGCGAACTGCAACGTCGCGGCAAACATCGACTACGAAGACGTGTTTGAAAAGCACGTTAAAAGCGGCGCGAAACTCACGGTGCTTTGCCACGACGGGTTTACCACCACTTCGAGAAGAATAGTAATCGAGCGCGCGGAAAACGGATTCGTAAACGACGTATACGAAACGGAAATAAGCGACAGCGAAGAAAAAGTCATATCGCTCAACAGTTATATCATCGAAAAGAGCCTGCTGCTCGATCTCGTAAAGAAAGCGTACGCGAGAGGACAGGTCGATTTCGAAAAAGACATACTGTTCAAACTCGTGGAAGAGAGAAGCGTTTACGCGTACAAACTCGATTCTTACGCGGCGATAGTGGACGACGTAAAGACGTATTACGGCGAGAGCATGAACCTGCTTAAAGGGAACGTAAGGGACGAACTTTTCGGCGGAAACGTAATTTATACCAAAGTAAAAGACAGCGTGCCGACGTCTTACGGAGAAAGCGCGAAAGTAAGCAATTCTTTGCTCGCGGACGGTTGCGTAATCAACGGAACGGTGGAAAACAGCATACTTTTCCGTAACGTAAGAGTAGAAGACGGCGCGATCGTCAAGAATTCCATCGTTATGGAAAACGGCGTCATCGGTAAGGATTCTTCCCTTAAATACGCCATAACGGACAAAGACGTTACTATATCCGAAGGAAGAGAAATAAGCGGATTCGTTACGTATCCGATAGTTATCGTAAAAGGAAAAACCGTATAAAGGAGGTAAAAATGAAAGTTTTATTTGCAACGAGCGAAGCGGGCCCGTTTCTGAGAACGGGCGGTTTGGGCGACGTGGGAGCGGCGCTTCCCCTTGCGCTCAACAAAGCGAAACAGGACGTTCGCGTAATTATGCCTTTGTATGAAAACATAAACGACGATTTTCGCCAAACGATGAGATATATCGGGTCGAAAACCGTTGCTTTGGGGTGGCGGCAACAGTACGCAGGCGTTTTCGAATGCGTTTACGACGGAGTTACTTATTATTTTATCGACAACGAGTATTATTTTAAGAGAAGTACCGTTTACGGACACTATGACGACGGCGAAAGATTTTCTTTCTTCTCCAAAGCCGTTCTCGACGTGCTTCCCCTTATCGGCTTTATGCCCGAAATAATACACTGCAACGACTGGCAAACCGCGCTTATCCCCGTTTATCTCGACGCGTTTTATCGCGGAGAACAAGGCTACGGCTCGATACGCACCGTTATGACTATCCACAACATCGAATTTCAGGGCAATATGGACAAGTGCTGCATACGCGACGTGTTCGGTATTCCCGACGAGTTTGCGAGCAGAGTGGAGTACAACAACTGCGCGAATATGCTCAAAGGCGGTATCGAGTGTGCGGACAAGGTTACTACCGTAAGCAACACCTACGCTCAGGAAATTCTCAATCCATACTACGCGTACGGGCTGGAACATATCCTTAACAAACGCGCGTACAAACTTTGCGGAATAGTAAACGGTATCAACACCGATTTGTTTAACCCGGCGAAAGACAAGGCGTTGTTTGCAAACTACACGACGGCGACCGCCGAAAAAGCAAAAAAAGAAAACAAGTGCGGGCTGCAACAAATGGTAAATCTTCCCGAAAACGCGGACAAACCGCTTATCGGAATGGTTACTCGGTTGACGAACCAAAAAGGAATGGACCTTGTTATGGAAGTTATCGAAGAGATACTGTCGATGGATATACAGATGGTCGTTATCGGAACCGGCGACTGGAAGTACGAAACCGCGCTTAAAGAACTCGCGCGTCGTTACGGCAACAAACTTGCGGTTATTATAAACTTCTCGTCGGACATAGCGAGCAAGATTTACGCAGGCAGCGATATGTTCCTTATGCCGAGCAAATTCGAGCCGTGCGGACTTAGCCAACTTATCGCTATGCGTTACGGCAGCATACCGATAGTAAGAGAAACGGGCGGACTTAAAGACACGGTTATACCGTTTAACCCCGTAGAAAAAACCGGCAGAGGATTCACGTTTAAGACGTATAACGCGTACGATATGCTTGACGCTATCAGGAGAGCGGTAGGAACGTATTATAACAAGGAAGAATGGAGAGCGTGCATGAAGAACGCAATGAGCGGCGATTACAGTTGGAAAGCGTCCGCAAAACAATATATAGAACTTTACAAAGGATTAATTCAATAAGAAGGAGCAAAAACGGTTAATGGAACTTACAAAGAAAGAATTTCGTTCGCTTATCGAACTTAAACTGGCGAAGATGTTCGGCGTTAAGTACAGCGAAGCGAGCGAACAAATTATGTACAGGGCGTTATGTCTTGTAACAAAAGACCTAATTACACAAAAGAGAGTAGAATTCAAGAACAAAGTACGCTCACAAGGTAAAAAACAAGTATATTACATGTCGATGGAATTCCTGCTCGGCAGGTCGCTCCGCAACCACCTGTTCAACACGGGTATGTTAAAAACCGCGACCGACGTAGTTAAAGATATGGGATTTAACATCGAAGACCTTATGGCAATCGAACCGGACGCGGGGCTCGGCAACGGCGGATTAGGGCGCCTCGCCGCCGCGTATATGGATAGTCTTACGAGCCTGGGGTATCCTGCCGGCGGATTCAGTATTCGCTACGACTACGGTATTTTCAAGCAGAGGATAGTAGACGGTTGGCAGATGGAAATGCCCGACGAATGGCTGAAAGGCGGCGACGTATGGCTTAATCCAAGAGAAGAAGACACGTTCGAAGTCAAGTTCGGCGGACACGTCGAAGAGGACTGGTCTACGGGCAAACTCAGAGTAAACCACGTCGGAGCGACGACTATTCTCGCCGTTCCGTACGATATGAACGTAACCGGCTACGACAGTGACGCGGTAAACGTGCTTCGTCTTTGGTCGGCGCGCGCGCCCGTCGGTTTCGATATGGCGCTTTTCAGCCGCGGACAGTACGTCAAGGCAATCGAAGCGAAGGCTATGGCGGAAGCGATAAGTAAAGTTTTGTACCCTGCCGACGACCACTACGAAGGTAAATCGCTCAGGCTTAAACAACAGTATTTCTTCGTAAGCGCGAGCATACAGAGCATACTCAAAAAGCACTTGCAGCACAATCCGAATCTCGACAATCTGCCCGACAGAATCGCGATACACATCAACGACACGCACCCGACGCTTTGCATACCCGAACTTATGAGAATACTTCTCGACGAGTACGGATATAGTTGGGACGCGGCGTGGAAAATTATTACGGAAACGGTTTCTTACACCAACCACACGGTAATGCAGGAGGCTCTCGAAACCTGGCCGCAGGATTTGTTCAGAACTCTCCTTCCGAGAATATACCAAATCGTATGCGAAATCAATCAGCGTTTTTGCGCCGAACTGTGGGATGCGTATCCCAATCAGTGGGATAAGATATCCCGAAACGCCATTATGAGCGACGGAATAATCCGTATGGCAAACCTTTGTCTTGCGGCGTCGCACACGATAAACGGCGTTTCGCAACTGCACAGCAACATTCTTACGGAATCGGTTTTTGCCGACTACTATCACATCGCGCCGGAGAAGTTTACCAACGTAACCAACGGTATCACGCATCGCAGATGGGTAGGCGAAGCGAACCCCGATCTTGCGGCGTTTTTGAAAGACACCATAGGCGACGGCTGGCTTAAAGACGCGGACGAACTGGAAAAACTTCTTAAGTACCAAAACAACCGCGACGCGATCGACAGACTGTTCGAAATCAAAAAGAAAAACAAACTTAAACTTGCCGCGTACATCAAGTCGGCGAACGGCGTTTCCGTAGACCCGGACAGTATCTTCGACGTACAGGTAAAACGTTTGCACGAGTACAAACGTCAATTGCTCAACGCGTTGCACATACTCGATTTGTACAACAGACTTAAAGCCAACCCCGATCTCGACATCGTACCGAGAACGTTTATTTTCGGAGCGAAAGCGGCGAGCAGTTATTATATGGCGAAACAGATAATCAGACTTATCTGCACGATCGGCGACGTGGTAAACAACGATCCTACGATTAAGGGCAAACTCAAAGTCGTGTTCCTTGAAAACTACCGCGTATCCCTTGCGGAAATCATAATGCCTGCCAGCGACGTAAGCGAACAAATATCCATAGCGGGAAAAGAAGCGAGCGGAACGGGCAATATGAAGTTTATGATAAACGGCGCGGTAACCATCGGAACGATGGACGGAGCGAACGTGGAAATCCACGAGAGAGTAGGCGACGAAAACATTTTCATTTTCGGTTTGCTTGCGGACGAAGTCGCGCGCCTTTATAAAGAAGGTTATCACCCGACGACCTATTACGCCACGGACAAACGCATCAAGGCGATTATCGACCAAATGAGAGCGGGAATAGGCGACGTAAGTTTCGGAGAGATTGCGGACGCGCTCACCGTCGGTCGCGGCGGACAAGCCGATCCGTATATGTGCCTTGCGGACTTCGCAAGTTATTGCGACGCGCAGGACAGACTGAACAACGCTTATCTCGACAAATATCGTTGGGGAAGAATGAGCCTCGTCAACATCGCGAAAGCGGGCTTTTTCGCCTCGGACAGAGCAGTGGAAGAATATGCTAAACGTATCTGGAATCTCGAACGCGTCTAAAAAAACGGTTCTTTTCGATTCGCGGAACGTTAAATACAAATCCCCTTTCGGCGCGGTTTCCACCCGTCGGAAGGTGGAAATCCTTTTTCCCGTGGAAGAAACGCTTAACGCAAACGGCGTCAAACTGTTTTTACGCAGGAATTCACATTGCATCGAATACGAACTGAACAGAGTCGGCAAAGAAAACGGTTACGATTTATTCGTGACAGATTTCGTCGTAGAAAGAAAAGGGACGTATCGTTATCGCTTTGAAATTTATTCCGGGGAAGAAATTTTATACTGCGGAAAGGGCAAAGGCGGCGAAGCGGTTATCGGCGAATGGCTGCCCGAATGGCAACTGAGCGTGTACGCGTCGAATTACGCCACGGCGGACTTTATCAAAGGCGGCGTGGTGTATCAGATTTTCGTAGACAGGTTTTGCGCAAGCGGAAACGCGCCCGAACCGAGATACGGCATAAAAAAGAACTGGACGGACGACGTTACGATATGCGATCCCGACGGCAAGTACAGAGCCAACGACTTTTTCGGCGGAGATTTTGACGGGATAATAAGCAAACTCGATTATCTCAAATCTCTCGGCGTGACGGCGTTGTACCTATCGCCTATATTTGAAAGTTTCAGCAATCATCGTTACGACACGGGCGATTACGGCAAAGTAGACCCGTTTATCGGCGGCGAAGAAGGGTTCGAACGACTTATAAAAAAGTGCGACGAAGTCGGGATAGGAATAATTTTAGACGGCGTGTTTAACCACACGGGTTCGGACAGCGTGTATTTTAACAAGTTCGGTCATTACCCTTCACTCGGAGCGTATCAGAGCAAGGAAAGCCCGTATTACGACTGGTACACGTTTTACGATTATCCCGACGACTATTTATGCTGGTGGGGCTGTACGAACGTGCCTACGATTTCACGCGAAGCGCACGGGTATCACGAACTTATCGCCGGGGAAGGCGGCGTCGTCGAACGTCGGCTCAGACAAGGAGTTAAAGGCTGGCGACTGGACGTCGTGGACGAACTTAGCGAATTTTTCGTTAAAAAAATACGCGAACGCATAAAAAAGACCGACCCGGACGCGCTTGTTTTGGGTGAGGTTTGGGAAGACGCGAGTACGAAGTACAGTTACGGCGAAGAGAGAGAATATTTTTACGGTGACGACCTGGACGGGGTGATGAACTACGTTTATAAGGACGCTATAAACGCGTTCGTTACGGGCGGTTCGGCGGATGATTTTGTGGAAACGGTGCTTTCCATTAAGGAGAACTACCCGAAAGACAGCCTGGATACGTGTTTTACTCTGATAGGCAGTCACGATACCGTCCGCGCGATCAATGTTTACGCGGGAGTGTGCGGCGACGAAATGAGCAAGGAAGAGAAGAGGGCGTACGTTCTTACCGAAGAGCAGTACGAACTCGGGAAAAAGAGAATGAAACTCGCGTCGAGCCTGCAATACTTTTTGTCGGGCGTACCGATGGTGTATTACGGCGACGAAGCGGGAATGACGGGGTTCGAAGACCCGATTAACCGCCGTCCGTACCCGTGGGGGAAAGCGGACGAAGAACTCGTCGCTCACTACGCGTATCTGGGGCGACTGAGGAGTGAATACCGCGCGGAGTTTATCAAAGACGCCGACGTTTTCACGGAAAACGACACGGTTTTCATCACACGCGGACGAATTGAACTTGCGGTTAACGCAAAAAAAATTACTTACGAAATAAAAATAAACTAGTGCAAAAACTTTATACGAAACGATAAAATTCTTACGCAAAACGGAAAGAGGTTTCCGAAAAAGGATATTATCGGAGAAGATAAAGAGGAAAACGGCGAGGGAAACCGGTGGAAAACAACTACGGAAAGGGTCATCGCGAAAGGGTTAAAAGAGAGATACTGAAAAACGGCGGAATGGGAATGCCCGAACACAGGATTCTCGAATTTTTGCTGTTTTATTGTATTCCGCAAAAAGACACCAAACGCATAGCGTGCGCGCTTCTGAACAGGTTTGGCAATCTTTACGGCGTATGCAACGCGCCGCCGGAGTTGCTTAAAGACGTCAAAGGGATCAGCGACAACGCAGTCGTGTTTCTGAGAGCGCTCGACTGGATAAGCGAACTTTACGGCATACAGAGCGGCAGACGGCGTAAACTTCAGGGCGTAGCCGGAGTGCTTAACTATATGCGTAAAATAGCGACGCCGGGCGTTGAAGCGTGCTACGTAATCGACCTTGACAACGACGACGAGATAATCGGCGTGGAAACGGTGATGGAAGGAGCGTTGAACGCACTCGAAATACCGATGGGGCTGATTATGAAATCCGCGCTGAACGCACACGCAAGAAGAGCGATAGTAATGCACACGCACCCGTCCGGGCAGATAGAACCGTCCCAAGAAGACAGGGCGGTAACGTTTGCGATAAAAAGCCTTTTCGACGAATTCAACATCGAACTCGTAGACCATATTATCGTTTACGAAAAGTTTGCCGGAAGTATGAAAGAAAGAAAAATTTACAGGCATAATTGGAGTATGAGATGATCTCTGACAGACGAATTTACAGTCGGGAAGAACTGAAAAACGCCGCTCCGCTTGCCCTTAGTTTCGTCGGCGACGCGGTACATACGCTTTTCGTAAGGGAACGGGTTTTCGGCGAAAGTCCGTATAAAAACGGCGAGTTGCATAAACTCGCCGGCAACGTCTGTTGCGCGCCCGATCAGGCGCGAAAAGCAAAAATCCTTATGCCGCTGCTTACCGAAGAAGAACTGTTCGTGTTCAAGAAAGGCAAAAACGCGCACGTTAATTCCGTGCCGAAACATTCGAGCCTTACCGAGTATAAACTCGCCACCGCGCTCGAAGCGGTCGCAGGGTACTTATTTTTGTCAGGGCAGGACGAAAGACTTAACGAACTTATGAAAGCAATATACGAAGAAAAGGATTCCGAAACTATGTTTTCGGAATGACAAAATAAAGAATACGGAGAAATAAAAAATGATTATCGAAGGAAGAAACGCCGTTATTGAAGCGTTGCGCGGCGACGTGACGATAGAGAAAGTGCTGGTTCTTAAAGACGGAGCGGGCAGGGGAGCGTACGAAGTAGCGAGCGAGTGCAGAAAGAAAAAAATACCCGTTCAGCAAGTGGAAAAGAGCGCGCTCGACAGGCTTAGCGTAAGCGGAAGACATCAAGGACTTATTGCCGTTTGCACCGAGTTTAAGTACAGCGAAATCGAAGAACTTCTGGAAAACAAGGGCGAGAAAGGCGCGCTTATCGTTATACTCGACGGAGTAGAAGATCCGCACAACGTGGGCGCGGTAATAAGGGTAGCCGAGTGTGCCGGAGCAAGCGGAATTATTATTCCGAAGAGAAGGGGTTGCGGAGTGACGGACACCGCCGTTAAAGTCAGTTGCGGCGCGGCAGGTTACGTCAAAGTCGCAAAGGTAGGCAATATAAACGACGCGATAAGATTTTTGCAGGAAAACTACGTGAGAGTTTTTGCGGCGGATATGGACGGCGACGATATTTACAAGACCGATCTTACGGGCGACGTTGCGTTCGTTATCGGCGGCGAAGGACACGGCGTACACGCGCTTACGAAAAAACTTTGCGACGGAGTGGTCGCATTGCCGCAGAACGGGAAGATTAACTCGCTTAACGCCTCGGTTGCGGCAGGGATCACCGTTTACGAGTGTTTAAGACAAAAGAATTTATAAAAACAGGGGAACGAAAGGACGATTATGACGGACGAGAAACAAAACGCCAACGACTTAGAACTTGTAAAAAAGGCGCAAAACGGCGATATAGAGGCGCAGGAAGCGTTGCTCGTGAGATACGCCTGGATTGCGAGAAGCAAAGCGAGAAACTATTTTCTCGAAGGCGGAACGCGCGACGATTTGGCGCAGGAAGGTATGCTCGGAATATGGAAAGCGATACGGGATTTCGACGTTAATAAGAACGACAATTTCGTCACTTTCGTCAATATGTGCGTGGGTTCGCAGATTAAAGACGCTTTAAGAACGCATAACAGGAACAAGCATAAACCGCTTAACGGAGCGGTCAGTCTTACCGCCGTGGACGACAATATCGCACCGGAATACGTTTCCGACCCGATAGGAACATACATAGAAAGGGAAGGAACGGAGAGTTTTTACGGCAAACTCAACGCACTGTTTACCGAACAGCAATTAACCGTTCTTAAGTACTATTTCGAAGGGTACACTTACAGCGAGATTGCCGCTTTAACCGGGTTGCCGACGAAAAAAGTGGACAATATTTTGCTTGCGATAAAGACGAAAATCAAGAAAAACAAAGAACTTTTTATAAATGAGTAACGCGATAATAGACGTTGGGAGCAACTCGGTAAGGTTGCTTTTTAACGGTAAAAAGTATATGGAAAACACGCAACTTGCGGAAAACCTTATGAACAGCGGCGTTATTTGCGACGCGGCGGCGGAACGGACGAGAAACGCGGTAAAGTCCTTCGTCGAGTTTGCAAAAATCGGCGGCGCGGAAAACGTGTACGCGTTTGCGACCGAGGCGGTTCGTGCGGCGAAAAACGGCAAAGAATTTGCGGAAAGTTTGTTAAAAACGGGCGCAAAAGTCGAAATTTTGCCGAGCAGTCAGGAAGCGGAAACGGGTTTTTGCGGAGCGTACCCCGGCGAAGGAACGGTAGCCGTTCTGGACATAGGCGGGGCGAGCAGCGAACTCGCGGTGGGCGACCGAAACGGTCTTCGATACGCTCATTCTCTGCCTTTAGGCTCGGTTCGCCTAAAGGATTACGCCCCTTGCGCCGAAAAACAGGCGACGTACGCGGCGGAGCGAGTGAGAGAATACGGAGAAGTGCCCGAATTCGATAAACTCATCGCAATAGGCGGCACTTTGTCGCAACTTTGCGCCGTAATGAAAGAACTCGACCCTTACGACCCGGAAAAAGTACATAATACGGTAATGACGAAAGACGACGTAAAAGCCGCCGTGGAAAAAATCCTTGCCGTGCCGGTGAAAGAAAGAACGAAAATTAAGGGTTTGCACCCCAAAAAAATACTCGTCGCCCCTGCCGGCGGAATACTCGCCCTTGCGATTATGGACTACCTGAAAATCACGCGTCTTACGGTAAGCGAGAAAGATAATCTTGAAGGCTACGCAAAGTTAAAAAATATCGAATTATAACAAAAAATCGCCCGAAAATCGGGCGATTTTATTTTTTTATTCCTAAAATTTCATTGGCGGAAACGTCGAGAACTATACATAGATTGGCAAATGTTTCCAGTGACGGAAACTTGTCTATGCGCATATATTTGCTTACGGTGGACTGATTGACCCCTAGTCTTTTTGCGATTTCGGTTTGAGTAAGTCCGCTTGCTTTGAGTTCTTCCCGTAAGCGAGTTTGTATTTCGTTTAGCGTAATCATAATAGTAATTTAAGAAGAATAAAGGCAACGGATTGTCCGTTGCCTTAGTTTTTTCGATCAGCGAAAGGTAAGTTACATTTTGTAGTTTACTTTTACGCCGGGGCCCATCGTGGAAGCGATGGTTACGCTTTTAAGGTAAACGCCTTTGCTTGCCGCCGGTTTCGCTTTTACGATTGCTTCCATAAGGGTGTTGAAGTTGTCGAGGATTTTTTCCGCACCGAAACTTGCTTTACCCATCGGGCAGTGAATGATAGCGGTTTTGTCTACTCTGTATTCGACTTTACCTGCTTTAACATCCTTAACTGCTTTGGCGATGTCCATCGTAACGGTTCCGCTCTTGGGGTTAGGCATCAAGCCTTTAGGTCCGAGAAGTTTACCCAAACGGCCTACGAGACCCATCATATCGGGAGTGGTGATACATACGTCGAAGTCGAACCAGCCGCCTTGGATTTTTTGTACCATTTCTTCGCCGCCTACCATATCCGCGCCTGCCGCAACCGCTTCGTCCGCTTTTGCGCCTTTGGTGATGACGAGTACGCGGAGCGTACGTCCGGTTCCGTGGGGGAGAACTACTACGCCACGAACCTGTTGATCCGCGTGACGGGGGTCAACGCCGAGTTTGCAGTGAAGTTCGATGGTTTCGTCGAATTTCGCTTTTGCGGTTTCGCAAACGATTTTAGCGGCTTCCGCGCTGTCGTATGCTTTGGATTTGTCGTACGATTTCAAGGAATCGATATATTTTTTTCCTGCTTTCATTGTGTGCCTCCTCCTTACTCTTCGACGGTGATGCCCATACTGCGAGCGGTACCGGCGATCATACTCATAGCGGATTCAAGACTTGCCGCGTTAAGGTCGGGCATTTTGGTCTTGGCGATTTCTTCGACTTGCGCTTTGGTAAGTTTGGCGACTTTGTTCTTGTTCGGAACGGCGCTACCGCTTTCGATTCCGCACGCTTTCTTGATAAGAACGGGTGCCGGGGGAGTTTTCAGAACGAACGAGAACGAACGGTCTGCATAAATCGTGATGATTACAGGGATGATAAGTCCTGCTTCCTTGGCAGTCTTTTCGTTAAATTCCTTGGTGAACATCGGTATAGCGATACCGTGAGGACCGAGGGTAGAACCAACCGGCGGGCCGGGGGTCGCCTTGCCTGCGGGCAATTGCAATTTAACTACTGCCGTAATTTTCTTTGCCATAGTCAATACCTCCTTCGACTACTTGGTACAAACGAGCGGAAAGTGTAAGTAAGAATTTTTACCGCTCTCCCATAATATAAATAAAAGTTATTGTATAATAACGATTATCCTTATAAAAATCGGTCTTAGTCGTTCGACGTGACCTTTTCTACTTGGTTAAATTCAAGTTCTACGGGAGTTTCTCTTCCGAAGAGTTGCATCATAACCTGTACTTTTTCCTTATCGGGATAAATCTTTTCGACGGTGCCGATGTTGGATTCGAACGCGCCGCTTATTACTCTGATAAGGTCGCCCACCGCGATGTCGAAATCTTCCGCGTCGCGTTTTTCCAGACCCATTCTCTTAATTTCTTCGCCGGTGAGGGCAAGGGGTTTGCCTTGCGGTCCGCAAAAACCGGTTACGCCTCTCGTGTTGATGACGAGATAACCGACTTCCTGCGTGTGGATCATCTTAACGAAAACGTATCCGGGAAATTTTTTTCTTTCCACGACTTTACGCTTGCCGTTTCTCTCGACGATTTCTTCCTTAACGGGAATGGATATTTCATATATAAAATCCTGAAGGTGGTTGTTTTCGATCATCTTCTCGAGATTATTTTTTACCATAAATTCGTAAGAAGAGTATACGTGAATAACGTACCACTGCGGGGTTTTATTCATAATAACGGTGTTTTCATTTTCCATTATGCGTGTTTCACTCCAAAGATTTGATTTTTAGGAAAGCCGTCCGCGTGTTTACGCGCCCGCTCCTACGAGCAGTTTCAGCAGTTCAGATAATCCCAAATCCATTGCGGTAATGATAACGATAAATATCGCTACGATGAGAAGAACCGTTCCGAGTTGAGAAAGAACGCCTTTGCTGGACTTCGTGGATTTGAACTTAGCCCATTCGACCTTTTTCAGTTCGCTGATAATATCGCGGAAAAATTTTCCCGCGGGTCTGCGTTTTTTCGCGTTCGCTTTTTTGGTGGCCGTGTTCTTCTTACCCGCGGTAGCGTTGTCTGCCGGTTTTGCCGACGGTTCTACGCTGGGAGTGGGTAAATCGAGTTTATTCTTTGCCATTGCTTCCTCCGCAAACTATTTGGTTTCTTTGTGAACGGTGTGCTTTTTGCAAAATCTGCAATACTTCTTGACTTCCATTCTGTCGGGAGTGTTCTTTTTATTTTTTTGCTTGTCGTAATTGCGCTGTTTACACTCCGTGCAAGCAAGCGTGATTTTGACTCTGCTTCCGGTTGTCGCCATAAAACTTTTTACCTCCGAAAAAAATTACACCCTCAAAGGTGCTTATACACTATAACACACAATAATCCCGTTGTCAAAGGTTTTTCCGCACTTTTCTTTACTTTTTTAATTTTTTCTTAAATTTATATACACGCATTACGCGCGATCGCGTGTGCCGCGTCCGCTTAGCGTGCTTACGCAGGGCGGTACGCAAGCGCAAAACATAATTTATGCGGCTTGTTTTCCCGTCCGCTCCGGTCGCTCCGCTAAATTCGGCAAGGCGAAACGGTTTAAGTTTATTCGCAAGTAAGGGTATCCCGAACCGCGGTTTCGGTGAACCTAAATTACAGTTTTGCGCTTATTCCCGCTTTTTCGAGAGCGGCTAAAGCGTGGGCGTTGTCGTTTACGCGAAGGACCATAATCGCGTATCCGGGTTCTACCGAAGTGAACGCGTAGGTGTATTCGACGGAAACGTCGGCGTCGGACAGGGCGGTGACTATGCGGTTAAGCGAGCCGGCTTTGTCTTCGATTTTTACGCCGATTACTTCGTTTATTTTGGTAAGATACCCGTTTTCGGTGAGAAGTTTTTCCGCTTGTTCGGTTTCGTCCGCAACGATACGGAGAATACCGTAGTCGGCTGTGTCCGCAATGCTGAGCGCGCGGAGATTGAAACCGTGTTCGCTCAAAAGGCTCGTTACGCAGGCGAGTTTACCTTTTTTGTTTTCGATGAAAATGGAAATCTGTTTCATAGCGTTCTCCTTATTCGTTCGGTTTTGCCTCGGCGTTTTTAGTCGTGCAGTTTGCGTTTGTCGGTCACTCTCACCGCTTTGCCTTCGCTTCGGGAAAGGGATTTCGGCGAAACGAGATGCATTTTCGGATTGATGCCGAGCATCGTTTTCAACGCGGAAGCGAGTTCTTTTTCTTTGTTGCTGAGGTCTTTAACCGTGTCGCTGAACTGTTCGCTCGTCATCTCGACGTAAATGTCGAAAGTGTCCGTGTTGTTTACGCGGTCGAGTTCTATATGATAGTTGGGCGTGTAGCCTTGTTCGAGAAGAACGGTTTCGATCTGCGACGGAAAAACGTTTACTCCGCGCACGATAAGCATATCGTCGCTTCTGCCCATCGGTTTGCTCATTTTTACGAACGTTCTTCCGCAGCCGCACTTGCAACGGTTAAGTACGCAAATATCGCGCGTGCGGTAACGGAGCAGGGGAAACGCTTCCTTGTCGAGCGACGTGAAGACGAGTTCGCCTTTTTCTCCTTCGGGAAGAACTTCTCCCGTTTCCGGGTCGATGATTTCCGCATAAAAATGGTCTTCGTTTATGTGCATACCCGATTGTTCGGAACATTCGAACGCAACCCCGGGTCCGCTTGTTTCGGTAAGTCCGTAAATATCGTACGCCTTAATTCCGAGCGAGTTTTGTATGTCGCGGCGCATTGCTTCCGTCCAAGGCTCCGCTCCGAAAATCCCTGCTTTAAGGGAAATATCGTCCGGGGTAAGCCCCATATCTTTAAGCGTTTCGCCGATGTACGCGGCGTAGGAAGGCGTGCAGCAAAGAATGGTCGAGCCGAGATCGCGCATAAACTGAATTTGCCGCTCGGTGTTTCCGCTCGACATCGGAAGGGTAAGACAACCGACTTTGTGCGAACCGCCGTTAAGTCCGGCTCCGCCGGTAAACAAACCGTAACCGTACGCAACCTGACAAACGTCTTCTTTCGTGCCGCCTGCCGCGACTATCGCTCTCGCGCAACAGTCTTCCCACAGGTCGATATCGTGCTGAGTGTAAAACGCAACCACGCGTTTGCCGGTCGTTCCGCTCGTCGAGTGAATACGAACGCATTCGGACAGAGGAACGGCGAGAAGCCCGTAAGGATACGCGTCGCGCAGGTCCGCTTTGGAAATAAACGGAAGCAAACGAATATCGTCCGTGGTCTTTATGTCGTCCGGCGTCACGCCCTTTTCTTCCATAAGCGCGCGATAGTACGGTACGTGTTCGTAAACGTGCTTTACCTGCTTTACGAGTTTGGCGTTCTGCATCGCCTTGATCTCGGAAAGCGGAGCGCACTCGATTTGCTCTTGATAGTACTTTTGCATAAACAATAAAATCTCCGTAAAACGGTTTTATCCGCAGTATTTTTATATTCGTAAAAATTTTAACATAGTTAAAAACTTTTGTCAAACGCCGCGCCGTCCGCCGTTGCGGTAAATCCGAAAAATCGACGTTTTACGACGTCGCAATCCGCCGCCTGATTCGGTGCGGATAAAACCAAATACCGCAACCATATTTGAAAGTACGAAAACCCAAAAACGCATATTAAGGTATCCGTATTCGATAATATACTTTAACAAATCGCCCAAGGAAAGCCGTGACTACGATTAACGAAAGTGAACAAACGAGCAAACTTTTTCGGGGTAAGTTAAAATTAAACGACGATAAAAGACGTTGCGCATAAACGCGCGTACGTCGATGCGGAGAAAGAATGAGAATATTTGCGTTCGGAAAAAAGCGCGTTAAGGACGCGTTTTTCAAAGAAAGATTTCTCGTCGCGACGAGCATAATCGCGACGCTCGTTCTTTGTCTGTTTTTATCGCTCAGGGGAAGATATGACTTTGCTGCTGTGCGGACAGGAAGCGGCGCAGACTTACGTCGAACTGAGAGCCCTGGTAATTTCCTATCTCGGCGGATTGTTCCGGGAAACTCTCTACGCGATTATTTTTTCCACCTGGTTCATCGCGTTTTACAATTTCGGAAAACTAGTTTGTTTTATATTCGAGGAAGGGAAGTTTTTCCTTAGGAAAGAAGAATACGTTATTTTGCAAAAAGACGATTTCGACGACGAAGAAGACGAAGCGGTTAAAGAACAACCGAAGATAGTTACGTCTGTTTTATGCCTGCCGCCGAGGAGCATGCCGTGGCAAACGGTTGTTCGCACGGAAGCGGTGCGTCTGCCGTAGGCGAAGACACGATTTGTTCGCTTTGCGGAGCGTCCGTATGGGACGGTTCGAGCGATATGAAAGTTTTTTCTTTCGCAACCAACACTATAATATAGAAGTAAACAACTAAAAGTTGAATCGCTTTTTTGTTGCTGCAGCCGAGCGGTGAAACCGCGAACGCCACGGAGCGAAAGCGAAGTTTAACCTGATTTGAACTGCAAGAACGCGCGCTTCGCTATTTGAATTGCAAGGATGCACGCTTCCCTGTTTTTTTCGGAGAAATAAAAAAAAGAAACAATCGAAATTGTTTCTTTTTTTGGAGCTGATAACCAGATTTGAACTGGTGACCTCGTCCTTACCAAGGACGCGCTCTACCGACTGAGCCATATCAGCAAATTTGATTTTTAGTCGCTCGTCCTTACCAAGGACGCGCGCTTCCCGACTTCGGGCATAGCCCTTGTCCGCTTTGGCTACCGACAACACAACGTGTTATCGGCTTAACGCGTCGCGCCAACTGAGCCATATCAGCAGATTTTTGGCGTTTTCTACCCTATCGAGCACAATCATTATATAGAATTGCCGTCGCTATGTCAAGCGGAAGAACGAAAAATTTGCTTTTGCGCAAAATTTATCCGTTTAGCAACACCGTAATTGCCGTGCCGAGGCAGTCGAAATTCACGAAAGTGAACTAAGAAAACAAGATAGATATAATAGCATATTATATATTCTATTAACAACTTAACAACAAGCAATGGGCGAAAAGCGGATTGGGAAAACAGACGGAGCGTCGGTGCCGTTCGTTTCCGATCGCACGGATTCCGACGGAGCCATATCCGTCAACGTCGCGTTTGACGGGTTTAACGACAATTTTTCCATCGTTTTCGGCAGTGACGTAACGGTTGGTTCGATTGTCGATAAGCAGGGAACGGCGTTTACCGATTATGAATTAAACGATAAAGTATTGAAATTTAACAATCCGACGCAAGGCAACGAGTATACGATAGCGGCAACCGTTGCCGGATATAGTTATACCGTAAAAGTAACGCCGGAATATGAGTTTATGCCGGATTATGTTACGATAATAAAATCGCCGTCGAGAAAACAAACGCTTATTTCGCTCGGCGTTACGTCGTGATTTTCGGAGTTGCCGCGTACTTTTTACGGGATAAAATAAGCGGCATAGCCGAGAGCCTTATCCGTAGGGGAACTGGGCTGAGCGGAAGAGATATGCTTTACGAAGAAGGGGTGGAACTGTTTAAGCAACACCCGATTTTCGGCGTGGGAATAGGCTATATCGGCACCGGGCCGTGTCCGATCACCACTATGCAGATTTACCTTTACCACAGCACGGCGATACAAATAATCGCAAGCACGGGCGCGATAGGGATTGCCGCGTACGCTTATTACTACGCGACGAGATTTTATTTGTTGTTCCGCAACGGCGGACATAAATTCAATCTGTTTATGCTTGCGGTCCGGATAGGATTCGAAGGGTATTCGATGATGGATACGGGAACGTTCGTTCCTTTCCCGAATATGATGCTCGTGATAATCCTTACGTTTATCCTTGAAATAAACCCGTCGGACAAACGTTTCGAAGGCGTCGCCGACGAGTACAATTCGCTTTTCCCTAAAAGAAATAAACTTGCTAAAAACGCAAAATAGGGATACCCGAATTAAGAATCAGGTTTCCGCAAATGAAGAAAGCAGGCGAAGAAACGCCTGCTTTTCGTTTTATTCGAGAGCCTGTTTAAGGTCGGCTATCAAATCCGCTATCGATTCCGTGCCGACGGAGAGTCGTACGGTGTTTCTGCCGATGCCCTGTTCGGCGAGTTCTTCGTCGCTCAGTTGCGAGTGCGTGGTCGACGCAGGGTGAATGACGAGAGATTTTACGTCGGCGACGTTGGCAAGGAGAGAGAAGATTTTAAGTTTGTCGATGAAGCGTTTCGCTTCTTCTTCGCCGCCTTTTACGTTGAAAGTGAATATGCTTGCGCCGCCGCTCGGAAAGTATTTTTTGTAAAGGGCGTTGTAGGGGCTGTCGGGCAGGCTCGGGTGGTTGACTTTTTCCACTTTGGGGTGTTTGGAAAGGAAGTCCACGACTTTAAGGGTGTTTTCTACGTGCCGTTCCACTCGGAGAGAGAGCGTTTCCAGTCCTTGCAGGAAGAGGAAAGCGTGCAAAGGAGCGAGCGTCGCACCCGTGTCGCGGAGAAGTACCGCGCGGATTTTCGTTACGAAAGCGGATCTGCCGGCGGCTTTGGTAAAACTTACTCCGTGATAACTCGGGTTCGGCTCGACGAGAGAAGGGAATTTTCCGCTTGCTTCCCAGTCGAAGTTTCCGCCGTCCACTATGACGCCGCCTATCGCGGTGCCGTGTCCGCCGATGAACTTAGTCGCCGAATGGACGACTTATATCCGCGCCATATTCGAACGGACGAACGAGATAGGGCGTGGCGAAAGTGGAATCCACTACGAGCGGAATTTTGTGTTTGTGCGCGATCGCGGCTACTTTCTCGATGTCGATGAGCGTCGCGTTCGGATTTCCGATGGTTTCGATATACAACGCTTTGGTGTTTTCGTCAATCGCGTTTTCAAACGCGCCGTTCTCGTCTGCGTTTACGAACTTCGTAGTTATGCCGTATTGTGGAAGAGTATGCGCGAAAAGGTTGTACGTTCCGCCGTAAATCGTTTTCGCAGAAACTATATTGTCGCCCGCGCGCGCGAGATTAAGTACGGTGTACGTAACGGCGGCTGCCCCCGATGCCACCCCCAAAGCCGCCACGCCGCCTTCCAAAGCCGCTACGCGCTTTTCGAATACGTCCACCGTCGAATTCGTAAGACGTCCGTATATGTTTCCTGCGTCCGTAAGGTTGAACCGCGCCGCAGCATGGTCACAATCGCGAAATACGTAAGACGTGGTTTGATAAATAGGAACCGCTCTCGCGTCGGTTGCCAAATCCGGTGCCTCTTGCCCGGCGTGTATCTGTAATGTTTCAAAACCATACCCTTTTTCCATACGTTTAATTTCTCCTTTTATTATCTATAAAACCTATCGACTTAATATGTTTTCTTTATGATAAACGAAACGGAGCGGGATGTCAACAAAAAAACGATATTTTTTTGAGATAAGAAAAATCGTTGAAACGGGAAAAATGGTAATTCGAGAGTTGATTTTTTTGTGTAAGTACTATATAATAATGGAACCGAACGAAAAAAAAGGAGACGCGGAATGAAGATAGCGGACGGGATAGGGTATATCGGAGTAAACGACCACAAAATCGATCTTTTCGAAGGGCAGTACGTTGTTCCTAACGGTATGGCGTATAATTCGTACGTTGTTAAGGGCGAGAAAATCGCCGTTATGGACACGGTTGACGTAAAATTCGGAGACGAGTGGGTGGAGAAACTGGAAATCGCACTTGACGGAGCGAAACCCGATTATATCGTGGTGCAACATATGGAACCCGACCATTCGGCGAATTTGGTTAGGTTTGCGGAAAAGTATCCGGAAGCGAAAATCGTTGCGTCGAGTAAGGCGTTCCCGATGATGAAATGTTTGTTCGGGACGGATTTCGAGGATAGGAAAATCGTAGTCGGCGACGGGGATAGGTTAGAACTCGGAGGAAAGACGCTGGTTTTTGCGGCTGCGCCGATGGTACACTGGCCGGAAGTTATCGTTACGTACGAAGAAACGACGAAAACGCTGTTTACCGCGGACGGGTTCGGGAAGTTCGGCGCGCTTGACGCGGAAGAAGACTGGGCGTGCGAGGCGAGAAGATATTATTTCGGTATCGTAGGGAAATACGGTATGCAGGTTCAGGCGTTGTTAAAAAAAGTAAACGCTCTCGACGTGGAAAGGATTTGCCCGTTGCACGGTCCGGTGTTAAGTGAAAATTTGGCGTATTATATTAACCTATATAATATATGGTCGTCGTACGGGACGGAAAGCGAAGGCGTGATGATAGCGTTTACTTCGGTTTACGGAAATACGAGAGCGGCAGTAGAAGAACTGAAGAAAGAACTTGAAAAAAACGGTTGCAAGAAAGTAGCGGTAGCCGACTTGGCAAGAGACGATATGGCTGAAGCAGTGGAAGACGCGTTCAGGTACGGGAAGTTGGTAATGGCTACGACAACGTACAACGCCGATATATTCCCGTTTATGAAAACGTTTATCGAGGCGCTGGGAGAAAGGAATTACCAAAACAAAACGATAGCGTTTATGGAAAACGGATTGTGGGCACCGATTGCCGCCAAAACGATGAAAACGATGACGGAAAAGTTCAAAAACATAACCTACGCCGAAACGACGGTTAAATTGAAAGGCAAAATGACGGAAACGAATAAAAAAGAAATAATAGGTCTTGCAAAAGAACTGTGTTTAGGGTATAATAGTAATAAAGAATAATTTAAGGATTCGAAAGCACACGCTAACGGAAGAAAAAGGAGAGAAGGAAATGAAGAAATACGTATGCGAAGCCTGTGGGTGGGAATACGACGAAGAGCAGGGGAATCCCGAAAACGGCATAGCCCCCGGGACGAAATTTGAAGATCTCCCCGACGATTTTGCTTGTCCCCTTTGTGGAGTAGGCAAAGATATGTTTGCCGAAGCGTAAAAACGGCACGAAAATTGACATTTTTTGAAAAAAACAACTATTTAATTTATACTAAGAAATGACACGAAAGCACAGGAGAGGGATAGCGTTATGAGAATTACGGTTTGTGAGATTTTTTATGCGTGGGAATATGTTCACGTGCATTTTTTTTAGTTGTCGAAAAAGTTTAGATATTTACATGCAAACAGGAGAATTTTAATGAATAGCAATAGTTTAATTTCTGTGATTATTCCGATTTACAACACAAAAGATTATTTACCAAGATGCTTGGATAGCGTTATAAACCAAACGTATACAAACTTGCAAATCATTTGTGTTAATGACTATTCTTTCGACGGCAGCGTGGAAGTGGTAAGAGAATATATGGAAAAAGACGCAAGGATACGGCTTGTCAACAATTCGAAAAATATGGGTTTGTATCATGCGAGATTGGAAGGAATGAAGGTTGCGGATGGAGATTATATTGCATTCCTTGACAGTGACGACTATATTTCTTTGGATTACTACAGATGCTTGCTGGAAGAATCTCAAAAAAGCGATGCGGAAATCGTTTTTTCAAAAATAATACACGAAAATTCCGACGGTGAGCGGTACGTTCATAATCTTTACCATTTTTATGATTTTGATACTGCGGATAAAACGCCTTTTGAGGCTTTTTTTGAACAACAAGGACAATGCTTTGCTTGGCATACGGTTTGGAACAAACTTTACAAAAGGAGAGTATGGGATTTAGCGTTGCCATATCTCTATAAGCAAAGTGAGCATTTAATTATGGCAGAAGATTTTGTTTTTAGCACATGTCTTTTCTTTTTTGCACGTAAGATTTCATATGTAAATTATAGTTATCATTTTTATTATCAGCATAAGGAAGCATCGACGAGTTTAAGCGGCGGTTACAATAAATACCTAAAAAACATTAACGATTTGGGTATAGCATTTAATTTTGTGGGCGTATTTTTGAGGGAAATGCGTGTTTCTGACGGTATTTTGACCAATTTCGAAAAATGGAAAGACCTTTACGGTAGATTTTGGTATGATAATATTATTAACGGCGATTTAAACAGCACCAGAAAAAACTATCTTTTAAACTTATTGAAAAAAAGACTGGGAGTAAAAGAACTTAAAAAAACCAAAAGACAAGATCACTATTTTTATTCGATAACAACCACGTGGGATTCAAGGTATTACGAACTTCAAAATTACCTAATAAATGGAGATATTGAATATTATAGTTTTGATATTTTCGACACCTTGATACTTAGACCTTTCTTGTATCCTACGGATTTATTCTATTGTTTGGAAAAGGATTATCATAACTTTTTTGGGGCGAATAACAGTTTTGTTGAAATAAGAAAATCGGCAGAAAGATTGTTAAGACAGAAAAAAGGAAAAGAGGAGTGCACGTTAGACGAAATCTATAAATTCATTAATGAACGCTATTTGCTTGACGCCGATAAATTGGAAATTCTGAAAAAGAAGGAGATTGAACTTGAAATAGAAAAAGCGTACGGAAGGGAAAGCACGATAAATCTCTATAACATGCTTTCATTCATGGATAAAAAAATTATTATAATATCCGACATTTATCTTGATTTGGCAACGATAGAGAAGATATTGCATAAAAATTCTGTTGTGAACTATTATCGGGTTTTCTTATCTTCGGAATACGGAAAAACGAAACAATCCGGTGAACTTTATAATGCCGTTGTCGAAGAATTAAACGTTGAACCTTGTTCGATATTTCACATAGGCGATGCTTGGAATTCGGACGTCGAAAATGCGAGAAAAGTAGGATTGCAAGAACATTTTTACGCAAAAACTTCGGAAGTGTTTAAAAATGCGATAAGTGATATTAACAATACGGAAGTTTTTAACAATTACTTTAAACCAAGTAACTCCTGGGTGAATTTTGAAAAGAGTTTAAGGTTTTTCGAAGTCAGATGCGCATTGGCTATATGTGCAAATAAGCTGTGTGACAACCCGTACGAATCGTATAAGCAAGGAACGAGTTTTAACTGCAACAGTCAGTTTATCGGTTATTTCCCGGTAGGGATGCATTTGTTGGGCGTATCGCAGTGGATTCACAAAAATATGTCCGATTATGAGATGTTACACTTTATAGGAAGGGACGGCTATCTCTTTAAAAAAGCGTATGAGGTTCTGTACGGAGACGAAAATACGAACTATTTGGAATTGTCCAGGAAAGCATTGCTACCATTGTCCATTATCAACGGACGTGACATTCTAAGTCTCGGCAAATATATGGTTTGGGATAAAAGCACGCCCAAGAAAATATTAACTTTATTGTCGAACGTTTTGGAAATCGGCGATAAAAAAATATGTTTGGACATTGAAAAACCGTTTGAAACGGAAGAAGCCTTTAATGAGTTTCTTCTATACGTAATAAAGAACTTTTACAGCGAATCGAAAAAAAGATTGTTCGATCAAACTATGGCACAACACTTTAAAGAAAAGATTGGCCCGAAGGACATCCTTTTCGATATAGGGTATAGCGGAAGAAGTCAAATAATTTTAAGTAGATTGTTAGGTTATCCCATCGACGGATTCTATATTCACATAAATGACGACGAAAATTTAACGATACAAAAAGATTTGGGAATAAAGATTCAATCTTTTTACAACTTTACGCCATCACTTACGGGTGGGGCGAGAGAATATCTTTTTTCAAAACAGGTGGGTTCACTGATAGGTTTTGACATTAGCGACGGAGATGTGCGTTACGAACACGAGAAGTATGATATTAATTATGCTGATTTGTATTGCATAAGAGAAATACAGAATAAAGCGATAGGGTTCGTTTCAGATTTTTATAGTCATTTTTCCAACCAAATGGATATTATGCTTTGCAGGAATATGGACGTTTCGTTGCCGTTTGAGCAACTCATTCATAACAGCTATAACGATTTGGACGTCTTTAATGCGTGTATATTTGAAGACGAACTTTACGCAGGGAAGAAAGAAATTGTTTTAAGCGAAATATGGAGAAGAGATATAGGGTACCATTTTTCGAACACGATAGAAGTAATAAAAGTATATAACGACGGTTCCGACACATTTACAAACGACGAGATACTTAATTGTATCCAAAAGAGCAAAAAGTGGAAAAAAGCATTATGTTACTTTGTGCTAAACAAAAAATTGTTTTGGACCAAAATTAAAGGAGTGTTGGGAAAAGGCAGATGCGAGAAAAGACAATAGAACAACTGGACAAAAAATCGTGCACGGGTTGCGGTGCGTGTTGTAATATATGCACGACAAAGGCTATTCATATGGTTGAAAACCGCGAAGGCTTTTTGGAACCTGTGATTGATAAATCAAAATGTGTGAATTGTGGGCTCTGTAAAAAAGTTTGTCCACAATTAAAAGAAGATGTTTGTTTGAACGAAACTAATCAAGTCTTTGGAATTAGATGCAATGACTCTGTTAGATATAACTGCAGTAGTGGTGGTGTTTTTGGTGCTATTGCACGATGGGCTGTATCTAATGACGGAGTTGTTTTTGGTGCAACTTTTAGTGATGACTATAAAAGGGTTGTTCATGTGAAAGCAACCAATGAAAACGAACTAAAAAAACTATATAAAAGCAAATACCTTCAAAGCGACACCGGCTCTATTTTCACAGAAGTTAAAAAATGTTTGGAAGCATCAAAAAGCCCTGTTGTTTTTGCTGGCTGTCCATGTCAAGTTTCTGGGCTAAAATCTTTTTTGATGAAAAACTACGACAATTTGATCACAATTGATATTTTGTGCCATGGTGTCGTTTCTCCGGGGGCATACGAAAAGTTTTTAAATGAATTTTTTGGAGATGTAGATTCGCCCATAGAAAGTGTTGATTTTCGATCAAAAGAACTGGGATGGGCATGCAATGTTGTTGTTGTTGTTGCCAAGGATGGAACAAAAAGAATTAGTCCGTATAATGGAGATTACTTTAATGCCTTTTTGTGGGGGTACTCACAAAGAAATGTTTGCTTTGAGTGCAAATATGCAAACCAAAAAAGAATTGGCGATATAACAATTGGTGATTTCTGGGGAATTGATAAGATTTTGCCTGAAATCAACGACAACAAAGGTGTTTCTTTGGTTCTTTGCAACACACAAAAAGGATTTAATGTTATAAACAAAATCAATAATTTTGTTGGCATAAAAAAAGAATGCGATTATGACAAAATGTTTAATGCTGTGAAAGATATTAACTGGGCATTATACAAGCCCGGAATTAAACCGATGAACAGGGACGTTTTTTTCTATAGATTGTCTAAAGGAGATACTTTTTCTCAGGCGTTTCGATATGCGAGTACGGGCAAATACGACGTCGGGATATTCGGTTGGTGGTTTGAAGATAAATGGTCGAATTACGGCTCGACTTTAACATATTACGCCCTGATGGAATACGTTTCGTCTTTGGGGCTTTCTGTTTGCATGATCACTTCACCGTTTCACAAAAGAGATAATGCTAGTGAGTTCGTTAGAAAACATGGCTATGTTATGACAGAAACTTACCCATTCTCTGACTTTTCAAAGCACAACAAAAACATTGACACATTTTTGATTGGTTCTGATCAACTTTGGTTCTATCATTGTTATAAAACTTGGGGTCATTCACTCTTTTTGGACTTTGTTGATGATGACAAAAAGAAAATATCTTATGCAACTTCATTTGGTCACAAAGATCCAAAGATTCCAAGTGAAGAAATACCTGTACTTAAAAAACTTTTAGAACGTTTTGAAGTGCTCTCTGTTAGAGAACTAGATGGTGTGGAAATAATGTCTAACCTATTCAATTTGCAAGCCGTTCAAAATGTTGATCCAGTCTTTTTGTGCGACATTAAAAACTGGCAAAGCATTGCAAATGATGCAGAAAGAAAAACAGAAGGGGACTTTATTTTTGCGTACATTCTTGACCCCAATACGGAAAAAATGAACGCGTTGGATTATGTTTCTCGAAAAAAAGACATGAAAGTCGTTTCGATAACCGATAAGCAGTATGATAATGACGATAAGGTAAAACAAATGCAAAAGTACGGGATTCTTACACAAGCGACTATAGAAGAGCAAATCTATCATTTGATGAACGCAAAATATGTTGTAACAGATTCTTTCCATGGAACATGTTTCTCAATTATATTCAGAAAAAATTTTGTTGCAATTGTCAATGCAAAAAGAGGAACTTCTAGGTTTGAAACACTTGCCAAACTTTTTGGTGTTGGCGACAGATTCGTTTATGCCCCAGAAGAAATTTGCAAAAACCCAAATTTTTTGATTAGACCAGACTACTCAAAAATTGAGCCACGATTAGAAAAAGAAATTTCAAGATCAAAAGCATGGCTGAATGACCAACTTTTAGGTAATAGACATGTTATGAATAAAAAAATAGAAAAAACTGAAAATCTTGAAAAAACACCAACAAGAAGTGTTGCAACTGAACAAATGAAAAATAATTTTAGCACATTACACTTGCTTGGTTACAACATTGGTAAATGGTTAAAAGATAACAACATTACAAACATTTCTGTTTATTGTGAAGAAAAATATCTTGATATTTTTGAAGACTTCGTTCTTTCTTTACAATTAGATGATTCAGTTGTAGTTGATGGATATTATTCCAATAAAACTTTTGAATATAAACATCCTCAAAGTATCAACTTTGGAAGAACATTCTTTGAAAAAGGGTTACCAACGAAAGGAACATTAATTTATGTTTGTGATGAAATAAAAGCTTTTAATGCTCTAGGTTGCAATGTTTTAAATCTTTTATCTCAATTATGGAAAGCCCTTGCCTATGCAACTGTTTATAGACCAATTTTGGAATATAAGAAAACTCATCCAAATGTAAATATTCTTTGTGTAAGCTATCCAAAATTTCCATCCGAAGAAAAAAGAGATGCTCGTGAAGACAATATAATTAAGCACAAGTCTGAATATGAATATATTAACATATTGAAAAAAACACCAGATACTTTTTCTGTGTTTGCACAAAAAAATTATAATCATGATGATTGGTGCGAATTGTTTGATGCGGCAAAATCTGAAATAGATATTCATGGGAAAAGACAATATTTAGACTATAACAGCAAATTAAAAAATATAAGAAATGGACATAGAATAACATTAAATCAACCAGATAATGCTGATAAAACAATTTTCATGCTAGGTGGTTGCGGAACATTTGGTTATGGTTGTTCTGACAGTGACACTTCATCCACACAACTTCAAGCACTTTTTAATGCAAATAACATTAACTACAAAGTTGAAAACTATGGTTCGTTCTTAAATTATAGAAGAAAAGATTTATATCAAACATTGTTTGATTTACCAATAAAGGATGGCGATATTGTTGTCTTTGAAGTTTGGAGCAATTTGCCAGATATATGCATTCCTTATTTTGACTTTTTGAATTTAAGAGAATTGTTTGATAGACCACATAATTATGGAGATGTCTTTATTGATTATTCGCACCTTTCACACATTGGTCAAAAAGTATTTGCAGAGAAGATTTTTGAACATATCAAATCACAAAAATTCTATCAAACTACTTTTGGTGATAAACCAAAAACTAATATTACACCTCTCCCAATATTTGGTGTGCCAAATGAATTTATCTCATGGGGGGGGATCATTGTAACCCAGAGCTTGAGACTTATCTCAATTCACTCAAAAAATATCATGACAAGGTTGGTGCAATTGTTATGAATTGCAACCCTTTCACTTTGGGACATAGATATTTGATTGAATCATCTTCAAAACAATGCAGAAAACTTTTTGTTTTTGTTGTTGAAGAAGATAAATCTGTGTTTAAGTTTGCAGATAGAATGGAACTCGTCAAAAAGGGTGTCGCCGATCTTGACAATGTTATTGTTCTTCCTTCTGGAAAGTTCATGATTTCATCTCTAACATTCACAGATTATTTCAACAAGAGCAAACTTCAAGACAAGCAAATTGATCCAACCATGGATGTTGAGATTTTTGCAAGATACATTGCACCAACAATTGGTGTGAACGTTAGATTTGCTGGAGCAGAACCACTAGACAAAGTCACAAATCAATACAATCAAAAAATGAAAGAAATTTTGCCAAGATATGGAATTGAATTTGAAGAAATTGCTAGAAAAGAAGAATCTGGCAATGTGATTTCTGCAAGTTTAGTGAGAAAATATTTAGAAAATAAAGATTTTTCTGCTATCAAAAAAATTGTTCCAAAAACAACATATGATTTTTTGGTAAAACATTACAAATAAAAAAACTCTCGAATTGATATGCACCCCAAAAGTTTTACATTTCTGTCCGACTTTTGGGGTGCACATCAGTCTCCATATATCCGAGATAATGTTCACGCATATCCAGTATAATGGACAATTTGAAATCAGGCGAGTATTTTCTGAATTTTCGTTTTTGTTTTACCATAAAAATGCACCTCCAAAAGTTTTACATTTCTGTCCAACTTTTGGGGTCCACATCAATCATTGCGTTTATTTTTTTAAATAGAAAATGTTATTTTTTCTATTGACAATCCGCAGAGCATACGATATAATTATATCGATAAAAAAATATCGATAGGAGAAGTATGGCGGAAGAAAGCGGGAATTTTGTATCGTTAGCGGTGTACAATCGGATGCCGATTTATCTTAAAGCGTTGTTGGCGATGAAAAAGGACGGGAAGAAAACGGTTTCGTCTGTTGCTCTTGCCGACGCGGTGCGTGAGAACGCGTCGCTTGTTAAGAAAGATTTGTCCAACGCCATTCGTTCTGTCGGCAAGCCGAAGGTCGGGTACGACTTGGACGCGCTTATTTCCGACATTGAGGCGTTTCTCGGGTACAACAACACGAAAGACGCGGTTCTTGTCGGCGTAGGCAAACTCGGTCAGGCGTTGCTTGGTTATCAGGGGTTTGCGAAGTACGGGTTTAACATTGTAGCGGGGTTTGACATAAGCGACGCCGTTATCGGGAGTGAGATTAACGGTAAGATTATTTTTCCGACGGGCAAACTTCCCGACGTTATTGAAAAGTTAAACATTAAAATAGGCATACTTACCACGCCGCAGGAGCATGCTCAGGCGATGGCTGACGTTATGGTCGAGAGTGGGATACGGGCGATTTGGAATTTTACGCCCATACATTTGACCTTACCCGAGAACGTAGCGGTAAAAAACGAAGACATGGCGTCTTCGCTTGCAATATTAAGCAAACAATTAAAAGAAATTCTTATTAAGGAGAGCAACTGAAAATGGACACTCAGAACGTAATCGAGAAAGTTGACTGTGTAGAGAAACTTGAAAATCTCATAGCCAGAGTACGCAAAGCGCAGAACGTATTTGCGACGTACACTCAAGCGCAGGTTGACGAAATTTTCTTCCGTGCGGCGGAAGCGGCGAACAAGGCGCGTATTCCTCTTGCCAAATTGGCGGTTGAAGAAACGGGAATGGGCGTAGTGGAAGACAAAGTCATCAAGAACCACTATGCTGCGGAGTACATTTACAACACCTATCGTCACACGCAAACGGTGGGCGTGCTTGAAGAAGACAAAGCGTTCGGCATCAAGAAGATAGCGGAGCCTATCGGACTTGTAGGCGCGGTTATCCCCACGACGAACCCGACTTCCACGGCGATTTTCAAAACTCTCATATCGCTCAAAACGCGTAACGGCATAATCATCAGTCCTCACCCGAGAGCGAAGAACTCGACGATAGCGGCGGCAAAAATCGTACGCGACGCGGCGGTTGCGGCAGGCGCGCCCGAAGACATCATCGGTTGGATCGATATTCCCAGTTTGGAAATGACGAACACCCTTATGAAAGACGCGGACATAATCCTTGCAACGGGCGGACCGGGAATGGTAAAAGCGGCGTACTCGTCGGGCAAACCGGCGCTCGGCGTAGGCGCGGGCAACACCCCTGCCATTATCGACGAAACCGCCGATATTACTCTTGCGGTAAACAGCATTATTCACAGTAAAACGTTTGACAACGGTATGATTTGCGCGTCCGAGCAATCTGTCATCGTAGAAGAAAAAATCTACTCCGCGGTTAAAAAAGAATTCAAAGCGCGCGGTTGCTACTTCATTAACGCGGACGAAACCGAGAAAGTCAGAAAAACCATCATCATCAACGGCGCGCTCAACGCGAAAATCGTCGGACAGAAAGCGGCGAAGATTGCCGCGCTTGCCGGCGTAACCGTTCCCGAAGAAACCAAAATCATTATCGGCGAAGTAGAAAGCGTAGAACTCAGCGAAGAATTCGCTCACGAAAAACTCAGCCCCGTTCTCGCAATGTACAAAGCGAAAGATTTTTACGACGCTATGGACAAGGCGGAACGCCTTATCGCCGACGGCGGTTACGGTCACACTTCTTCCGTTTACATTAACCAACTTACCGAAAAAGAAAAACTTGCGGAGTTCTTCGAAAGAATGAAGACCTGTCGTATTTTGGTCAACACTCCGTCTTCTCAGGGCGGTATCGGCGACATCTACAACTTCCGTCTTACGCCTTCCCTTACCTTGGGATGCGGCTCGTGGGGCGGCAACAGCGTAAGCGAAAACGTAGGCGTAAAACACCTGCTCAACATTAAAACGGTAGCGGAAAGGAGAGAAAATATGCTGTGGTTCAGAGCACCTCAGAAAGTATACATTAAGAAAGGTTGTTTACCCGTCGCACTCGACGAACTCAAAACGGTTATGGGCAAGAAAAAAGCGTTTATCGTAACCGACTCGTTCCTTTACAACAACGGTTACACCAAGCCCATCACCGACAAACTCGACGAAATGGGAATTGCTCACACGACGTTCTTTAACGTTGCGCCCGATCCGACGCTTGCTTGCGCAAAAGAAGGAACTGCCGCAATGAACGCGTTCCAACCCGACTGCATCATCGCTTTGGGCGGCGGCTCGGCAATGGACGCAGGCAAAATTATGTGGGTAATGTACGAACATCCCGAAGTAGACTTTATGGACCTTGTGATGCGCTTTATGGACATCAGAAAACGTGTCTACACCTTCCCGAAAATGGGAGAAAAAGCGTACTTTATCGCTGTTCCCACTTCTGCCGGAACGGGCAGCGAAGTTACTCCCTTTGCCGTTATCACCGACGAAAAGAGCGGCGTAAAATATCCGCTTGCCGACTACGAACTTATGCCCAATATGGCAATCGTGGACGCGGATATGATGATGAACGCACCCAAAGGACTTACCGCGGCAAGCGGTATCGACGCGGTAACGCACAATCTCGAAGCGTATGCTTCGATGCTCGCTACCGACTACACCGACGGTCTTGCGCTCAGAAGTCTTAAGATGATATTCGAATACCTTCCCAAAGCGTACGACAACGGTCCGAACGACCCCGTCGCTCGTGAAAAAATGGGTAATGCCGCCACGATGGCAGGTATGGCGTTTGCAAACGCATTTTTGGGAGTATGCCACTCGATGGCTCATAAACTCGGAGCATTCCACCATCTGCCGCACGGCGTAGCCAACGCGCTTATGATTGACGAAGTACTCCGTTTCAACGCGGCTGAAGTTCCCACCAAGATGGGTACGTTCCCGCAGTACGGGTATCCGCACACGCTTGCAAGGTATGCCGAAGTAGCCGATTATCTCGGAATCAAAGGCAAGAACGACAATGAAAAACTTGAAAACTTCATCGCTAAACTCGATGAACTCAAAGAGAGAGTGGGTATCAAAAAGACGATAAAAGACTACGGCATAGACGAAGCGTACTTCCTTGAAAAACTCGACGAAATGACCGAACAGGCGTTCGACGATCAATGCACGGGAGCAAATCCGAGATATCCGCTTATGAGCGAAATCAAGCAAATGTATCTTAACGCTTACTACGGCAAGCGCGACTAATATCGGAAAGGAGGCAATAGCAATGAAACTCGATAAAATAGTAGCGGTTCGTACCACGAAAACCATATATCGCGACGGCGACAAAATCATCAAACTTTTCGACGAGAACTATTCCAAAGCGGACATTCTCAACGAGGCGTTGAACCAGGCGAGAGTGGAAGAAACGGGACTTAACATACCGAAACTTCTCGAAGTAACGAAAATCGACGGGAAATGGGCGATCGTCATCGAATACATTCCCGGAAAAACGCTCGAACAACTTATGAAAGAGTATCCGGAAAAAATCGACGAGTATCTCAACCTGTTCGTCGACCTGCAAATGGAAGTTCATTCCAAACGTGCGCCGCTTCTTAACAAACTTAAAGACAAAATGAACAGGAAAATCGCACAAACCGATCTTTCCGCCACGACGAGATACGAACTCCACACAAGACTCGATTCTCTTCCGAAACATGACAAAGTTTGCCACGGCGACTTCAACCCGAGCAACATAATCATATCGGAAGACGGCACGCCGTACATTATCGACTGGTCGCACGCAACGCAAGGCAACGCGTCCGCGGACGTTGCGAGAACGTACCTTTTGTTCTGGCTCGACGGACAAATCGACCTTGCGGAAAAATACCTTACCCTTTTCTGCAACAAGAGCGATACTGCGAAACAGTACGTTCAAAAATGGATACCTATCGTAGCGGCAAGCCAGATGGTGAAAGGGAAGAAAGAAGAAAGAGAATTCCTGATGCACTGGGTAGACGTCGTCGACTACGAATAGGAGCGACGCAAACGTGACGCTTTACGTCCCATAAAAACGAAACGAATTAAGCCTTCCCCCACGGGGAAGGTGGCAACGAAGTTGACGGATGAGGGGAAAAGCAAGCGGACGAGATAAGAGTTTTTATGGGACTTTCGCGAGAAACGTCGTTACCGTACGTCGGTACGCCTACGCTCCGTTTTCGCGAAAAATCGCCGCATTTGCCCCACTCCTAG
>CAJLYQ010000011.1 GCA_905210905.1 uncultured Christensenella sp. | reverse complement strand
TTCGGGCGGGCGGGTGGGGCGAATAACTTTGCTTCAATTTAATTTTTATTCAACCGAAACGACGGTAAGGACGCCGCCGCGTACCTTAAATTTTACCTCTTTTCCGCAAAAACCGAAACCGAAAACCCGATCGTCGTCGACGTACGCAGGACGGGGATCCTGCGACAACGCGTCGATAAGTCCGTCGAGTTTTTCCTCGGGAATTACCTTTTTCAATTCGTCCGGGAACTCGACGGCAAGTTTGTAAGAAAGTTTTTCTTCGGCAAAACCGCCGCGCGCCTCGGGGTGGCTTTCAAAAAACGGCAAATAAGGTTTCACGTCAAAGACGGGCGAGCCGTCCGCAATATCCGCGCCCTGCACTTTAAGCACGGTTTTGCCCTTTTCCCTTTCTATTGCAAGAAGTTTAACGAGCGTAAGCCCCAACCCGTTCGGACGAAAAGGAGAACGGGTAGCAAAAACGCCCATTCGTTCGTTGCCTCCGAGCCGCGGCGGACGAACCGTAAGATTGTTCGTCCGTTCGGAGCGGTCAAACCCGAAAATAAGCCAGACGTAATCGAACCCGTCAAGACCTCGGACGGCGTCCGGGGAAGAAAACTCGCTCGTAAAAACCACTTCGGAAACAAGATTAGTCATTCCGCTTTGTCGGGGAAGTCCGAACTTCGTGGCAAAATCGCTCTTAACGAACGCAACCGGCGTCAGATTATTTGTCAAACATCCTCCAGTACGACGCAGGGTCGTTTTCGTATTCGCCGTAATAATCGTACCAGACTTTCGGCAAAAACGGCACGGGTTTATGCTCGGGCAACTCCCTTGCAAGCCCGTCTATCGCGTTGCGAATTTTTTCGGTAATAAAATCTCTCTGAGCGTGCGGCGGTTTGGTATGGTCGTAAAAAACAGGTTCTCCCACGGAAATAACGTGGTTCTTTTTTTCGACGTAAACGGGGTAAAACGCAAGGTCCTTACCCGTTGCCGCATAATACGTCCTGCCCATATCGGCAAACCCGGTATAAAAAGAGTTTATAAATTCACTATACCTCGTCGGACACTCGGGAAAAACGACGAGGTCTTTCCCTTCGAGAAGAGTATCGAGCGACAAACGGAACGTTTCTATCATTCTTCTGTCGTGATAAACGGGAATCGGATTGCCGTATTCGAGCAAAGGACGCAAAATTTTTGCGACGATTTTCGACAAATTCCGCCAAAACCACTTGCACTTTTTTGAGCGCCCGAAGAAGAAATCGTTAAAAATGAAATTCGGCGCTTTTTCCTTATCCAGCACATAACCTATAATCCAGGTTTTGTGCGGTTTAGGGAAATACAACGTCATCATCGACGGACCTATCGCTCCGGAATGATTGCATAAATATACCGCAGGTTCGTCCGTAATCGGCGTTTTCGATACCACTTTCGGCTTCGGAAAAATAATCTTGGCGACTTTTTTCAGCACACGAGAAAAAAACTTAGGTTTCATTTTTTTTACCGGTTTAACCTTTTATGCTACGGTTGTTTCCGAGAAAAAACACCGCTATGGTGTTCGCTCCGGTATGACAGCCTATTACCGGGTTAAGATCGAAAATTTCTATATCCGCGCCCGTAGGAGCAAGCCTTGCCACGACGTAATCGACGTCCTTTTTGCAGTCGCTGTGCGTGACGTAAATAAGGTTTCTCTCTCCCGAAAACTTGCTCTTTATTTTTTCGGCAAGTCCGTTAAGGGCGAGTTTACGGCTGATTACTCTTGCGTAAGGAGTGAGTTTGCCTTCTTCGCTCGTATAAAGCAGCGGCTTGATTTGTAAAAGATTTCCGATAAACGCTTCGGCATTGCTTACCCTGCCGGTAGCGGCAAGGCAGCGAAGATCGTCTATCGTAAATATGTGGTTCACCTTTTGTATCGTGTCTTCGGCATAACGTTTACATTCGTCAAGAGGGTGTCCTTTCTCTTTATATTCGGATACCAAACGCACTAATAATCCTTGTCCTGCGGACTGACTTTTTGTATCGACGACTTCGATTTTCCGTTCGGGAAATTGCTTTAACAAGCGTTTTGCCACGGCGCAGCCGTTGGCATACGTTCCGCTGAGAGCGGAAGAAAAGGCCAGGTGCAGTATATCCAGTCCTTTCTCAAGCAGCGGCGTCCACATCGCCTCGAACTCGTACGCGTTGGGTTGGCTCGTCGTGCCTTTGACGCCGGATCGTAATTTGTCGTAAAAATCTTTCGCGTCAAAATTATCAGACGGATATTCCACTCCGTCGAGATAGTAATGTAAGTTTACTTTTTTAACGTTATGTTCGGATAAAAACCTGTCGGGCATGTCGCAGGTGTTTTCCGTAGTAATAATAAATTCGTTCATACTTTTATCTCCGTTTTTTGATAAATCCCCTATGTAATACTACCTCGTTTACGACTAAAAAACGAGCGTCATAGCCTTATAAACGCGAAAGGGTAATCTTCGCAGACGGTCACGAAGAGCGGAGAACAAATTACGTTTAATCCCGGACAAAAAGCGTCAGATTTGCTTTGATGGTACTTACGTTCGTTTTCGCTTTTTTTGTTCGTTTTGCGAGAAAAAGCGAAACCGAAAATAAGGGCAACGAACTTAAAAAACGTTAAAATAGCGGCGTCGATATTGTGAAAGAACTTCACAAAATCGTTAAAACCGTCGCTTTTTTCTATTTTTCTGATAACGCGTCTTGCGCGTTTTTCGTTCTTTGCCATACGGACGTATTATACTATATTTTACGCCGTTAGTCAATGCTTATTCCCTTTGCTTTTCCTTCCGGCGTCGGTTGCCGCTCGGTAAAATAATCGAAAAAAGGTTCGGTTTTGTCGAAAAAACATTGACAAAAACACGTAGCGACAATATAATGAAAGTATGTTAAGCGAAAGAAAGTTTTATTTTTACGGATACTTTTACGGCTACTTTACGAAGCGGTCATTTTAAGGTGCGGTTAAAAAACTTAATTTCCTTCGCCAAAACGGATTAAATGGCAAACGAAACGACCGCACCGAATGCGGTCGTTTTTTCGTGCCAAACTATATATAAGGATAACGATATGATAGTCACTATTAAAAACGGTTACGACCAAAAACAAATGAACAACCTGCTCGAATGGATAAAATCCCTCGGGCTTACCGCGCACGTCAGCAAGGGCGACAACGTCGCCGTAGTCGGACTTGTCGGCGACACGTCGAAAGTGGACATCGATCTTCTTCGCTCGCTCGATATGGTCGAGTCCGTCACCCGTATTCAGGAACCGTACAAAAACGCAAATCGCAAGTTCCACCCCGAAGACACGATCGTGGAAGTAAAAGGGCATAAGTTCGGCGGAGAAAACTTCACGGTAATTGCCGGTCCGTGTTCAGTGGAAAGTTACGAACAGGTGCTGTCCATAGCGAAAGACGTAAAAAAAGCGGGCGCAGGCTGTTTACGCGGCGGAGCGTTCAAACCGCGCACATCGCCCTACGCATTTCAGGGACTTGGCGTAAAGGGGCTTGAAATTCTCGTCGCCGTTGGCAAAGAAACGGGAATGCCGGTCGTTACCGAACTTATGAGCGAAACGCACCTTGACGATTTTAAGGACGTCGATATTATCCAGATCGGCGCGCGCAATATGCAAAACTTCGACCTTCTCAAAGCGGTGGGCAGGACGGACAAGCCCGTTCTTCTCAAACGCGGACTTGCCGCCACGATGGAAGAGTGGCTTATGGCGGCGGAATACGTTATGAGCGAAGGCAACGATCGAATTATCCTTTGCGAACGCGGTATCCGCACGTACGAACCGTACACGCGCAACACGCTCGACCTTTCGGCGATACCTTTGCTTAAAGAAAAAACTCATCTTCCGGTTATCGTCGATCCGAGCCACGCGTCGGGACTGTCCAGACTCGTCCGTCCTATGTCGCTCGCTTCGGTAGGCGCGGGAGCGGACGGACTTATGATAGAAGTCCACAACGATCCGCCGCACGCGCTTTGCGACGGGGCGCAATCTCTTCGCCCGGACCAGTTCGCCGAAGTTATGCAAAGCGTGGAATTCCTTCTTCCCGTAGTCGACAAAAAACTTAACTAATGTAATTATGAACGTCGCAATTTACGGATTAGGCTTAATCGGCGGCTCGCTCGGCAGAGCGTTGCTCGCAAAAACGGACCACGTCGTCTACGGCGCGGATATAAACCCGTCCGCCGTCATCAAAGCAAAGTTGCTCGGAGCAATAACCGACGAACTCGACGAAGAAAAACTCTCATCGTGCGATCTCGTCGTGTTTGCCGTAAACCCTCGCGCGGAGATAAAACTTCTTCCGCTCGTTTGTCCGCTTCTTAAAAAAGGCGCGACGGTCACCGACTGTTCGGGCAACAAACGCGACGTCGTGAGAAAAATGGACGAAATGCGAGTTTGTTATCCCGAATTCGGGTTTATAAGCGCCCATCCTATGGCAGGACGGGAGTTTTCGGGAATAGAACATTCTACCGTAGGGCTGTACGAACGCTCGTTCGTTATACTTACTCCCGTTCATTCCGGGATAGCGGATTTTGAAAAAGTCAAAGGACTTTTCGTATCCGCCGGAGCGAGCGGAGTTACTTTGGCGACTGCCGAAGAACACGACGAAATGATTTCTTACACGTCGCAACTTGCCCACGTTATGTCGTCGGCGTACGCACAAAACCCATTGTCTAAAAAGCACGCGGGGTTTTCCGCAGGGAGTTTTCGGGATCTTACGAGAGTGGCCCGACTTAACGCCGATATGTGGACGGAACTTTTTCTCGACAATGCGGACAAACTGACCGAACGCATAACCGAACTTATCTCGACCCTTGACCTTTTTCGCACGGCGATCGAGAACAAGGACGAAAAATCCCTTCGTTCTTTGCTCAAAAAAGGCACGGAAATGAAACTCGACGCGGAGAACGCAATCCGCATTAAAAGAAAGGAAGACAAATGATTTTTACGGTAAACACGTCAAAAAAGTACGACGTAATCGTCGAAAACGGAATTCTTAAAAACGTGGGCGAACTTTGCCGCGGCGTTTTGCCCGGCTGCGGAAAAACTCTCGTCGTAAGCGACTCGCAGGTCGCTCCGCTTTATCTGAAAGCGGTTATTACGTCCCTGAAAAAATCGGGGTTCGACGTCTATTCAACGACGTTCGAAGCGGGAGAAGAGAGCAAAAATCTCACCACTTTTTCTTTGGTATGCGAAACGGCGGCTTCGCTCGGATTATGCCGCGACGACGCGTTTATCGCGCTCGGCGGCGGGGTTGTCGGCGATCTGACGGGATTTGCGGCGGCGTGCTATATGCGCGGCGTCCGTTTCGTTCAGATTCCCACGACTTTGCTTGCCGCAATCGACTCGTCGGTCGGGGGAAAAACCGCCGTGGATCTTGTTCAGGGGAAAAATCTCGTGGGAGCGTTTCATCAACCGGTCGGAGTGTTCTTCGACCCGTCCGTACTGAAAACCCTCCCCGAAAACGAGTGGAAAAACGGACTGGGCGAAGGGATAAAATACGCAATTCTTTGCGGCGGAAAAACCTTTGATTTGCTGCAAATCGGACTTAACGAAACCAACCTGTCGGAGTTCTGCTATCTCTGCGCAAAGTACAAAGCGGAGATCGTGGAAAAGGACGAAAAAGATTTAGGCTTAAGGCAACTTCTCAATCTCGGACACACCGTCGGACACGCGACGGAAAAACTCTCTTCATACAAAATTCCGCACGGAAAAGCCGTTGCGTTCGGCATTAAAACAATGGCTTTGGCAAGCAAAAACGCAGGAATTCTTTCCGCTTGCGACTGTAAAAAAATTACGGATTTATTAGAAAAATACGGACTTCTTTTCGACTTGCCGTACACTTCCGAACAAATTGCCGAAGCGTCGCACGGAGATAAAAAGAACCGCTCGGACGGACTTAACGCCGTCGTTATCAACGGCATAGGCGATTGTTCGATAGAAAAAACAACGCTCGAAAAATTCGGAGAATATATAAAATGTCGATAAAAATTTATCCGTCTGCGTTAAGCGGAGAAATAACTTTGCCGGCGTCGAAATCCGTCGCTCACCGCGCGCTGATATGCGCGGCTCTCGGCGATAAAAAATGCACTTTGGTAGGAAAATTCTGCGGCGACGACGTATTCGCCACCATCGATTTTTTGACCTCTCTCGGCGCAAAAATAGACGTGCAAAAAACTCTTCTTACGGTTACGCCGATTTCGTCCGTACCGAAAAAAGTAACCGCCGACGCAAAGTCAAGCGGCTCTACTTTACGGTTTATGCTTCCCGTATGCGCTTGTTTCGACACCGAAACCACCGTTATAGGTTCGGAGCGGCTTGCCGAGCGACCGATAAAAAACCTGCTTTTTTCGCTAAAAAAAGCGGGCGCGTCGTTTTCGTCCGACCGCTTGCCCGTTACCGTTAGCGGCAAAATAAGCGGCTCTTATTACGAAATAGACGCGAGCGAAAGCAGTCAGTTCGTGACGGGTATTATGCTTGCTCTTCCGAAAATCGGCGGCGGTAAAATAGTGATAAAAGGCAAAAAAGTAAGCGGCGATTATCTTAAAATAACCGCTTCGGTAATGCGTTCTTTCGGGGTGACCGTGGCGGAAACCGACAGCGGATACATAATAAGCGGCTCGTACCGTTCGCCCGGCGTATACTTCGTCGAAAGCGACTGGAGCAGCGCGGCGTTCTTCGCCGTGTCGGGAGCGATAGGAGGCGAAATTACCCTTAAAGGGCTGAAATCCGGCAGCGTTCAGGGTGACAAAAAAATACTCGAAGCGATAGAAAAAGCAGGTGCGAAAATTACCCTTGTCGGCAACGATTTCCGTATTGAAAAAAATTTGCTTAATCCGTTTGTTTTCGACGTGGAAAACTGCCCCGACTGCGCTCCGTCGCTTGCCGTTCTTGCGGCGTTTTGCGACGGTAAAAGCGTTCTTCTCGGCACGGGCAGGCTAAAACTTAAAGAAAGCGACCGCTCGAAAGAAATCGTAAAACTTCTTTCTTCTTTCGGAATCGAAGCCGACGACAAAGGCGACCGTATAGAAATTTACGGCACGGGAACCTTGCGCGGAGCGCAACTCGCTCTTCCCGACGACCACCGCATCGTAATGGCGGCGGCGATCGCCGCAAGCGGCTCCGTTTGCCCGTCCGTTCTGTCCGGAGAACAAGCCGTATCGAAGTCTTACCCGTCGTTTTTCGACGACTTTATTTTGCTCGGAGGGAAAGCAGATGTACTCACCGTTTAACAATTTCGACGTGCTTATTTTCGGGGAATCGCACTCCGACGAAATCGGCGTCCGTATCAAACGCTTACCCCGCGGTTCAGCCGTTGACGCCGCCCTCGTGCAGGCGTTCGTGGACGAACGCAAAAGCGGTTCTAACCCGTGGAGCACTCCGAGAAAAGAACCCGACGAAGTTATTTTTAAGGAAGGAATTACCGACGGCGTCGTCACGGGCGACGTACTCGCCGTGATAAAAAACGTAAACGCGCGCTCGTCCGATTACTCGCCTTTCAGGTACACGCCTCGTCCGTCGCACGCCGACTACGCGGCGATAGCCCGTGACGGTGAAAACGCGTCCATCGTCGGCGGCGGAAGATTTTCGGGAAGAATGACCGCTCCCCTTTGCATTGCCGGCGGAATAGCCGTGCAACTCCTTGCAAAGATCGGCGTTTCCGTCGAAGCGTACGTTTCCGAAATCGGTGGCGTAAAAGGAAAAAGTTATTTAAGCGGAACGGTTACGCAGGAAGAAATAAAGAAAGCGAAGGAAAGCGGTAAGTTTTCTTTAAGCCGTTGCGACGAAATGACGAAAGCGGTTATCGGCGCGCGAAACGCAGGCGACAGCGTGGGCGGAGCGATCGAATGTATGGTTTTCGGCGTTCCGGCAGGAGCGGGCGACGCACTGTTCGGCGGTCTTGAAAGCAGAATCTCTGCGGCGGTTTTCGCCGTGCCTGCGGTTAAAAGCGTAGAGTTCGGGTTAGGAACGGGTTTCGCCGAGAAAAAAGGGAGCGAGGCCAACGACGAGTTTTGTTTCCGCAACGGAAGGGTAGAAACGGTCACCAACAACAACGGCGGCATAAACGGCGGTATCTCCAACGGTATGCCGATAACGCTCAGAGCCGGCGTAAAACCCACGCCGTCCATATCATTGCCGCAAAAAACGGTTAATCTTCAAACCGGGGAAGAAACGACGATAGAAATCAAAGGGCGGCACGACGCCTGCATAGTTCCGCGTGCGGTCGCGGCGGTTAAAGCGGCGGTTGCGCTTGCGGTTCTCGACGTCTGCATAGAACGAAATTTAATCTAAATACGGAGAAAAAAAGAAATGGATTTACAAGAAATCAGAACGAAAATCGACGCGGTGGACGACAAAATATCCGCGTTGTACGCCGAAAGAATGAACCTTATAAAGCAAGTGGCGGAAGCAAAAAAAGCGACGGGCGTTCCCACCGAAAATACCGAGCGCGAAAAAGAAATACTTTCCCGGGTGACGAAGGAGTTGCCGGACGAACTGAAACTTTACGCAAAACAAGTTTTCGAAACGCTGTTTTCCACGTCGAAAGCGTATCAGTCGCATTTTTGCACGGCGGTTTCTCCCATAAAAAATAAAATCGTCGCTTCTCTCGGACGCAACGAAGAATTCCCGGTTTCTGCAACCGTCGCTTGTCAGGGAATAGCCGGCGCGTACTCGCAAAAAGCCGCGGAAAAACTCTTCGCCTTGCCGTCGATAACCTACTTCCGCGACTGGAACGCCGTGTTTTCCGCCGTGGAAAAAGGCTTTTGTCAATACGGCGTTTTGCCGATAGAAAACAGCACGGCAGGCAGCGTAAACGGCGTTTACGACCTTATGCGCAAGCACGACTTCTTTATTTCTCGTTGCGTAAAACTCAGAGTAGGGCATTTTTTGCTCGCTTCGGAAAACGTAAAATTAGAAGAAATCACCGAAATCGTATCGCACGAACAAGCGATAAATCAGTGTTCGGAATTCTTAAAAACGCTTAAAAACATAAAAATTACTCGTTGCGAAAACACGGCTCTCGCCGCAAAAATCGTCGCCGAACGCAAAGAAAAAGGCGTGGCTTGCATATCGAGCCGAGATTGCGCAGGGATTTACGGATTAAAAATTCTTGCGTCCGAAATCCAAAACAGCGACTCGAATTTTACTCGCTTCATCGCCGTTTCCAAACAAATGAAAATATTCGACGGCGCAGATAAAATATCGGTTATGGTAAACCTTCCGCACGAAACGGGTAGCCTTAACCGCTTGTTAAACCGTTTCTCGACACTGGGGCTCAACCTTACCAAACTCGAATCGCGCCCCATCGGTTCGTCGCCGTTCGAGTTTGCGTTTTACTTCGATTTCGACGCGGACATACGCAAAAAAGAAGTGCTTAATCTGATTGCCGAACTCGACAACACCTGCGACAGATTCGTCTTTCTTGGCGGCTATAAGGAAATTATGTAAAAATGGCAAAATTCGGACTTATCGGCAATCCGCTTATTCACTCGATTTCGCCGCAAATTCACGCCCTTTTTGGTCTGGAAAATTACGGTCTTTTCCCGCTAAAAGAAAGCGAACTTTCTTCGTTCGTCAAAGACGGAAATATGGACGGTTTTAACGTCACCATTCCTTATAAAGAGAAGATTATTCCGTTTTTATCTTCGGTAAAGGGCGCGGCGAAGGCAATCGGCGCGGTAAACACCGTAGTAAAAACGGACGACGGTTACGTCGGTTACAACACGGACGCGGACGGTATGATTTACGCGTTGCAAAAAGCGAACGTTTTCCTCGGCGGAAAAAATGTTTTTATTCTCGGCACGGGCGGAACGAGCAAAACCGCTGATTTCGTTGCCGTTTCTCTCGGCGCAAAATCGGTAAAAAAAGTCGGCAGAACCGCCGAAATCAACTATGAAAACGTATACTCGTACTCAAACGAAGTCGAGATAATAATAAACGCCACTCCGGTGGGAACGTTTCCCGACGTAAACGCTTGCCCCGTCGACGTAAAATCGTTTCCTTCTCTATGCGGCGTGTTCGATTGCGTTTACAATCCGTCCGAAACCGTCCTTATTAAAGAAGCGAGAAAAAAAGGTATTCCTGCGGCAAACGGTTTGTTAATGTTAATCGAGCAGGCACGCAAAGCGGAAGAGTTGTTTTTGGAAGTTCCCCTCCCCCCCGCCCTCACGGAGCAGGTTGCGAAAAAACTCGGTTCTTTATTTCACGGTTCTTTCGCGCAAAGATAAAACCGCCGTTTCGTTTTCGGTTTTTGAAAGTTAAGGCTTTTTTAAGGTAATTTTGATAAATCGGCAATATTTTGTTGACAAGGGTTTTGCCGTGTGCTAACATTTTAACTAAATTCGATAGAGGTGCGGATTTTGAAGAGTAGTTTTTCCTTTTCGGACGGTCGTTGTCCGGAAAAGCGAAAGGCAAATCCGCCGAGGCTACGTTGTTTTCGACCGATAGCGTTTGCCGGGAGACAGGGAAATACCTTGTTTACTGTCACAGTTTTGTGGAGCGCTATCGTTGCCGTTTTTATTTACGTTATTATTATGCGGTAACGAGTGTTTCACCCGTTACCGTTTTTTTATTCGTTTTTCACAAAAACGGATTGAAGATAAAAACTATACACAGGAGAAAAAAAGATGTTTACTCAACTTTTGAGTGCGGGCGAATATTTTATCGGAACGTTCTGGGCGTTCGTTCCGGCAATTATAGCGATCGTCCTCGCGCTCGTCACCAAACAAGTTTATCTTAGTTTGTTTGCAGGTATATTTGCCGGCGCGATGTTTCTTTCGGACGGCAATCCGCTCGACGCGTTAACCAAACTGTTTAAAACCATGGGCACGCAACTCGGCGAAAACGGCGGCATTCTCATTTTTCTTGTCGTTTTGGGTATCTTCGCCGTGATTATGGTTAAGTCCGGCGGTTCGCAAGCGTACGGAGAATGGGCGTCCAGAAAAATCAAGACGAAAACCGGCGCGCAACTTGCGACCATAGGTCTTGGTTGTCTTATCTTCGTAGACGACTATTTTAACTGTCTTACCGTAGGCAACGCAATGCGTCCCGTTACCGACAAAGCAAAACTTTCGCACGCAAAACTCGCGTATCTAATCGACTCGACGGCTGCGCCCGTCTGTATCATTGCCCCTATCTCTTCGTGGGCGGCGGCGGTTACGGGCTTTATCGGCACGGAAAGTCAAGGCTTGGTCGATTTTATCAAAACCATTCCTTTCAATATGTACGCGCTGTTTACCATAGCGATGATGATTCTTTTCGCAGTGCTTAAACTCGACCTTTTCAAGATGAAAAAGAACGAAAAAGCGGCGGAAAACGGCGACCTTTACGCAGGCGAAACCGACCTTCCCACCGAAGACATCAAAGTTGACGGCAACAAAAAAGGAAAGGTTTCTTCCTTGCTTTTCCCGGTAATAACCCTTATCGTTTGCTGCGTAGGTTCTATGTACTACAACGGATACAGGGCAGGATATCCGAAGTTTATCGAAGCGTTTGCAAACTGTGATTCGAAAATTTCTCTTGCCGTAGGCAGCGTCGTCGCGCTTATAATTACGGTAATTTTCTATGCGGTTACGAAACGTCTTTCATTTAAGGAATGTATGGCATCGTTCACCGAAGGATTCAAATCGATGGTCCCCGCGGTCCTTATTCTTACATTTGCCTGGACGCTGTGCGCTCTTATGGGAGCAAAAGGCGGCTACCTCGACGCAAAATCGTTTATCCAACACGCTTTCGGATACAACCCGGACACCGGTGCGACGAATATGACGATGGCAATGGGTATAATCCCTGCGATATTCTTCCTTGTCGCTTGCCTTATTTCCTTTGCAACGGGTACCAGTTGGGGAACTTTCGGGACCCTTATTCCGATTTCTCTTTGCATACTCGGACAAGCGAACCCGGCTCTTCTGTACCTTTCGATGTCGGCGGTTCTTGCCGGCGCGGTTTACGGCGACCACGTTTCCCCCATATCCGACACCACGATTATGGCAAGCACGGGAGCGCGGTGTAACCACCTTGACCACGTGCGCACGCAGATGCCTTACGCAACCATTGTCGCCGTAATGTGTTTCATCGTATATATAGCGATGGGTTTCGTCGCGGCGAATATGAGTTACGGAGCGACCGTCGGAATAACGCTTGCAATGGGCGTCGTTATGCTCGCGCTGTTCGTCACCGCCGTTTACTTCCTTGACAAAAAAGGCGTTCTCGACAAAATGACGGATAAGTTAAGTCTTGCTTTCGCAAAAGCAACGGGCAAAACGAAAAGACACCTGAGCGACACCATTCAGGGCGGCTCGGAAGTATCGGATTTAATCGACGATATGAAAAAGAAAAACGAAGATTCTTCGGAAACTGAAGAAAAATAAATAAAATACACAAAAGACAAAATTAAGAAAACCGCTCTTTCGGGGCGGTTTTTTTTTACGCTTTTTTCCTTCGCTTTGCGACGTTTGACAATTACGCTCGTTTGCTATATACTGTTAGGAGTGCTATTTTCGGCTTGTAGGGGGAACCGAACTTATCGCTAAGGAGTGCTAATGATCGTTCTTAGAAACTTACAGAAAAACTACTACCTGAGCAAAACCAACGTCGTGCACGTTCTCAAGGGAGTCAGTCTTGCGTTCCGCAAAAACGAGTTCGTTTCCATTCTCGGACCGAGCGGTTGCGGAAAAACCACTTTGCTTAACATTATCGGCGGTCTCGACGTTTGCGATTCCGGCGAAATCGTCGTAGGCGGCGTTTCTACCGCCAAATTCTCCGCTTCCGACTGGGACAACTACCGCAACAAACGCATAGGGTTCGTTTTCCAGTCGTATAACCTTATTCCTCACCTTAACGCGGTGCGTAACGTCGAAATGCCCCTCGTTCTTGCGGGAATGAAAAAAAGCGAATGTAGAAAAAAAGCGATAGAAGTCCTCGAAAGGGTCGGTCTTAAAGACCAGATTTATAAGAAACCCCTTCAATTAAGCGGCGGTCAGATGCAAAGAGTCGCGCTCGCTCGCGCTCTGATAACCGACCCCGATATTATTTTGGCGGACGAACCTACCGGCGCGCTCGACGCCGAATCCAGCGTTCAGGTAATGGACCTTCTCCGCGAAGTTTCTCGCGACAGACTGGTTATTATGGTTACGCACAACAACCAACTCGCCGAAGAATACTCCACCCGTATCATTAACCTTGCCGGCGGCGTAGTCGCAGGCGACAATAACCCGTTCGGCGAAGGCGAAGAAGACGCTTCAATCGAAAAACCGACCTTTAACGCCGCAGACGAATCGCGCAGCGAATTCGCTTCGCTCTACCTCGACGGCGTCGCTCCGACCCACGACGAAACGACCCGCGACGAACAAGCCGATTTCGAAACCAAACGCGCCGCTTCCGCGAAACGGAAAAAAGAAAAGAAAACCGCACCCGTAAAAAAGGCGCGCGTAAAAAAATCCCACCTTTCTTTCGGTACTGCAATCGAACTCAGCGCAAGAACGCTTATCAGTAAAAAAGTTCGTACCTCGCTCACTTCGTTTGCCGGCTCGATAGGTATAATCGGTATAATTCTGGTTCTCGCTTTCTCTACCGGCGTCAACGCTTATATAAAGAATCTCGAAGAAGCGTCCCTTTCGATGTATCCGCTCTCGATTTCAAGCAGTTCCATCGACCCGATGTCCATTTTGTCGAGTTTCCTGAGCAGCAGTTCCGGCTCCGACAGAGAATCCTACCCGAGCGAAGAAAAAATTTACACCAACAAAGTTTTGGGCAACGTAATGGAAAACCTTTCCAACTACACCTCCAACAACGACCTTCCGGCGTTCAACGATTACCTTAGCGAAACGTGGGACGACTCGCTCGGTTATTATAAATGTAACTATGGCGTTCATTTCAACGTCTACGCAAAAGACCCCGGCGGCTCGGACAAGTTTATGAAGACAGAACCGTTTACCGACGTTATGGACCAGGCTCTCGCAGGGCTTACGCAACTAGGGCAAAGCCTTGCCGACAACCCGATGGTCAACCAGGCAAAATCATACGCCTCATACCTTAGCAGTTGGAGCGAACTCGTGGACAACGACGAACTTTTGAAAACGCAGTACGAACTCGTCGGCAAAAATTCGCATTGGCCGTCGAACGAGATAAAAACAGACGAAAACGGAGATAAGATTGCCGAAGTTGTCATTTCGGTAGACGAAAAGAACCAATTAAACGACTACTCTCTTTTTATGCTGGGACTTAAATCGGAAAAAGACATAGTCGCCGCACTGTTGCAAAAAGACTTTTTCTCGAAAGCGACGTTTACTGTAGACGACTTGCTCAGCCTCGAATACTTCATTCTCGGCGGCTACGATTACTACGCGAAAGACGGCGACAACTGGATAAAAACTCCCAAGTCCGAACAAAGCGGATCTTTCGTTACGAGCAACTACTCAGTTAAAGCAAAGGTCGTAGGCATAGTTCGTCCGAGAAAGGGCGCAACCGGTCTTACGATTACCGGCGCGATCGGCTATAAGTCTTCTTTGACCAAATACCTTATTTCTCAGGCAGTGGAAAACGAAGCGGTCAAGGCACAACAGGCGACCGCTCTGTATAAAGAAAACGGCAAAATCGTATCGTACTCGGAAGTAACCGACTTCTCTAAAGCGACGTTCAGAAGCGCAAAAGATATCACAAGCACGAGTTCTACGTTCGACAAAAAATCGTATAACGAACGCCTTACCGAAATGGGTCTTGCTGACGAATCCAATCCTAAATCCATAGAGATATACGCGCACACTTTTGAAAACAAAGAAAAAATAAAAGCGTATATCGACGCATACAACAACGAACAACAAGCGTCCGGCAACGAGAGCAAGAAGATTAAGTACACGGATATGCTCGACTCGATGATGTCTTTCGTAAACGCGATGTCCGACGCAATCAGTAAAGTTTTGATAGGATTTACGTCGATTTCGCTTATCGTAAGTTCGATAATGATTGCGGTAATAATCTACACGTCGGTGTTGGAACGCCGCAAAGAAGTAGGCATACTGCGTTCCATCGGCGCAAGAAAACTCGACATTACGTCGATTTTCGTTGCGGAAAGCGGTATGCTCGGTCTGTATTCAGGGTTGCTCGGCGTGCTTATAGGTTGGATACTGACGTTACCGATAAACGTAATACTGCAAGCCAAAGTCGGCATCGCCAATCTGGCAATCGTCCTGTGGTGGCATCCGCTCGCAATGATTGCGATAAGTTTTGCTTTGAGCATAACCGCCGGCGTAATTCCTGCGTTTATGGGCGCAAAACAAGACCCCGCCGTCGCACTCCGAACCGAGTAAAACGGACAAAACCGATATTAAAAACGGCTTCCGAAGAAGCCGTTTTTTTTATGCGTTTTTCTGAGATTCTATATATTCGTCAATATCGTTTAGCGTATATTTTATCCCCGTGGTATGCAACGCCTCGTAATAAGTGACTATATATTCGAAAACCGAGTATTTATCAAACATCTTCACGAGTTCCTTCCCCGTGAGGTTTTTGTTTTTTCGGATATAAAAAAATTCCGCTCGCAAGGAACGGAATTTTGTTTTTTGTTTGTAAGATAATCCGATTATCTCTTCGAGAATTGCGGTGCTTTTCTTGCTTTGTGAAGACCGTATTTCTTTCTTTCTTTCATTCTCGGGTCTCTCGTCAGGAAGCCTGCTTTCTTGAGTTCGGGACGAAGGGTTTCGTCCGCTTCGCACAGCGCTCTCGCGATACCGTGACGGATCGCTCCCGCTTGTCCGGTAAGTCCGCCGCCCGTTACGTTTACGATAACGTCGTATTTATCTGCGGTGTTCGTGAGTTCGAGAGGTTGTTTAGCAATAAACTTCTGAGCGTCGGTCTTGAAGTATTCGTCAATAGAACTCTTATTTACTACGATTCCGTTTTCGCCGCCTGCGTAAATTCTTACTCTCGCGATGGCTTTCTTTCTTCTTCCTACTCCCCAGAACTGGATTTTAGCACTTTTGGTTTTTTTCATAGTTCACCTCGATTATTTCAAGCAAAGTTCTTTGGGTTGCTGAGCGGTATGCGGATGTTCGCTGCCTTTGTAAACGAACAATTTCTTGATCATCGCTCTTCCGAGACTGTTTTTCGGAAGCATTCCTTTTACCGCTTTGGTAAGAGCAAAATCACTCTTTTCGTCCATAAGTTTGTCGTATCTGATTTCTTTCAGTCCGCCTACGTATCCGGTATGATAACGATAATATTTTTGTTCTCTCTTCTTACCGGTAAGTTCGATTTGGTCGGTATTGATAACGATCACGTAATCGCCCGTATCCACGTTGGGGGTATAAGTGGGCTTATTTTTTCCTTTTAACACAGATGCTACCTGAGAAGCGACTCTACCGAGAGGAAGTCCCGCCGCGTCAACGACGTACCAGTCTCTTTTTACTTCCGCAGGTTTTGCCATATAAGACTTCATGGTAAAACTCCTTTTTTATTAAAGTATTTACATACCCGAGTTACTTACGGCAAGGGGCTAATTCACCATAATAATTCAGTTTTGCTTAAATATGATAATACACGAGCAACCGTTTGTCAACCGTTTTACCGCGGTTTTTGCCGAAAAATCCTTTTTTCTTTATCTTTTTTATTCGCCGAAAAACGTTTTTTCCACACCGATAAAATCGTCGAATACCGGAAAATCCGCATTCGCCAGATTTTTTCCTATCCCCACCACTTCGAAACCGCCGTTTTTCGCGCCCGTTACTCCCGCAGGCGAATCTTCGAAAACGACGCACTCCGACGGTTTAAGCCCTATCTTTTCCGCCGCAGCGATAAAAACCGCGGGGCTTGGTTTTTTCTCGTATCCGTCCGAGCCGTCCACGACGGCGGCAAAATAAGCGTCGAGCGACAACGTGCGCAGCATTTGTCGCGCGGTGCTTGCCGAGGACGCGACGGCGAGAGTCGCGCCGGACGCATACGCTCGCTTTATAAACCGTTCCGCACCGGCTATCATATCGCTCGGTCCTACGTCGCGCGTCAGGCGTGCGAACGCTTCGCTTTTAACGGCGGACAGCCGTTGAAATAAGTCCTCGGAGTAAGTCGCGCCCGCCTTTTCCGCAAGATAAGAAATGACCTTCTTCCTGCCCGTGCTTTGGTACGGCACGTACTCGTCCGCACCGAACTCCACTCCGAGCGCCGCCGCCACTTCCTGCCACGCCTTGTGATGAAACTTCTCGGAATCGCAAATCACTCCGTCAAAATCGAATATTAACCCTTTTTTCATTTGCCGTAAGTATACCACACGACGGAAAAAAAGTAAAACGGACTCCCCCTTTGTTTGAATAACGCTTGCTAATATTTAGGATATTATATATAATGTGTAACGAAAAAAATAAACCCACGGAGAAAGGAATGGAAACCATACCGAGTTTCAAAATAGACCACCTCAGGCTTAAAGCCGGGTTGTACGTTTCGAGAAAAGACCTTCTCGGAGACGAAATGATTACCACGTTCGACATCAGAATGAAACGCCCGTACCGCGAAGACGTAATGAGTACCGGAAGCGTTCACGCGCTCGAACACATCTGCGCCACGTTTATGCGCAACGACGAACTTTGGGGACACAGAATAATCTACTTCGGACCTATGGGTTGCCGCACCGGGTTCTACCTCATCGTAGCCGGCGACGTGGACACGGAAACCATTCTGCCTTTGATAGAACGCACGTTCGACTACGTGTCCGACTTCGAAGGAGAAATCCCCGGCGCAACGCCGTCCGAATGCGGCTACTGCGTGGATATGGACCTCGAAGAAGCCAAACGCGACGCCGCGCTTTACTATAACCTTATTATAGACGCGAAAAAAGAAAACTTTAACTATCCGAAACCGCGCAAAAAGAAAGGGGAATAACTTACCCTAAAATTATACATATGAAAAAAGCGAGAAGTTCGTTATTTTTACTGGGAGCGGCGATACTTTGGGGTATCGCGTTCGTCGCACAAGAAAAAGGGCTTGATTACGTCGAGCCTTTTACTTTTACCTCGGTCCGCTGTTTCGTCGGCGGCGTGGCTCTGCTTATCTTTACGCTGATTTTCCACGGGATAAAACGTAAAAAACACCCGACTTCCTTAACGAAAGAAGAGAAAAAACAAGCCGCCAAAAACCTCGCCGTCGCAGGTCTGGTTTGCGGTACGGCAATGGCGGTCGCAATGAACGTCCAGCAAGTCGGCTTGCGCTACACCACCGCCGGGAAAAGCGGTTTCATCACTTCGTGCTATATCGTTTTCGTCCCCATAATCGGTCTGTTTTTCCGCAGAAAATGTCCGGTTTTTGCCTGGGTCGCCGTGCTTTGCGCAGTCGTCGGATTGTACCTTCTTTGCCTCGGCGACGGGTTTGAAAACGTAAACAAAGGGGATTTGATAGAACTCGGCTGTACCGTAGGATTCGCAATGCACATAATTTGCGTGGATATTTTCGGAAAGAAAACCGACGGAATAAGCCTTGCCTGCGCGCAGTGCTTCGTATGCTCCTTTCTCAGCGCAATCCAGATGTTTATCTTCGAACACCCCGATATTCAAAATATTCTCAACGCCTACGTTCCCATTCTTTACTGCGGCGTGGTGAGCGCGGGCATCGCTTATATGTTCCAAATCTTAGGTCAGCGCGACCTTAACCCGACCGCCGCGTCCATAATAATGAGCCTCGAATCGGTAGTAAGCGTGCTTGCCGCCTGGGTACTCCTTAACCAAAAACTCTCCGCAAGAGAAATCATAGGTTGCGCCGTAATTTTCGTCGCCGTTCTCCTTGCGCAAATACCGCAAAAGAAAAGAAAAATAAAAACTTTATACTAATTAAAAAACAAGAATTTCGTCGAGTTTTACGTCGGTTTTTTCCGTCGGCACGAACTCGGCTTTTTGTTCTCGAAAAGCAACGCCGATTTTGCGAGCCTTGCTATCCGATAAAAATCTGTCGTAATACCCCTTGCCTTTGCCGAGCCTGTTTTTGTTTCCGTCAAAAGCGACAAGCGGCACGATTACCGCGTCAAAGTCGGTTTCGGGTGTCCTGATTTTCGGTTCGGGTATCCCGTATGCGCCTTTTATCCATTCGGTTTCGGCGTTGATTTCGGTAAAAACCATCTCGCTTTCGCTTACGCACACCGGCACGAACACTCGCTTATCGAGCGACAAAAGGCGATTGACGATTTCTCTCGTGCTTAGTTCGTCACGGACGGAAACGTATATCGCGATTTTTTCAAAACCGTTGTTTTTCAGATAAAGTAAAATCGCGTCGGTTGCACGATTTTCGCGGTTTTCTCTGTCTTTTATATGTTTTAACGCGTTCAGTTTTTCCGCGCGTAAAGCGTTTTTTTCTTCGTTCATTTTTCGATAACCGGCAAGGTGCTGCCGCCGTACGGCATAACGATTACCGACGAGTTTTCCCCCGTAAGACGGGTCGCTTCGTCGAACGCTTCGGCTAAACTTCCGCAAGGAGTAAGCCCTATTTTTCTCACCGTTTTCGGGTCGAATTTTCCAACGAAGAATATCTTCGCTCTTTGGCAAACGAGCGCGATCGCCGCCGCTTTGTGTCCGCCGAGAACGAAGTTTTTACGAATGTTATCTATACGCTCGGCAGGGGTATATTCGGTCATCCATTTTTCGAAAACTTCCGAGCCGAACCCTTCGCCGCACTCGGCGAGCCAAATAATCGCTCCGCCGTCGCGTACCGCGCGCGACGCGTTGTCCAACGCTTTTTGCGCCTGATACATATTAAGGTCCTTAGGATATCCGCCGGAAGAAACGACCACTATATCCGCGCCTTTATCGAGTTTCTTTTTGTAGAAACCGTCCAAAAAATCGCACCCTTTTCTGTGCGCTTTTATCACGTCGCCGCAGAAACAACCTATCACTTCTTTTTTCTCGTTGAGCACTACGTTTACAAGAAAATCGATCGGTTGAAATTTAAGACAAACTTCTTCCGAGTCCTTTCTTACCGGACTGTCGATATTGCCCGAACGCGCCTCGGGAAGAACCATCATCGAGTGGTTTTCTCTTATCGCCGCCCTCGTGGAAACTCCGGGCATAACCGCCTTGCTTCCGCCGCTGTATCCGGCAAAATAATGGTACTCGATATTACCGAGCGCAATAACCTTGTCCGCTTCGGCAACCGGGCGGAAAATATCCGCAGGCGTGCCTTTTTCGGTAACGCCTTTTCTTACGACGTCGGTTTCGTCGCTGTCGAGAAGTCTGCCGATAAAATCGTTATAAATCTCCTCGCCGACAAGATATTTTTTTTCTTCTTCGGTGTGCTTTCTGTGACTTCCCAAAGCGAAAACCACGACTACGTTTTCCTTTTTTACGCCCGCTTTATACAGCCGACGCAATACGCACGGCAAAACGACTTTCGTCGGCATAGGCCGCGTTACGTCGCTCGTTATTATAGCCACGCGGTCTAAGCAAGAAAAGATTTCTTCGATTTTTTTCGAGCCGAAAGGGAAGTCGAGCGCACGCTCGACTTCCGCCGCGCCGGTAAGTTCGATTTTTACTTTGTTGGGCGTAAGCACTTCTTTAATGCGGTTTTCGGGAACCGAAAACTCGATTTTTTGTTTGCCGTAGCCGAGTTCCGTTTTCATAAAAATTATTCCTTTTTCGCGCCGAGCATCGCTTCGACTAAGGGGAGAGTAACTCCGCTTAAAAATCTCACCATCGCTCCGCCTGCGGTGCAGACGTAGTTTATTTTCGTTACGTCAATGAGTTTGTTTGCCGCACTGACGGTGTCGCCGCCGCCGATCACGGTGTAAGCGGAAGTGGTTTCAAACGCTTTCCATATAGTTTGCGTGCCGTAACGGAAGATCGGATTTTCGTACACTCCGGCAGGTCCGTTGACGAAAACGGTTTTTGCGTTTGCGATGATTTCGCAGAATTTTTCCGCCGTTTTTTTGCCTACGTCAAGGAAAGACGCGTCGTCGAGCGGAAGGTTTTCGACGTCGATTTCCTTTCTTTCGCCGTTCTCTTCGTAAGCGACGTCTACGGGAAGAACGAAACGGTCGCCGTAAAGAGAGAGCAGTTCTTTCGCTTGCGGAACGAACGCGAGCAGGTCGCGGTCGGCAAGCCATTTTTCGTAAGATAAGCCCGCCTTTTTGCCTTGCGCAAGCAGCATTATTATACCGGTTACGCCGCAGGCGAGAATGTTCGTCGCGGTGCCGTTTGAAAGTACCTGTTTCATCATACCGAAAGCGTCGGATATTTTCGCTCCGCCCAAAACGAACACGCAGGGTTTCTCGGCGTGGTCGCGGATACGGGCAAGCGCTTCGTACTCGTTAAAAAACAACGGTCCGGCGTAGGACGGCATAAGTTTTTGAAACGCTACCATACTCGGACAGTTGCGGTGCGCCGCGCTGAACGCGTCGTTGACGTAAACGTCGAACAGCGGCGCGAGCCGACGGACGAGATAGGTGCTTTTCATTTCGTCGGCGGTGAGTTTAACGTCTTTTTCAAAGGTGGAAACTTCTTCCGTAAGGTACCGCAAGTTCCCTAAGAAAATCGCCTCGCCGCTTTTAAGAGATTTTATTTTTTCAATCGCCGCGTCGCCGCAAACGTCGTCGATATAGGGGATTTCTTTGCCGACGAGTTCGCCTAAAATCTTCGCGTGTTCCGCCATCGAAATAAGGTTGGAATAGTCGAGCGTGTCGCCCTGATGGGCGATGATCGCCGTTTTCGCTCCGTTTTCCATAAGATAACGCAGGGTAGGAACGGTTTTTTTCAGGCGGTTAAGCCCGACGATTTTTTTATTTTCGTCGATAGGAGAGTTTACGTCGGGTCGGAACAGGACGAACTTGTCTTTTACGTCCGCTCCGATTACGTTGTTTATTCCGAGATTCATTTTATCTTCTCCATTTGCCGATACCGAGATATTTGTTGGTTTCGGTCGTAGCGGACAGGCTGTCGGGTTGCATTTCCATACAAGCGCGGATACCGTCCATCGTTTCGGGAATGGTTACCGCCTCCTGCGGAATGTTGATTGCGTACATAATCGAATCGCCGCTTTCTACGATACTGTCCGTCCAAAGCGCGATTTCGTACATATCGCCGCGCGGATTGCCCAAATCGCGGGCGTAGCGGAAAAGGGACGCGTTTCCTTTGAACCCTTCGTCGGTGCTGACAAGACGAATACGCGGATGTTTGGAAAACGCCTCGATCGCCATTTCTTTGGTTATTTTTTGCTTGCCGGTAGCCACTACGGTGATAATGTGTCCGTGCGTAACCGGGGTGTGTACGAGTATTCCCGTCGCTTCGACGTGGGGCATAATCGTCATAAGATCGACCGCCTGATGGGAAGGCGCTTTGTCTATTTGAAGAGCGTTGGTTAAACCTCTGTGATAATCGCCGGGATCGGCAACCCTTCTTATGATGGTGATGGCTACTCTTTCTATTCCGTACGCCCTGTCAAGACAGTCTACCGAACGGATAAGACCGGTCGTGTTGCAACTCGTGAGTTTGAGCGATTTCTGCCCCAAACCTTTTTCGTAGTTGGCGTAACCGTGGAAGAAAACGTCCGCAACGGAATTTTTCTCGCCGCCCTGAAAAATCGCTTTAACGCCGAACTCGTCGTAAAGAACTTTGTTCTTCGCGCCTACTCCGCCCGGGGAAGAATCGAGTACGACGTCGACTTTGCCGAGAAGGTCGCGCATAGAACCGCTTACGGGAATATCGAGCGCGTCGAATTCGCCTTTCTTGTCCATATCGACGAGATAAAGATCGTACGGCATTCCTTTTTCTCTGAGCGCGCGTATGCTGAGCGTGGGCGCAAGGTCGACTATGCCGACGAGTTGCATATCTTCTTGTTTGGCAACGCCGTCCGCGAGCCTTTGTCCGATAACGCCGTAACCGACGACGCCGACTTTAACTTTTTTCATAACTTGTTTTCTCTCCTTTTAGTTATTTTTTATTTGTTTTTGTTGAACAGCCGCTTGAAAGCAAACACTATTCTGTTTTTGAGTTCGAGTTGTTTTTCCCCTTCGGTAAAATAATCCGCAAGTCCTTTGTGAAACGCGTGCCCGACTTCGATGTGGTCGAACCCGTCAAGATACGACGCGTTTTTCAGCGTTTTGCCTTTGCCTAACGTCGCACTTAAAAACGGTACCGTTCCGTCGCCGTTTTTCTCGCTTAAAGAACGGAAATGGTCGCCGTTTTGCTCCGCGCCTATTATGGTATAACAGTTTTCCCCGACGACGTAGTGCGTGTTCACGAGTTTCGACGCGTGTACGCCGTTAACGTAACTCGCCTCCCAAAACTCGTCGAGATCCGCAATCCACGGACGCATTTTGCCGTTTTTATCGTACGCCCATTTGCGAGAACGATAATAAGACAGCAATTCTTCCCGAGTTTTAATCGGCTTGCCGTCCACGACGAGCGAACTGTTTTCCCCGTCGGGACAAACCTGCTCGATCGCGGGAAGAAGTTGCGCCATCGCGGGATATCCCTGAAACATCGGTAAAACGTAGTTAAGTACGCGCTCCCTTGCCGTGGGAAGTTTGGCGATTAACCCGGAAACCGCTTTGGAAATAGCCGCAGGCAGGGAAGAAACCGCCCCTTCCGCCATATCGAAAAGTCCGTTTATCGTTTCCGCGCCGTTTTCGAGAATATCCAACGCCACATACGAGCCGTAGTACGGCGCGGCGCAAGCCATATTAAGTACGACTTTTTTACGGAACTCTTTGTTTTGCGCAATGGCAAGGGAAGAAACGATATTACCCATAGAGTGAGCGTAAAGAACCACTTCGTCGTAGCCTTTCGCCATCTCGCAAAGTCCGTCGACCGCTTTTCTCGTGTCCGCGCGCCAGTCGTATTCGTAAATAAGCACGTCCGTGTTTTTTTCCGAACCGAACCGTTCAAGACAATAATCGTAAGGAACGCGCGTCGCCTGCAACGCTCCGTAACGAGCGTAACCGTCGTGCGAAAACGGAACGGCAACTATGTTTTCGAGCGCGTTTCCTTCGTCGTCAAGCCACCAGTCGGAAAGAAAATTCGGTTCTTTTCCGTCGATAAAATCCATAATATCGTTGAGAATATCCGTTTTTACGATTGCGCCCAACGCGACGGAAACCACGCCGTTGCCGTAAAGTATATCGTCGAGAAGATATCCTTCGGTGTCCGTGCCGATAGGATCGTAAATAACTTCCCCGGTTTTTTCGTTGTAAAGCGCGCTGTTAAGAAGTCCGGGAACAACGATAACCGCCCTGCGGCGAGTAGCAAAATACGTAGGAACCGCAATCCCGGCAAGAAAAACGAATATGATCAGCGCACACAAAACGCCGAGAATAGCCTTAACCGATTTTTTCATTTCGTCCACCTAAAAATTGATGTTAAACAGTATAAAAATATTTTAACATAAAATAAACGCTTTTTCAAGATGCACTTTTTCCTTTTTTACGACAACCGTTTCCCCCTTGCTCAAACCGCAAAATACCTTTATCCTTTCCGCTTTTCCCTATGCCCTTATCCCACACTAAATCACCGTTTCCGACAACCAAACATAATATAACGGTATCCCTTATTTCACAATAAACTATATTTTCTTATTAGCATACCCACCTTAATTCCATTTCCGCCTTTTCTCACTTATCAGGATAGGTGGGCATACGCACAATGTTTTACGGTTTAATCGTTTCGGCACGAGCGGACACGCGCCGTGAGTGCCGCCATTACGGGGAGCGAGCGAGGGGCAACACCCCTGCGAACTTCACTCCCTAAGCAAAATGTATCATTTTGCTTCCTTGGTAGTCCGACTTATGCGGATTAAAAATTTATCCGCGCGTCAGCGTTTTCGCTGACCGCGAGTAAATTTCCGCATAACGTTTGGTCGGAGATCTCCCCTCATCCGTCAACTTCGTTGCCACCTTCCCCCAAGGGAAGGCTTAATTCGTTTCGTTTTTATGGGACGTAAAGCGTTGTATTTGATATGCTCCTTTTAGTTGTTGATTTTTTTGCGCGCGTTTGTTATACTATCTAAGTATATAAGGAGTTATATGGCAAAATTATTAAAATTCCCCGGCGGTCTTACCGTTTGTTACGAAAGAAAAAAGAGTTCGGACAGTTGTGCGTTCGGCATATACGTCGGCGCAGGCAGTCGCGACGAAAAAGCGGACGAAAACGGCGTGGCGCATTTTATCGAGCATATGTTGTTTAAGGGTACGGAAAGGCGTACGGCTTTCGACATAGCCAACGAAACCGACAAACTCGGCGCGAACTGCAACGCTTACACTTCGAAGTCGAACACCGTTTTTTACGTTTCCGGTCTTGCTAAGTTTATTTCCGAGTATATGGATATTTTATCGGATATGTTTTTTCATTCCACGTTTACCGACGAAAACATCGAGCGCGAGCGCGGAGTGGTGCTTGAAGAGATAAAAATGTACGACGACGACGGGGATTCCGTTTGCGCGGACTTGCTTTCTTCCGAGTTTTTCGTTAACAACACGCTCTCCCGTCCTATTTTAGGCACGGCGGAGTCGGTTAAGTCGCTTAACGCGGACAAAATCCGTTCTTTTATGGCGCGCAACTACGTTCCTCAAAACGTCGCTCTTTCGTACTGCGGTCCGCTTGCCGAAGAAGAACTTCGTCTTCTCGTAGAAAAGTATTTTAACTCGGAGTTTCTTTCCCGGTCTTATTCGTACGAAAAGAAAGCGGTTCGCAAGGCAAAAACGGCGTCGTTTTTTGCGAAAAGGTGCGACAAGCCTTTCGAGCAAGCGAGCGTTCTCGTGCGTTTTCCGTCCTATCCGATTGCCGACAAACGCGCGGATTCCGCGCCTATGCTTGCGTTTATACTCGGCGGCGGAATGAGCAGCAGGCTTTTCCAAAAAGTAAGGGAAGAACTCGGTCTCGTTTACGAAATTTATTGTCAGGCGACGTCGGTAAAAGGGGCGGGGTATCTCGATATAGGTCTTGCTACCGCGCCCGAACTCACCGAAAAGGCGATCGGAGCGGTTCGCGAAGTTTTGGAAACCGTCCGCAAAGACGGCTTGGGCAAGGAAGAGTTCGACAAAGTTAAAATTCAGCGCGAAACGGGAGCGGTTCTCAGCGGAGAAACCACGTTCGACGTTATGCGCATAATGGGCAAATACTATCTTTTGACGGGAAAGGCGGTCAACTGCCGTTCTCTCATAAAACAGACGGAAAAACTCTCGCTTGCCGACGTTCAGCAAGCGTTCGACGACGTAATCGACTACGACAAAGCGGCGGTTTGCTACGTCGGTAAGGAAATAAACGTCGATTTGAAAGCGGTTTTGAAAGGGGAAACTTCGTTAAATGGATAAATTCAAGCGGTTTGCGTATGAAAACAAACGAGAACTTATCGCCTGCGGCGTGCTTTTCGTCGTGACGATACTTCTCTGTATACCGTTTACCTTGCGTTATGCGGTTAAAGTTTTTGGCTGGGCGGCGTATTTTTATCTTGCGCTGGGTATCGTTGCCGAAGTTTTGCATTGTTTGAAAAAGAAATTTAATCTGACGGTGAAGACGGCGATATTTTTCGCTTTGTCCGTGTTTTTCGCCATCGCAACTTTGCACGTGGCGTGTATCGGTCGGCAGGCGACGAATTCTTTCACCGATTACATAGTCACTTCCTACGACGGTAAAACCGTGGGCGGAGCGGTGTTCGGCATAATCACTTCCCCCGTTGCGGTGTGGTTTACCTACGTATGGGCGATCGTGTTCAACATCGTTCTTACCGGACTTTTTATGTTCCTTTTCTTCCGACCGTTTATTTTTGCCGGAACGGCGACTCCGTTTGCGCCGAAACGCAAGAAAAAGACCGAGCCTTTGCCCGTTTGTCACGAAGTTATTCTCGACGAAGCGCCGTTTCTCAATAAAAAGTCGAAACCCGAACCGACGCCTGCGCCGATCGCTTATATGACGGATCAAAAGGTTGAAAAACAAACGACAGACCCGTACGAACTTCTTTTCGGCGGCGTTAAAGAAAGTTACGTTCCGAGTTCTTCTTCTCCGTACAAATCGGACGGCGAATACGGCGATTACGACGTAAAACCCTACACTTTCCGTAAAAAGAAAGAGCCTGAGCCCGAACAAGCGGACGCTACGGATTTACTTCTCGGGAGAGAACCTAAGCGTGAAGAACCCGTGCTTAATTACGACGACGAACCCGAAGAAACGGTTATTTTCGACGACGAAAAAGACGAAAACATACAAGATCTGCTTAAACCGCGCGACAATCCTTTTTTACAGGCGTTAAAACAAAGCGCGAACGAGAAGTTTGCGCCGAGTCCCATTCTTTACGGACCCGCGGCGGAAGAAGAGAAAGAAGAACCGACCGCAATCGAAGAAACGGAAGAGATCGAAGAAGAAATCGCAGAGCCGACTCCGTCGGTTGCGCCTGCGGCGCCCGTTGCTCCGGCTGCGCCGTCGCCCGACGTATCCACGGACTACGTTTATTTCGAAGGCAAACTTATACCCGTAATGAAGAACGGGGTTGCGCCTGCGGCGCCCGTGCCGTCCGCGCCTGCGGCTCGTCCGGCATATACCGGTCCGATAGTTTCTTCCGATATGCCCACCACTCCGGAAGAAGAAGAGCAAGCCACGGGTTACCACAAAATCGTGCAACTCGTCAAGCGGCCCGATCTTCCGTACAACAAGCCGCCGATTTCCATACTTAAAAACCACGTTACGCCCAACTTCAATCCGTCCGTAGACAACTGGGACGAACTGCGCGAAATTTTCGAAGTTCGTCTTAAAAACTTCGGCGTGGAAGCGAAACTCGTGGACGCGGTCAAAGGTCCGACGGTTACGCTGTGCGCGCTCGAACTCGGCGACAGGTGTCCTATAGCGAAGTTATTCGCGTTAAAAACCGACTTGCAGCGTTGGCTTAAATCGAGCAAACCGATTGCCATCATACCGCAACTTCCGGACACGGATTACTGCGGAATACAGATACCGAACGAGATAAAGAGCGTAGTCGGGTTTAAGGAAATTCTTTCGAGCAAAGAGTACCGCGAAGCGAAAGGCGACATAGTGATCGCAATGGGTAAGACGGCGGAAGGCGAAGTTCTTATCGAAGACCTTGCGGCGATGCCGCACGCGCTGGTCGCGGGCGAAACCGGCAGCGGTAAATCCGTTTGCTTAAACGTCATACTTTCGAGCATTATCTTCCGTTATTCCCCGGACGAAGTCAAACTTTTGCTTATCGACCTTAAGGAAGTAGAAATGGCTCCGTACGCCGGACTTCCGCATATGCTTTTGAAAGAGCCGCTTTCTTCCATACCCGAAATAGTAAACGCGCTTAAGTGGATAAGGGAAGAAGTAGTGGGCAGATTTAACCTTTTCAAAACTCTGCATATCCGTAACCTTTCCGAATACAACAGTCGCGAAGGCGTGGAAAAACTGCCGAGAATAGTAATAATCATCGACGAAGCGAGCGAACTTATGAGCGATCCGAACGCGCGTAAAACGTTGGAAAGCACGCTTAACTCCCTTGCGAGAATCGCCCGTGCGGCAGGCATACACCTTATCTTCGCAACGCAGAACCCGGTAAAAACCGTTATTACCAACGAAATTCAGAACAACCTTAACACGAAGATAGCGTTTGCCGTAGGCGACTACGTTCACAGTCAGGTCATATTCAAGGCTAAGGGCGCGGAGTGCCTTTTGGGTCGAGGCGATATGTACATAAAACGCGGACAGGATATGCGCCGCGCGCAGTGCGCTCTCGTCACCACCGAAGAAATAGAAGAAGCGGCGAAGTTTATCAGAGAAAACAACGAGTATTCGTTTAACGAAGAAGAAATTCAGAAGATACTTAACGGCGCGGCAGGCGCGAGCGAAGAACTTAAAAACGCGTCTTCGTCGAACTCTTCCGCTCCGGCAAGAAACCCGTCTCCCGCGCAAAACGGCGCGGAAAGCGCGCAAAGCGACGATAACGCGAACGAACCCGATCTTAACTGGCAGGCGCTTAAATATTGCGTGGACGCCAACTACGTGTCGTGTTCTTACCTGCAACGCAAACTGAAACGCGGATACAACACGGTCGCCAACATACTTGAAGAACTTGCCGCCGAAGGGTACTTGTCGTCGGTGCCGCAAGGCAGTAAAGAAAAGCGGGAAATACTCATCTCGAAAGACGATTTTTACCGCGAATGGGCGGCGCGTTACGGCTCGGACGAAGACGCGGAACTTGAAAAATTCGATACCACCGAACACGGAGAATAAAAAATATGAACGTAGGATTTATATCGCTCGGTTGCGATAAAAACCGCGTAGACGCGGAAAAAATGCTTTGCCGTTTGTCCGAGGCAGGCTATGAAATCGTTCCGGACAAAGAAGAAGCGGACGTGCTTTTGATAAACACCTGCGCGTTTATAGAGGCGGCAAAACGCGAAGCAATCGACGCCATTATGGATGCGATAGAACTTAAAAAGCGCAAAAAAGACCTGAAAATCGTCGTTACGGGCTGTTTTTCCACTCGCTACGGCGAAGAAGCAAAGAAAGAAATTCCCGAAGTGGACGTGTTTTTGCCCGTTAATCAGGAAGGTCAGATCGTGCGCGTAGTCAACACGTTTTATCACAAACCGCGGTTTCTTCCCCGTACTTACGGCAGGATAATAACCACCCCTTTGTGGTACGCATACCTTAAAATCAGCGACGGCTGCAACAACCGCTGTTCTTACTGCGCCATACCGTATATCCGCGGAAAATACCATTCGTATTCCGCAGTCCAACTGATGGCGGAGGCGCGCGCGCTCAGAGAAAAAGGCGTTAAAGAACTGATTATCGTCGCTCAGGACACGACGAATTACGGTATCGACAACTACAGCGAGCGTTATCTTATTCCCCTTCTGAGAAAAATCTGCACCCTCGATTTTTGGCGCGTAAGACTGCTTTACGCTTATCCGGAACATATCACGGACGAACTTCTCGACTTCATCGACAACGAGCCTAAAATGGCTAAGTATCTCGATATACCGATGCAGCACGTCGACGACGATATACTTAAGAGAATGAACCGCGCAAGCACGAAAGAAAGCCTTTATAAACTTTTCGACCGTATCCGCTCGCGCAAAAACTATATAGCGGTAAGAAGTTCTTTCATTACCGGATTCCCCGGAGAAACCGAAGAAAACAACAAAAACCTTTGCGATTTCGTAAGAGATTATATCGACTACGCCGGATTTTTCGTGTTCTCCCCCGAAGAAGGCACGCCGGCTTACTCTTTCCCGGACAAGGTAAAAACTTCGGTGGCAAAACGCCGCCGCACCGACGCTGAAAAAGCGTGGCAAATCGGTTATATCTCCCGTCAACAGCGTTTCGTCGGTCAGACTCTCGAAGTTTTATGCGACGGAATAAATACGGAAAAGGGTGCTTTTTACGGTAGAACGGAATACCAAACTCCCGAAGTAGATACGAAAGTTTATTTCACGGCAGACTTTAACGTCAAAGAAGGCGAAGTATACAAAGTCCATATCACGGACGTCGATTTCGACTGGTACGGATATGCGAGTAAGGAGGAAAATGAAGTACAAGATTAAATTCTTCGGCACGGAAGAAGATTTATGGAACCGTCTTGCCGAAACCGGCGCGCCGGAAGGAACGTTCAGCGTGAGAAGTTACGCTCTCGACAATACGATCGAGTTTAACGCTACCGAAAGGGAATATCTCGAAGTGTGCGACGCTCTCGGCGAAGGGGTTTACAGCGAAGACAATTCTTCTCTCGGCAAAGTTCTGGTCGATTTTCTTGAAGAAAACAATCTCGTGCTTGCCACGGCGGAAAGTTGTACCGGCGGTCTGGTCGCGTCCCGTATAGTGGACGTAGCCGGCGCGAGCAAAGTTTTTTACGAAGGGGTAGTCACTTACTCCAACGAATCGAAAATGGAACGGCTAAGCGTGGACGGAGAAACCCTTAATACATACGGTGCGGTGAGCGAACAAACGGCGAAAGAGATGGCGTACGGATTGCTCGGCGAAAACGTGGACATAGCGGTTTCCACCACCGGGATAGCCGGTCCGGACGGCGGCACGGACGATAAACCCGTCGGGCTGGTTTATATCGGAATAGCGTTTCAGGCAAAAGAACCGATCGCGATAAAACGTATTTACAAAGGCACGCGCAACGAGATAAGAAGAAGCGCGGCAAACGAGGCGGTTTATCGCACGTACGAATTTCTTACCGACACGCTGTAAAAAGCGAAAAAACAAAAAAAAATTTAACTACTACATAAAAAAGCGAGGTAATCGAAATGGACGAAAAAAGAAAAAAAGCGTTGGAAGACGCGATAGCGAAAATAGAAAAAGAATGCGGAAAAGGCACTATAATGAAAATGGACGGAACGAGCAAAGTCGACGTCGATATTATCCCTACGGGCAACATAGCGGTTGACGCGGCGACGGGCGTAGGCGGCGTTCCGCGCGGCAGAATAATAGAAGTGTACGGACCCGAATCCAGCGGTAAAACCACGCTTACGCTCCATATCGTAGCCGAAGCGCAAAGGCTCGGCGGCGTGGCGGCGTTCATCGACGCAGAACACGCTCTCGACCCGATTTATGCGGAAAAACTCGGCGTAGACCTTGCCGAACTTTACGTTTCGCAACCGGACAACGGCGAACAAGCGCTCGACATCACGCAACAACTCGTAGAAAGCGGCGGTATCGACATAATCGTTATCGACAGCGTCGCCGCACTCGTACCCAGAGCGGAAATCGAAGGGGAAATGGGCGACAGTCACGTCGGTCAGCACGCGCGTCTTATGAGCCAGGCGATGAGAAAACTTACCGGTATCGTTAAAAAATCCAACACCTGCGTTATTTTCATTAACCAACTTCGTGAAAAAGTCGGCGTTATGTTCGGCAACCCCGAAGTTACCACCGGCGGTAACGCGCTTAAGTTCTACGCAAGTATGCGTATCGACGTAAGAAGGGGCGAACAGATCAAGAGCGGAACGGACGTAATCGGCAACAAGACGAAAATCAAAATCATCAAAAACAAACTCGCCGCGCCGTTCAAAACCTGCGAATGCGATATGCTTTACGGCAGAGGGCTCAGCAGAGAAGGAAGTATCCTCGATCTTGCCGTCGCCAACAACCTTATCTCCAAAATGGGAAGTTGGTTCTCTTACGGCGAAGAAAGAATCGGTCAGGGAAGGGATAAAGCGGTGGATTATATCCGCGCAAACCCCGCTCTCTGCGACGAACTCGAAACCAAACTTCGCGAAATCTACAATCTTAAAGCCGTGGTTAAGCCTGACGCGCAATAATAAATCGTATGAAAACCGCGAGAGTTTTAACTAAAAAAGAAAAAATAACGGCGGCATCTCTCGTCGCCGTCATTATTATATGTCTGATCGTCGGAGTCGTTATGCTCGGTCTGTTTTTGGGGGGAGTTTTCGGTAAAGAACAAACTTCTCTCCGCAAATCGAGCGCGCCGGGCGGTTTTTACAGATACTACTTTTCAGATAAAGGCAAAGTAAACGGAACTTACGCTTATATCACTATAAAAAGCGGCGAAACCGAAGACACGTTTACCTTTTTCCTTATGGACTCTCTCGCGCCGATTACCGTGGAAAACTTCGTTTCTTACGCAAACGAAGGGTTTTATAACGGTACTTGCTTAGATAAAGTAGACACCGAAAATTTCTGCGTTTACGGCGGAAAATATACTTTCACGGACGGCGGTTACGTCGAAAAAAAGAACAAAAAACAAGCCGTAAAAGGCGAGTTTTCTTCCAACGTAACCGGCGATTATTCGTATAATACACTAAGCCATTTTACCGGCGTAATCAGTATGGCAAGGTCGAATAATAAAAACTCCGCAAAGTCGCAGTTTTTTATTACCTGGCAGGACGCGAGATATTACGACGGCAACTACGCCGCTTTCGGTTTTATGCCGTATTCGGAAGAAATAATTCGCTTGAGAGAGATTATAAAAAATACCAAATTAGGCTCCGACGGGTATCCGATGAAGCCTGTTACGATAACCGAAGTCGTGATTAAACAGTACCCGGAGAATAACGTCGATGAGTAAAAAACGCTACTATATTATTGAAGAAAAGCAAAAAAAAGAAAGTTCTTACGGTAAAAAACTTATCTCGATTTTGTCCGTCGCGGCGGTTTTTCTCGTAACGAGCGTAACGGTACTCAGTTTGTATTTTACCGGAGTTATTTCCTCTTCCGGCGGATATACGGATAAAAAAGACGACGAAAAAAATCCCGATTACTCGGAAGGTTTCGTCGATTACGTTTTTAATTCGGACGCACTTCCGGCAGGCAGATACGCAACGTTCGTTTTTAAGGTCGAAGGCGACGAAAACGAGTACAAAGTCAAGTCTTATCTTTTCGATAAATACGCGCCCAACACGGTAAGCAATTTCGTTTCTCACGCAAGCAAAGGCACTTACGACGGCACGGTGTTTTCTAACGCCGTAATTAGTTACGACTCGTCGAAAAAACCCGTTTCCGGCAGAATAGATTGCGGACCATACACTCTCAAAAACGGCGAACCGACGTACGTTATGCCGACGGGAACGAACCCTAAGCCCATCAAAGGCGAGTTCAAAAACAACGGGTACGAACAAAACGTATTGAGCCACACCGCAGGGGTAATCGGACTTACGCACGGCGCAAGCAACGACGACGCAACGACGGATTTTTATATCCTTCCTTACGACGCCCTTTCGATGAACGGCAACTACGCCGCTTTCGGTAAAATAACCACGGAAAGCGGAATAAAAACCGTTCAATCTCTCGCCAAAAAATCGTACGAACAAAACCTTACGGTCACGCTCGTTAAAGTTATGATAGAAACCAAAAAATCCTGAAAATCTCGTTTTTTTACAAAAACAAAGCACGCCGATTAAGCGTGCTTTTTCGTTGTTTTTCTTATTTTTTAATTATTCCGGTATGTATTTTTTTGCGGGATTATTGAGATATTCTTCCATTTTTACCATAGGTACGGACATATCCACGCCCTTTTCTTTTTCAAGAGAAACGTACCATTTTATAAGTTTCAGCATATCTCTTCTTGCGAAAAGGTAAGGACTTCTTAAAATATAGCAGTGGTCGTCGCGAGAACCCGTTCCTACGAAATACTCGTTTTTTACCCCTTTGCTCGTAAGCACGTCGGACATTCTTTTTGCGTCGCCCAAGCAGAAAAGGTCGTATTTTCCGCCGCTGTTGTAACTAACGGGGAAGTTTTCGGTAATACATTTCATCGGGTTGGCTTCTTTGTAGAATTCCCAGTTTTTGAAGGCTTTTTTCGTTCTGAATCCGCTGAAAGGTTTCGCTATCAGAGTGTGCGCCACGGGTATACGGCACATCGTTTCGAAACTGAACGCGCCGCTTACGAAAATGCAGCCTGCCGGCGTGATTTTCGGCACGGGAACGCCCACTTTTTGCGCGTAACCGGGAGTGGTTGAACAGCAAGCGAGGCAAGCGGCAAGTTGACCGCCGGCGGAATCGCCCGTTATTACCACGTTGTTTACGTCTATTCCGTATTTTGCGGCGTTGTCATAGACGAAATCGAAAGCGTCCACTACGTCCCAAAGGTGTTCGGGAAATCTGACGTTGGGGGAAACTCTGTAGTCCGCGATAAAGACGGTTGCTCCAAGCGCGGTGAAGAGGCTTGCGTAGCCGCCTCTTCTTTTAATGTTGTGTATCAGCCAACCGCCGCCGGGAATAATGAAAACGGCGGGAGAAAGACCCTCGGGTTTGTTTTTAGGCTTGTAAATATCCATAACAAGGTTTTGCCCTTTTATGGATTTATAAACTACGTCGCGTTCTATATCGACGTCTTTGATAAACGGCGTTTTTTCGTTTACGTCCGCTCGCGCGGCTTCGACGACGTCAAACATTTTTCCCATAAAAGGAATTCTTTTTTCTCTTTCCATACGCTTCTCCTTAAACGTTTATTTGAAAGAATTATATTACTTTTTCAATATTTTTTCAATACCTAATTTAATTTTGCGTTTCGATTGAAAAAGTACTTTTATTATGATACAATATTTATACTATGACTAATAAGGAAAAAACCGAACTTTACAGCCATCAGATAAAACTCGAACTATCGATAAGACTAAGCAGCGCGGAGTATATGCTTTGGATACATCCGCTCGTGCCTCATTCGATATTTTCCAATCAGATGACTTTTATCGCACCGAGCGAACACGCGGCGAACACTCTCACTTCTCACTATTGCGAGATTTTTTCGGAAACGGCTCGTTCGCTTAAACTCCCGGTAGACGATTTCGTTTTTATGACGAAAGAAAAAATAGAACAACTCGAAGGCGCGGTTTGCGACGATTCTCCCGTTTCGGAAAACAAAGTTCCCGAAAGAAAAAATCCCTTCGTGGCAAAATACACGTTCGACAGTTACGTCGTTGCCGACAACAACCGTTTTGCGGCTTCCGCCGCTCAGGCAGTCGCCAAAAGTCCGGGTCAGAACACTAATCTTCTCACCCTTAACCCCCTTTATATCTACGGCGGCGTAGGACTCGGCAAAACTCACCTTTTGCACGCTATCGGCAACTACCTTTTCGAACACAACCCGTCGATGAACGTTATTTATACCACGGCGGACAAGATAAGCAACGATTACTTCGCGTCCCTTAACCAGTACGCGACGGACAAAGATTCTTATCGCAACTTCCGTAAAAAATACGCCACTTGCGACGTTCTTATGGTTGACGATTTACAGTTTATTCAGAAAAAAGGCGGATTGCAAGAAGTTTTCTTCCATATATTCAACGATCTTTATATAGCCGGCAAACAAATAGTTTTGTCAAGCGACAGACCGCCCAAAGAAATAAACGACATCGAAGACAGACTTCGCTCGCGGTTCGAAAGCGGTTTTCTTACCGACATCTACGCGCCGAGCCTCGACACGAGAATAAACATTATCAAAAAGAAACTCGAAGACTCACACCAAAGTCTTGACGACGATATTATCTATTTCCTTGCGGAAAAAGTAAACACGAATATCCGTGAACTCGAAGGAGCGTTGTTGCAGGTTATTATGCTCGCAAATCTTACGCACCGCAAACCCACTATGGAAATAGCGCGAGAAGCGTTAAAAGAAAAAGAACGCGAATATTCCGAACAGATAGACAGCGACAAGATAATAAACTACGTATCCGACTACTACCGTATCCCGGCGTCCGAGATAATAGGCAAGAAAAAAACGAAAGACGTGGCGGAAGCGAGAATGGTCGCGATATATCTCGTTTGCGATATGCTTAATCTTCCGCTCGTGAGTATAGGGCAGATTTTCGGCGGCAGAGATCACACGACGATCATCTATTCGCGCGATAAAATATCCGCTCAGATAGAAACTAACAAAGCCGTAGCGAAGGCGGTGGAAGACATACGCTCTTCCATCAAGTGTGGATAAAAACTCCGTTTGTGGAAAGGTTGTTAATAAAGGTTAATAACTATCCACAAAAAACTCGTCGCATTTTTCTTTCTTATTTGAGTTTGAAAGGAAAAAAGAGCGGAAAAACGAGTTATCCACATTATCCACAGACATAATAATAGTAATAATCCTTAATAATAAATATTCTACTTAACGAAAGGAGGCAAGTAAGATGAAATTTTATTGCGATGGTACGACTTTATCGAACGCAGCCAACATAGTAAGCAAAGCGCTCGCCGTAAATAAGAACATACCGATTTTGGAAGGAATAAAACTCGCCGCTCACGGCGATACCCTTACGCTCAGCGCGTACAACCAGGAACTTTATATAGAAAAAACGATACCGGCGGATATTTACTCGGAAGGCGAACTCGTAGTAAACGGAAGAATATTCACCGACTACGCCAACAAAGTCAGCAACCGCGACCGTATCGAAATCGAAAAAGGAATAAAGAACAAACTCAGTTTCAAACTCGGCAAGAGTTTTTCGGAAATAAACTATTACGAAATCGCCAACTTCCCGGATCTCGGACAGTACGACGAAGAAGTAAGTTTCGAAATGAAACAGTCCGATCTTAAAGAACTTCTCGAAAGAGCGATTTTCTGCGTTTCCATGAACGACAACAGAATTCTTCTTAAGAGTTGCAACATCGAAGTAAAGGGCGAGTCGGTAGAAGCGGTTTGTCTTGACGGTTTCAGAGTAGGTATATCCCGTAAAAAGCCCGAACAAAAGAAAGGCGTTTTCAAATCCGTGGTTTTGGGCAAAACGATCAGCGACATAATAAAAATTCTTGCCGACAACGACGATAAAGTTGTAGTAAGCAAGTACAACAACAACGTTATTTTCGATCTCGGACACACGAAGATCAGAACTTCCACCGTGGACGGCGAATTCTACAAGTACGAAAACAACCTGCCTAAGACTATCAGAACGGAAATAGTTATTAAAAAGGACGAACTCGAAGAATGTCTTACGAGAGCGGGCATAATAAGCAGAGAAAGTTATTACAACACCGTTATAATCAATATAGAAGACGGCTCGATGAACATCGTTGCGGAAAGCGAAAAAGGTAAAGTAGACGAAGTAATCGACGTTCAGATGACGGGAGAACCCCTTAAAATTTGTCTTAACAACAAATATCTGCAAGAAGCGGTGGGAAGAATTAAAGAAGACTATATAAGGATAAAATTCGACGGCGGCACCAGACCTATTATGGTAGAAAAACTCGAAGGCGACGAATTCAGATGCATTATCCTTCCGGTAAGAGTAGTATAAAAAAATAAAAAAGTAATATATCGGAGTAAAATTGACCGAAACGAAGTTTATTCTTAAAACGAACGAAGACAAGGCGTATTTTTATTACGGCGAGAAACTTATTTTTCAAAGCGGTAAAAGTATGCCTTTTATCGTTCTGAAAAAGAACAAAAACGGCGTGGAAACCAGCGTCGGTTTATCCGATATAAAATTAAACAAGACCGACGAAGAAGAAGGGTACGAAATCGAGTTTTCCGGACGGGAAAACAAAGCGACCGTGAGTATAAAAACCGACGGAAAAACGGCTTCGATAGAGATAAAATGCGACGACGAATTCGACGAAATGTGTTTTACTCTCTACGGCGAAGACGGAAGAAAAGTTTACGGACTGCCTTCTTACAAACAAAAATTCAAAAAAAGAACGCTTAAAGACCGGATTTTACGAAGAAAACAGCCGATAATAAAACCCGATATGAAATTGTCGTTTTTTATAAACGATTTTTACTTCTTCGAAAACGTCAATATAGCGGACTACAAAATCGACGTAAAAGACAATATTTATATCACCACGACGCAAAAAAACGCCGTTTTTAAGGTGATTTTCGCACGCAACGTTTACGCGGCGGTATTAAGCGGCGAAAAAGACTACGAAAAAATCAAAAAATATCCGTCGGGTTCGTGTTTCGTAAAAACGGACAAATTAGATGTAAACAAAATAAAAAGTTTTTCCGCCGTCCATAAAACCGAACTCAGAGGCGTTATTATAAACGAACGCCCGTTCGATTACGGCAAAATAAAAATCGACGTCGTAAGCGGCGCAAAAAACAAACTCGACGTAATTTTCACGCTTACTAAAAAAATCGCCATTACTTTGGCGAAAAAATATTTCGATAAAAACGACTACGAAATAATAGACGAAAATAATTGCGTAGTCAAATTAGACACCGCCGACAGAATAAGAAAATACCTAGTCGTCGTAAGAAAATACCTTGACGTAGGCGCAAGCGGTATCTACTTCGACGGCAACTTCACGAGAAAAGAAATACTTGATATAAAAGACGGAATGAAAACCGTCATAAACGAATACGTCGACTGCTCGTTGTTCCATTCCGCCGTAAACGAAAGCAACGACGACTTCGGCTACTATATAATAAAAGACGAGCAAATAATAAACAATTACGACCGCTTGTCCGGTTATTACTTGTACAGCGGAGAACTTCTTATAGGAAAAGAGCAATCTGCCGTAAAAATCGATAAAAAATTCTCCGTCAATATTTTCAATATATAAATAAAATATCTCTATTCTGCAACGTAAAACCCGACTGCGTCATTGAAAACCTAACCGTCCCTTCCCT
>CAJLYQ010000010.1 GCA_905210905.1 uncultured Christensenella sp. | reverse complement strand
GGGCGGGCGGGACCGCTTCACTCGCTATTTCTTGTCGAGTATATCCGTGCCTAACGCTTTCTCTACGTTTTCGGATATGTTTCTCATTCCGAGCCCCGTGCTTCCGCTTGCCGACGGCAGAGGTATTACCGCAGGAAACGGACGGGCTTTGTATCTCGACACCGTCTCGGATATTCTCTCGGCAAGCGTTTCCGTAATGAAAATAACGGGATAACTCCTTGCCGCTTTTTTTAACGCTTCGGTCGCTTCTTCGTCGTTCCTTACCGGGAAAACGTCCGCGCCTGCCGCCTTAAACGCGAGTACGCTGTCTTTATCTCCGATAACCGCTATCTTGTCGTTACGCATACAACGTCCTCACTCTTTTTTTCATTTCTTCTCCGCTTACGCCGTTTTTTATACAGGACAAAACGACTCTCAGCACCTTGACTTCGTTCACCTTTCCGAGATAATAGCCGACTATCGGCGCAACCGAAAACATATCCGATTTGTTTACCGAAAAGATTCTTAACAGGTAATCGTCTTTCGCCGTTTCCGCCGCTCCCAAGTCGCCCTCTTTTACGGACGGCAACAATTCTTTGTACTTGCCGCGTTTGAGTTTTTTGCAGAGTTTTTCTACGTCGAATCCGCATTCACGGAATAATTCGAGCGTTATTTCTCCCCCGGGAAGAAACCCTTCTTCGAAAAAGTTAAACTCCGCTCCGATTTTCGCCGTTCTTACGTACGAACATAAGTTTATAGCGTCGACGGAAGAAACGAAGTATTCTCTTATATACTTGTCCGCGTTTTTCCCTTTCAGAATATCCGCAATTTGCTCGTAAGCCGCTTTGTCGAGTTCGACGTCGATTTTTCTCGGCGACAAACCGTCGGTTTCTTCGCATTTTCGTATGGATTTAAGCGCGCGTTCCATATACGGATTAACGTAGCCTATCTTTCCTTCGTCGAAACGCTCCCTGAGTTCGCTAAGCGGATACGTTCCGCCGCTTAGAATCATTCTCTCGTAGTCGTCGTTGTTCGTGCGTTTGGTTTTTACGAGCACTTTCAGGTTATGGTAATCTTTCAGCAAAAAGAAACACTCTATTCCCACGCCTTTGGGGGCGGCTTCGCGCAAAAACTCCGAGGCGAGCCGTTCTTCTTCTTTGAGCGCGTCGTAAAAGTTTTCTTCGGTGACGTTCATTCCGCCGCCGTAGTTCGCTTCGGCAAGTACTCTGACCGCGTCTTTAAGCGTACGCGCTTCCATAACTCTGTAAAGGCGTTCTTCCGTAAATAGATTAAGTTCTTTCGCTTTCGCTCTCGCCGATGCGAACAACAGTCCTTGTTGCATTTACTCTCCAAACAAAATTTGCGCCACGACGCTTTCTTCTTCTCTTCTGAACTCGGCGAGTTCCGCTTCCAACGTTAAGTTCTTGTCGGTGTTTTTCCCCACAAGTTTTATTCCGCCCTTAAACGAACCCCTTTTTTCGGAGATCGTCGCTTTTTTGCCGAGTTTTTTTACCGTTTTTTCAACGAACTCGTCGCTTACGAGTTTTTCGTCGAACTCGGACAGCACAATTTCGTCGCCGTCTTCGACGAACGATAACATTCTTTCTATAAGGTTTTTATACGCTTTTTCGTCCGATTTAATCAGTTTCGCCGCTTCGTCGAAAGCCTTGTCAACGATCTGTTTTTTTGCCTGAAGAACGAGTTTTTTCACTTCCAGCGACGCTACCGTCGTTTTTCTTTTTATTATCTCGTCGCGTTCGACGTAACTTTCCGCCATATTGTCGCGTTTGTATACGTCTGCGTCGCGCACGGCGTTGTCGATAGTGGTTTTCGCTCTCGCCGCGCCTTCTTCCAGCGTGGAATTCGCCTTTATAATTGCGTCTTCTTTGATCTTTCGGATTATTGCGTCTTTACCGTTTTCCGACATTTTACGCTCCGATATTAACCCAGTCGGGTATGAACACGATAAGGAAGGACGCAAGGAACGCGAGAAGGGCGTAAGTTTCTACCATCGCCGTCATAAGCATACCCTTAGTCGTTTCTTCCGGGCGTTTCGCGACAAGTCCTATCGCGCTTACCGCAACGTTGCCCTGATGTATCGCGCTGAACAGTCCCGCTACCGCAATGGGCAGACATCCTGCGAAAACGCCGAGCCCCGCTTGCCAACTCATCGCCTGCAATCCGCCGAACACGCCGGTTTTCAGCAACACCAAGAACCCGATAATAAAACCGTAAATTCCCTGCGTTGCGGGCAGAAGTTGCAAAATAAGGCATTTCATAAACTTGTCGGGGTCTTCCGCCACGACGCCGGACGCCGCGCTGCCCGCTCTTCCTACGCCTATCGCGGAACCCGTTCCGCTCAAAATGACCGCAAGCGCCGCGCCTATGAGCGCAATCGCCGTACCCAAATACGCTTCCATTGTTTCTTTACCTCCTTAAAACAATAGGTTTTTTTCGTTTTTTATGTATGTTTTCGCCGTTCGGCTTAACCGCTAGTTATCTAAATAGGTGTATTTCAAACCGTTTCCGAGCGGTTTGAACGCTCTTCCCGTTCCTTCGTAAAACTTGCCGAAGAATTCTATATACTGCAATCTCGAGTCGTGGACGTACGCTCCGAGCAGATTTATCGCAAGGTTAAACACGTGACCGAACACGAAAATTATCACCGCTACCACCCAGCCTGCCGGTCCGATGATGTCTACCGCTATCATACCGAGTTTGTTCATAACCAGTCCGATAACGCCCGTCGTCAAGCCTAAACCGAACAGTCTCGAATAACTCAGCAAATCGCTTACTATATTGATCGCTCCGTACACGCTGCCCAGTGCGCCGCCGACCATTTTGATCGGGTTCTTCTTTCCCCAGGCTCCGCCTACGACAATCATCGCCGCTCCGACGAGAGCGGTATAAGTGCCGATCTTGCCCATTACCGAATGCCACGCCTTGCCCCCTTCTATCGCATTGAGATAGACCATAATGCCGGGGAACAGACAAAGCAAGCCTATAAAAATAACCACCCAGCCGAAGTCGCTCAGTATTCCTTTTATAACGACGTTTCTTTTGCCGGATCGGATTTTGCTTGCTCCCGCAAGAGCAAACCCGGTGCCGAGTTGCAACACGCCTACGCCCAAGGCGAGCATAAACATTTTTAACGGCTCGTCAAGGGGGCTGAACCATCTTATTTTTGCGAGAAAACTGCCTTCGCTCAGTTCGATTCCGAACCAACCGCCCAGCAGCACGCCCCATATAAACGTGGATATTCCGCAAAAAGCGAACATAATAATCATCTTGCCGCTTTCTTTGACGGGTTTCTTGATTTTAACGAACGCAAAACACGCGATCGCCATAATCAGTCCGTACGCCGCGTCGCCGAGCATTATTCCGAATATAAGGAAGTAGAACAGCGCAACGAAGAGATTAGGGTCTTTTTCTCTGTAATTCGGGCTACCGAACATATCGGTTATACCAGAGAACGCACCGACGAATTTGTTGTTTTTCGTAAGCGTGGGCGGCGTTTCTTCTTCTAACGGGTCACGGAACGCAACCACCGTCGCCGGGCATTTATCGAGTATTTCCCGTTCGAGCGACTGAACTTTTTCCGCCGGAACCCAGCCTTCGAAAGCAATCGCTTTTTTCGTTCTCGTCGAATTTTGCGTAACTTCGATTTTGGCTAATTCGAGCGAGCAATAGTCGTACACGATTTTCATCGTGGGTACGAACTTGAGATAATCGGTCGTCGATAAATAAGACGATTTGATTTCCTCGTCGATTTCGGCTATTCTTTTTTCCGCTTCCGCGATTTTTTCCGACGGTTTTACGTTAATATCGAAAACGCAAGGAGTAAAATCACATTCGTTCAGAACGGCTTTTATCTCGTCTTTTTTGCTTTTATGCGCAACGATAACCACTGCGCTCGTTTTATCTCCGATCGAGATTTCGGTCGCACATTCCGACGCAATTTTTTCTTCGAAAAGCGATTTTTTCGCCGTTTGTATAAGACCGACTAGGACTTCGCAGGTATGCGTGCCGTGTATGTCTTTCATATCGAAGTTAAGATTTTTGTACGGTAAAAGTTGGTCTATGAAACCGCTTAGCCTTGTTTTTTCGCTCCTTAAATCGGTGATCTTATCGTTAAACGCTCCGACTTCGTCGATTTTTACGTTTAGGTCTTCGGTATTGCCCACGACGTCTTCGTATTCTTCCAGACTTATGAGGCGGTTTTCTTTTTTTAGGTTTATTTTCGGGGCTTGTTTTTTATCGTAACGCGCGAGTTCTTTCGTTGCGTCTTTCATAAACGCAAGGAAAAAAGCGGCTCGGGCCTTTCGCTCTTCCGTTCTTTCACGGGTTTCTCTGTCCACGGCCGTCACGGTCACGTTTTCGCTTTTAACGAGTTCGACCGCTCCGGATTTAATGAAAATGCGCAAAAGTTTTGCCCGTTCGCCCGAATGAGCGACAAGGCTCATTTTTTGCATACTAACGATTGCCATACCGTGCGCTCACCTTTTCCTTTATATATTCCGCCGCTTTGTCTACCGGCGTTTGCATAACGATTTTTTCCGCGGTTTTTTCCCCTTCGGCAATAATCTCGTCCGCTTTTTCATCCCCGCATTTTTCCGCTTGCGCGACTACTTTTCTGCGTTCTTCTTTGACGGTTTTTAACGTTTCCAAACGGATTCTGCGCGCTTCTTCGTCTGCGTCGAACACGGTTCGTTTTGCGTCTTCTTCCGCTTTTTTCGCTATTTCTTCCGCTTCCGCTTCAACGGCTCGTATTTCGTCGAGAATTTCGTTTATCATCTTTCCTCCGATTCGATTTTACGATAAAAACGGTAATTAACCGTATTAGTATGCCGCACTAATGCCGGCATTTATGAAAACGAAGCGCACAAATCGAATTATCCCGACTCGTTACGCTCCGCAATTCTTCGGTGCGTCACAAGGGCGTACCGTTTCGTTTTATTTACGTTTCGTTCGGTTTTTTACTTCGTTCCGAACAGTCTGTCGCCGGCGTCGCCTAAGCCGGGAACGATGTACGCGTGATCGTTAAGTTTTTCGTCGAGTGCCGCCGCGAATACGGGTACGTCGGGATGAGCCTTGTTAAGTGCGGCTACGCCTTCGGGCGCCGCTACCAAGCACATAAACTTAATGTCTTTTACGCCTCTTTGTTTAATAAAGTCGATTGCCATAATCGCGCTGCCGCCCGTCGCAAGCATCGGGTCGACTACGATAATGGTTCTTTGATCCGCGTCTACGGGGAGTTTGCAGTAGTATTCTACCGGTTGATGGGTTTCGGGGTCGCGGTAACAACCGATATGTCCGATTTTTGCCGTAGGTACGAGTTCGAGCACGCCGTCAACCATTCCGAGTCCCGCTCTGAGAATCGGTACCACGCCTATGCTTCTTCCGCCGAGCGTCTTGCTGATGCAAGTGCAGATCGGAGTTTCTATTTCGGTGTCCGTAAGGGGAAGATCTCTCGTTACTTCATACGCCATAAGCAAAGATATTTCTTTGAGAAGTTGTCTGAAGTCTTTCGGTACGGTGTTTTTATCTCTCATCAAGGTAACCTTATGGGCGATAAGGGGATGATTAACTACGTGAATATTCATTTATGTTCTCCTTATGTATTGTGGTTTATTTGAAGTTTTTGTTTTCGATTTCGGTAATCATATCCACGCGCTTTGCGTGTCTGCCGCCTGCGAACGGAGTTGTAAGGAAAACTCCGAGATACTCTTTCGCTTGTTCGGGAGAAGTAATTCTTCCGCCCATACTGATTACGTTGGCGTTATTGTGTTCGCTCGCTTTCTCCGCACAGAACGCGTCGGTGACGTGAGCGCATCTTATACCCTTAAACTTATTTGCGACTATGCCTATTCCTATACCGGTACCGCAAAGCAGAACGCCTTTGTCAAACTCGCCGCTCTGCACCGCTTTGGCAACTTTCGCCGCATAAACCGGATAATCCACGCTTTGCTCGTCGTACGTCCCGAAATCGACGTAGGAAAAACCGAGTTCCTCTATTTTTTCCAGACACGCTTGTTTAAGCACTATTCCGCCGTGGTCGCATCCGATTGCAATTTTCATGTTCTTTTCCTTTCTTCTCGTTTGTTTATATCGTGTAACGATATTTACTTTTATTAGTATAACACAATTCAATACGCCGTTGTCAACGGTTTAAGTTTATTTATTGTTCCGTCGGCGCCGTTTTTACGTTTTTTTTCTTTCGGCTCGCCGTCTGACGGTTCTTACCCTTTGTTTACGGTTTTTTTATACGATTTCGCCGTGGCTGCTTTTAAGCAGTCTATTCATAACGCTTGCTTCCAGTCCGTCGCCGCGGAGAGCTTCGGTAATGATATAACCGTTGGTTTTTTCGTAGGTTCGGAGCGCTTCGAATGCGTTATGCGTAAACTCTTCCACGGTTTTGCCGAGAGAAACGCACTTTACGCCGTTTGCGGCAAGTTTTTCACAAGTATCCGCCATTGCGAGAACGATAGGATTTTTCCCTTCCGCCTGTCTTTTTCTAAATTCCGTTTCCGCGTTCGACACGGAAGAAAACAGCACGCACGGCACGGTCGGGCAGTAGTGCGCGTACTTCATTCCCGGAGCGGGTGCGACGACGACTTTGCCGGTAAAAGTTTTTACCGTGCCGAGATACGGAGCGAGTTGTTCTGCGGTAACCGCGCCCGGTCTTAAAATGGTGGGTTCGCCGACAAGGCTTAAAACGGTGCTTTCTATCCCCACCCTGCACGCTCCGCCGTCGAGTATCGCCGGGATTCTACCGTTCATATCTTCGTAAACTCTTTCCGCCGTAGTCGGACTTACCCTTTTCGACAAGTTCGCGCTCGGCGCGGCAATAGGCGTTTCGCACGCTTTAAGGAACTTCCTTGCCAGTTCGTGTTCGGGTATTCTTATTCCGACGGTGTCCAGCCCTGCGGTAACGCAATCGGGGATTTCTTTTTTCTTTTTAAGAACGACGGTAATCGGTCCGGGTGCAAACGCGTTGAATATTCTCTCCGCTTCGGGCGTAAGGAAAGCCGCTTTTTCCACTTCGCTTAGGTCGTGAACGTGTACTATAAACGGGTTGTCCGAAGGACGATTTTTCGCTTCGTATATCTTTTTTACCGCCGATTCGTTAAGTGCGTCGCCGCCTAAACCGTAAACCGTTTCCGTCGGAAACGCAACGATTTCGCCTTTTTTTATGAGTTCGGCGCACTCGGGAATTAACTCTTCTTTACCGATTTTCGTAAACATTTTTTGCTATTTCTTCTTTATGTTTTTATATTTATTTTGCAAATTTTAATCAATTTTTTTACGATTGAAATTTTATTGCAAAACGTAAATTTTAGTATAATCTTCGGCAACTACCACGGCGTACGAAGTCATTGCTTTATCCCCGTCCATCGCCTTGTCGCAGACGCTTATTTTCCATTCTCCGGCTTCGATTATCACTTCGCCTTTATAGTTTTTGAGACCGAGTTTTTCTCCGTCGCTGAAGGTATACGAGCCTTGGAAAACCATAACCGCGTCGGTGATTTCTACTTCGTTGCCGTACTCGTCCACCCTATATAGTTTGCTCTTTCCGTCGATTTCGTCCGTTCTCCTTCCCAGTGCGTAACCGCCCGAATAATAAGTAAGATAATCGTATATAAAGTCCGTAATTTTCTTTCCGTCGGGGGTATACGCTGCGTATTTTTGCACCGCTTCTCCTGCGGTATTCTTAATCGTTCCTTGCACGATACATGCGGTTTGGTTGCCGTAATACGTCAGATAGGTTCCCGCATTTTGTACGAAAGGTACGAGTATGTTTTTTTTCATATATCTGTCGTAGGAGTATGCGTCGCCTTTGATTTCGCTGTATTCCGGGTCGGAGTTCTGCACGCCCACGCCGTCGATATAGGCGGTCGGCATAAGCGCGTCGTCGGGTTGGGTGCGGCGCAGCGCTTTATCGAAGACGGTGTAAGTCGTTTCCCCGGTGTAGCCGAGGAAATAGGTATTGTCTTCCTTATAAAGATCCAGGTACGGCAGGTAGTAGTAATACACTATGCTATAACCTTTTTTTATCATAGCGGACGGGTCGCCGTAAGGTAAATCGTAGGTATACCCGTCGAATTCTTCGTCATAACTTTTAATTGCGCCGAGAGAATAAGATTGTTGCGAATAATACGTTTCCGTATACTCGTTTGCTACACCTGCAACACCCCAGGCGAGTTCTCCGAAAGTTCGGGTCGCGCCGTTTTTTACGTTGTATAAATCCACTTTGGTTTTTGCGTATTTCGTGAGATTTCCGCTTACGCTTTCCAGTCGCAAATTGAACCCGTTCCACGGATTATTGTACTGATAAATCATAGCGGAACGCAGGAACCAGCCGTTGCCCATATAGTAGACTTTGAGTTCTCTCGAGTAGTCGGACAAGGCTTCGTCTGTCATATCGGAAAACGCCGCATACCCGCCGTTTTTGGCTACTTCCAGGTATCCCCTTTGCGGTGTATAACCCGTCGAGTAGAAGTAGGCTTTATCCGTCGAATACGCCGCTATAAAACCGTCGAACATAATAAACTCGTACAGGCACTGTGCCGTCGAGTCGTAAGCGGTACGGATCCGGAACTTTTCGAGCAGTTCCGCTCCCGTCGTGTAATCGTAGAACGTGGCGTAATTAGGCGTAGAAGAAACGGCGTTCAACTCACCGTAGCACACTATACTGTCGCCGACGAAACGGAGTTGACGAAACGATTCCTGATAGACGATACTTTTCGACGAAAGCAGACTGTACGGCGCGTTGCTCGCACCCCTGAATCTGATTACGTCGACGTAATACGTCGAAGACGATTCGCTCGTTTTCGGCGGACGAGCGACTATTGCGTAGTCGCCTTTAATCTGAATTATTTGTCCGTAGTAAGGTTTGCAAAACTCTTTATCTGCGGACACAAGACCGAACAATTCGGTGGTTTCGCCGTCTTCTTTAAGGTATCTTGTCGCCGTAATGAACACGTTTTCCGTAGGGTTAAAGGAAGAAACGTACGTTCCTTTGGGCAAGTTAAGCGTGCAATCGGCTTGACTTATCTCGCTTGAATTGAAGTTGCGGAAATATTCGTAGTAATCGGTTTTGTTAAAAACGAGAAAACGAAGGCACAGTCCGATCGTAAGTCCGACTGCCGCAACGAAAACCGCCGACAAAACCGTGATGAGAATCTTTTGTTTTTTTGTAAGAACTCGCTTTGTTTTCGCATTTTCTTTTACGGTCGGCTCGGTCGCCGCAGCCATCGCTTTTTTGTCCGACCCTTCCGAAACGTTTGTTTGATTTTTCATATCTACGATTATAACAAATTTTACCTTAAAAGACAATTAACTACGCATATAAGTTTATCACACGACACAGGTTTATTGCGTTGTCAACCCCTCATCCGTCGGCAAAGCCGACACCTTCCCCCAAGGGGAAGGCTTTTTTCATTACATCATTTAACTTCTGTTGTGTGATATACTCATATAAGTAATACACTCATTGCGATACAGGGATGCAACGTCCCACGTTGCTTGCGTTATGAGATGCAACGCTCGGCGTTGCCAACGTCCCACGTTGCCGTTTGGTCGGATATGCGCAAATTTGTTTACATTTTTTTCTCCGCTGTGTATAATGAAATATTATACTCGGTAAAACCGACGGAGGTAAAGATGACTGCGCTCGAAAAGAAAATCGTACAGATTCTCAAAGCGGATTCCCGCTACACTCACGAAGAAATTGCAAATATGCTTGCCGTTTCCGTCGAAGAAGTGACCGAAACGGTCCGCTCTCTCGAAGACAGAGGGGTTATCGTTAAGTACACGGCGATAATAAACACGGAAAAAACCGGCGAAGATTATATTGACGCGCTTATCGAAGTTAAAGTTACTCCGCAGGCTCGCAGCGGTTTCGACGCGATTGCCGAAGAGATTTACAAGTTCCCCGAAGTTAAAGCGGTTTATCTCGTAAGCGGAACTTACGATCTTGCGATAACTCTCGAAAGCAAGACGGCGCGCGACGTTTCTATGTTCGTAAGCGAAAGGCTGTCCACCATCGACTCGGTAATCGGCACGACGACGCACTTTATTATGAAACAATATAAAGAAAGCGGCGTAATTATGAGTGGCGACGAAGCGGCGAAGAGAATGGCGGTACACGAATAATGGACTATACTCGCTATCTCAATCCGACGGTTACCGACATTCGACCGTCCGGTATAAGAAAATTTTTCGACATTGTGGCGGAAGACAAAAACGCCATATCTTTGGGTGTGGGCGAACCCGATTTCGACACTCCGTGGCTCGGTCGCAACGCGGCGATAAAGAGTATTCAGAAAGGTTACACTCAATATTCGAGCAACTGCGGTATGCCCGAACTTCGCAATCTTATAAGCAAATACTATTCCGTTCGTTACGGCGTAAAATACGATCCCAAGCACGAAATAATCGTGACGGTGGGAGCGAGCGAAGCGATCGACCTTGCGTTGCGCGCGCTCATCGTTCCCGGCGACGAAGTTCTCGTCCCCGATCCGTCGTACGTTTCTTACTGTCCGTGCGTTCGTCTGTCCGGCGGAATTCCCGTTTCCATAGAATGTGAACAGTCCAACGGTTTTATCGTTACGCCCGAGCATTTGCTCGCCGCTATAACCGACAAAACGAAAATCGTTATTCTCCCCTACCCGAACAATCCGACGGGCGGAATAATGACAAAATCCGATATCGACAAAATCGCAAAAATTATAGCGGACAGGGATCTGCTCGTAATTAGCGACGAAATTTACAGCGAACTTACTTATTCCGACGAAGGGCATTACTCGGTATCTTCACATCCCCTTCTTAAAGAACGCAGCGTAATAATAAACGGTTTCAGCAAATCTTTTGCGATGACCGGTTGGCGACTCGGATACGTTCTTGCGCCCGAACCGATAACCTACGCAATGTACAAGATACATCAGTACACCATAATGTGCGCGCCGACTTGCGCTCAGTATGCCGCGCTTGCCATACTCGAAGAAGAACTCGGCAACGGGTTTGCTACGGTAACCGAGATGCGCAACGAATACGACTTGCGCCGCAGGTACGTTTTTTCCGTCCTTAAAAAGATGAACTTCGACGTGTTTGCGCCTATGGGTGCGTTTTACGCTTTTCCGTCGGTACGTTCTTTCGGAACGGACGGGGAAGAATTTGCCAACCGTTTGCTTGCGGAAAAACACGTTGCGGTAGTTCCCGGCGGAGCGTTCGGTTCTTCGGGCAAAAACAACGTAAGAATAAGTTATGCATACAGTATGCAGAGCCTGAGAAAGGCCCTCGATCGTATTGGGGAATTCGTTAAAGAAATCTGATTTTCGGTATCCGGAACCGAGAAAAAAGATATACAAAATACTAAATCGCTAGGGGTGGCATAATAGCCTGAGATTACACCCTCCGAACTTGCCTTACGGGTAAGGAAGCAAAATCCAAGAGTCTCGCGGCTGCTTGGATTTTTTATTCAGGAGCAGGAGTGATTCCCTTGCAAAGGAGAAACACACTATGTTTAACGTTCCGTTTAATGAAATGTCCGTGTTCGACAAAGCGGTTATCGTAGCGTTTTTTACGACGCTCGCGCTTATCGTACTCGGCTTAGCGGTAGGTATTGCGGTAAAAAAACTGCGTGCCGACGCTTTCCGCGGTTATCTGAAAACCGCATTTTCCGCCGCAGTCGGCTATGCGATCGGTCTGATCGTCGTTTTGCTTTTCCTGAAACTCGACGAATACGTTGCCGCCGATTACATCGATCTTGCCACGTTTATTCCCGTGGTAGTAATGATAGGCACGACTATAATTTTTGCGGTGGCTGCTTATATCGTATCGATTTTTAAGAGAGAACGCTTATCTCTCGTAGGAAAAATCGCCGCGATCGTTCTTGCCGTCGAACTTCTCGTCGTGCTGATTATGCAAACGGTGAAATACTACAAAAACAACGACTCGATAAGCGTTTCCGGCGAAGTGCAACTTTACGTTTACACCGCTTTGCTCGTCGCGATAATTCTTCTTCTCGCTTTTCTTATCGGAAAGAAAAACGACGAAGTATCGAAAACTCGTTCTATTTCGTATGCGGCTATGTGCATTGCGCTTTCGTTTGCGTTATCTTACATAACGTTTTACAAACTGCCGCAAGGCGGTTCTATCACTCTTGCGAGTTTGCTGCCGATAATGATATATTCTTATATGTTCGGCATTCGTCGCGGAGTTATGCTCGGAGCGATCTACGGATTACTTCAATTTATTCAGGCGCCCTGGTTCTATCACCCGGTGCAGTTCCTTCTCGACTATCCGATAGCCTTTGCCGCAATCGGTCTTGCAGGGTTGTTCCGTGAAAGAAAAATTTTCGACGCGAAAAAGCCGTTACAGTTTGCTCTCGGCGCGCTCGTTGCGGTAGTTCTACGCTATTTGTCGCACGTCGTAAGCGGTATTTTCGTGTTCGGCAGCGCAGACCCGGAAAACTATTCCGCCGTTGCCTGGTCGTTTTTATACAACGCGTTTACTTTTGCCGATATGGCGATCAGTATGGTTGCCGGCTGCGTTTTGTTTGCTTCGAAAAGTTTCGTTCGTTTGCTTGACGCAAAAAAACAATAATCCGTTTCACCGTAAAATTCCGGAACTTTACGGTGAAATTCAACTAAAAAAATACAACCGCCTTTCGGGCGGTTGTTATTTTTTGTTAAGAAAGGCGATTATTTAGCGCGTTTTTTCTTCTCTTCTTCGATAATTTTCGGAACCATCGCGCCGGGAACTTCGTCGTAGCGAGCGAATTCGGTGCTGAACTTACCTCTGCCCTGAGTCATACTGCGCAGGTCGATGGCGTATCTGTGGAGTTCCGCCGCAGGCGCTTCGCCGGTAATAACGGTTTTGCCTTTGTCCGAAGTCATACCGAAAACTTTACCTCTGCGTTTGGTAAGGTCGCCCATAACGTCGCCCATATAGTTGTCGGGAACGGTTACGCTGATGTTCATTACGGGTTCGAGAAGAACGGGGTTCGCTTTGGGGATACCGTCTTTGAACGCGATCTTCGCCGCTTCGATAAACGCCGCTTCTTTACTGTCTACGGGGTGGTAAGAACCGAAGTACAGAACCGCGCGGAAACCTACCATCGGGCAACCTGCGAGCACGCCCTGCGTTTTTGCTTCTCTGAGACCTTTTTCTACCGACGGGAAGTACTGTTTGGGAACCGCTCCGCCTACGACTTCTTCGGCAAATTCGAAGTCGATTTCCGGTGCCGGCTCGAAACGAATCCATACGTCGCCGAACAATCCGCTACCGCCGTTTTGCTTTTTGCATCTGCCTTGTTGTTCTACTTTCTTTCTTATCGTTTCACGGTAAGCGACTCTCGGTTCGGCAAGTTTCGCTTCGACTTTGTACTTATTCTTAACTTTCTTGCACAGTACGTCGATTTGGGTTTCGCCCATACCGCAAATAACGGTTTCTTGCGTTTCGGGGTCTTTTTCGACCTTAAACGTGCAATCTTCTTCCATAAGTTTACGCAGTCCTTCTACGACTTTGTCCGCGCCGCCCTTTTCGTCCGCTACGAGAGCAAGGGTAAGAACGGGTTTCGGGAAGTCGATGGGCGGGAATTCTACTTTGAACGCTTCCGCGCAAAGGGTATCGCCCGTAGTGGTGTACGAAAGTTTTGCAAACGCGCCTATGTCGCCTGCTTTGATACATTCCGCGTTTTCCTGGAACTTGCCTTTGAGTTGATAAAGCGCGCTGATTTTTTCGTTTTCGCCTTTTCTCATATTGACGAGAACGTCGCCGCTCTTAACCGAACCGCTGTAAACCTTGAAGAGATTGAGTTTTCCTACGAACGGGTCGACGATGGTTTTGAAAACGCGGCAAACGGCGGGTTTGTTTTCGTCGAAGTCGAGTTCGATTTTTTCTTCGCCCTTGAACGCGTACGCTTTGTTGTGTTCGCCCGCGTAAGGAATGAGATTAACGATATTTTCGAGTATGTCGCACAAAACGGGCGTACCTACGGCGACGCCTGCGACTACGGGGATAAACTCGCAGTCGGATACCATTTTGCGGATACCTTTTACTTTGTCTTCTTTGGAAAGTTCGCCTTCTTCGAAGAATTTTTCGAGAAGGGCTTCGTCGCTTGCCGCCGCTATTTCGGTGAGTTCGGCGTTGTCCGCGCTGACTACGTCGGCAAGGTCTACGGGAACGGCGATTTCGTTGCCGGCAACGTCGTACGCTTTGTTCATCATAACGTCGACGTATCCGAGCATATTCGTACCGTTCATTATAGGAAGTTCTATCGCGGAAACTTTGTTGCCGTATTTTGCTTTGATGGCGTCTACGGTTTTGGGGAAACTGCTGTTTTCCTTGTTAACGCCGTTAACGAACAAAATCATCGGAATTTTATGATCGTGGCAATAATCGATCGCTTTTTCCGCGCCTACGGAAAGCGAACCGGACGCTTGCGTAACGACGATTGCGCCGTCTGCAACGGTAAGCGCGCTTACCATTTCGCCTTCGAAGTCGAAAAATCCGGGCGTATCGAGAAAGTTTATTTTATAATCCTTATAATATACGTATCCCAAAGTGAGCGAGATACTCATTTTTCTGGATATTTCTTCGGGGTCGTAGTCGCTTATCGTCGTTCCGTCGTCTACTTTTCCGAGACGATTCGTACCCTTCGTCGCAAACATAATCGCTTCGAGAAGGGAAGTTTTACCTTCGCCGCCGTGACCTATAAGGGCTACGTTTCTGACTTTTTCTTTGCTAAAAACTGCCATATATCTTTTCTCCTCTTCGATAAATCTTAAATGGGTTTCCCTAAAATCGAGGGTATAACCTTATACAGCATAGCATACTCCCCAAACTTTTTCAAGACCCTTTTTTTCCGAATTTTTCTTCTTCTCTTCTTCGTCGGCGACAAAACTGCTTAAATCAGGCTCGTTTTGCGACTTTATGCTCGATTTATGGCGAATTTATCTAAGTAAAAAGTATAAAAAACCGCTTTAAGAGCGGTCAAACGTATAGCAAAAAATTTCACCGCATATTAACGGTGAAACTTCGTAGTCGGTAAAAATTAAACCTTTTTAAGGCGATTACGCTTCGGCTTTAACTGCCGCGTCGAGCATTTTGGCTAATCTTGCCTTCTTTCTCGCAGCCGTGTTAACGTGGTAAATTCCGTCGCTCTTCGCTTCGTCGATAGCGCTCATAACGAGAGCGAGTTGCGCCTTGGCGTCGTCCAATCTTTTTTCTTCGACAGCCTTTTCGAACTTTTTGATTACGTTCTTGACTTCGGTTTTTTTGCTGTTATTACGTGCGTTTTCTTCTCTGGTGATGAGTACGCGTTTTTTCTGGGATTTAATGTTAGGCATATTTTTTCTCCTTAATTATCCGATGCTTTTTCTTTTTTGCTTAAACATATTACCACACCCGAAAGGAAAAAGCAAACGCTTTGTAATACTTTTTCTCAAAAAAGTCAATAAATTAGTTATGACGAGAATTTACCGTGAACTGACCGAAGAAGCGGCGGCACTTAAAAGCGATTTATATTCTACAAAAACCGAAAAAAAGCATTTCGGCAAAATCACCGTCTTTTCGGGCGAAAACAAACGAACGGGTAAAACTTACTATACTATTTCTTCCGCAACCGATCTATTCCGCAACTCCGAACAAAAAGAATACCTGAGAATCGAACTCGCCCGTGCGCTCGGGTCGCTCTTCGATAAATACTCTTTTTGTCCGTCTTCCAAAGTTATGGTCGTGGGACTCGGCAACGAGAAAATAACCGCCGATTCGCTCGGCGCGCGGGTAGCCGACAAACTCACCGTCACCGGTCATCTGTACTCGGGGGACGAAGGAATTCGCGCGCGTTTCGGCAATCTTTGCGCTCTGAAAAGCAGCGTCGGCGGAGTGACGGGAATAGAAAGTTTCGATCTGATTTCCGCCGCCGCAAAAATAGCAAAACCCGACTTAATTGTAGCCGTGGATACACTTTCGTGCGGTAAAACCGAACGGCTCGGCAACACGATTCAACTCACCGACAACGGAATTGAACCCGGCGGCGGAGTAAACAACCCTAAGAAAAAGTTATCTCTCGTCACCTTGAAAACTCCCGTTATCGCCGTAGGCGTACCTTTCGTGATATACGTCCGAACGATTCTGTCCGAGTTCGGCGCTGAAAAATGCCCTGCCGAAACGGGTTCTCTCGTGGTTACGGCAAAAGACGTAGACTTTCTCGTCGAAGACTATTCCGACGTAATCGCAAGCGCCTTAGACGAAGTCGTTCATTCTCGTCCGATGTCTTTAATATAGCAAAATCGGTTGCGTACGCAACCGATTTCTATGTTTTTTATTTGATTTTCTTAGCGGATATATCTCGTCCTGACGGCAAAATCCGCTTTTATTTCTTCGTCGGAATCGATTATCGCATAGCCGTATTCGCCTTTTACGGCAACGGCTTTATCGCCTTTAATTCCGTCGATTTTGTCTTTATCGCAAGCGTTAAACAAGACGCAGGTTCTTACTGTTCCCGTGCGGTCTTTGGTTAATCTCGGATAGTTTACCGAATTGACGATATTTCCGTTTTCAATATAATCGACGAGTTGTTTTCCTGCCATTACCGCGCAGTTGTCTTCCGCTTCTTCGGTGCTTGCGCCTAAATGGGGGATTGCGATTATATTTTCCACGTTAATCGTTTCTTCGTCGGGGAAGTCTACGACGTACTTGGATATTTTGCCGCATTTAAGAGCGGACTTGACGTCGCTTGCGTTTACCAACGCTCCGCGCGCCATATTGATAATTATCGCGCCGTCTTTCATCGAATCGATGACTTTTGCATTAATCATATTTTTCGTTTCGTCGGTAAGCGGAACGTGCAAGGTGATAATATCCGCGTTTTTCACAGTTTCTTCGAACGAACCGCACTTGACGAAAGGAAGTTCTTTCTTTACTTTTTCGGTAAGGAAGGGATCGTAACCGATTACGTTCATTCCGAGCGCATAGGCGGATTTTGCGACGAGTTTACCTATCGCGCCTAGTCCGACTACGCCAAGCGTTTTGCCGAATATTTCGTGACCTGCGAATGCGCTTTTGCCTTTTTCGGTGGTTTTTGCGACGTTTTCGGTAAGACCGTTTACCCATTTGTTGCCGCCGATTACGTCGCGTGAAGCAAGGAGCATTGCCAAAATAACGAGTTCTTTAACCGCGTTTGCGTTTGCTCCGGGGGTATTGAACACGACGACGCCTTTTTTCGCCATTTCCGCAACGGGAATATTGTTTACCCCTGCGCCGGCTCTTGCGATTGCCAAAAGTCTGTCTTTTACTTCGTAATCCGCCATATTCGCGCTTCTTACGAGTATTCCGTCCGGATTATCCGCGTTTTCGGTAAGGTTGTATTTTTCGTCGAAAACGGCGTTTATTACCGGGCTTATTTTATTAAGTTTTTGAATATCGAACATTTTATTTCCCTACTTATTTTCCGTCTCGAATTTTTTCATAAATTCCACGAGTTTTTGCACGCCTTCAACGGGCATTGCGTTATAGATGCTTGCTCTTATTCCTCCGACCGCGCGGTGTCCTTTAAGGGATACCATACCGTTATCCGTCGCTTCTTTAACGAATTTTGCATCGATTTCCGGATTCGGCGTAGTGAACGTCACGTTCATAAGCGATCTGTCTTTTTTTCTTGCCGCGCCTTTATAGAACGTCGAATTATCGATTAAATCGTACAAAAGTCCTGCTTTATAGACGTTTTGCTTTTCGATTTCTTTTACTCCGCCGAACTTTTTCAACCAACGCATATTGAGCATTGCGACGTAAGTCGAGAAAGTAGTGGGGGTGTTGTAAAGACTGTTTGCGTCCGCTTGCGTTTTGTATTTAAGCATAGTCGGGCAATACGGCAGGGGCGAGCCGTTGTCTACAAGGTCTTTTTTGACGATAACGACGGTCAGTCCGCTTGGGGCAAGGTTTTTCTGCGCTCCCGCGTAAATAAGGTTAAATTTGTTTACGTCCACGACTTCGCTCATTATCATACTGCTCATATCCGCTACAAGGTTGTTTACCTTGGGGAGATCGGTGTATCTCGTGCCGTAGATGGTGTTGTTGTAGGTGACGTGAACGTAGTCCGCGCCCTCTGTGTACTCGATTTTGTCGACGTCGGGGATATACGAAAAATTGTCGTCTTTCGAACTTGCCACGCACTTGACGTCGCCGTACTTCATACCTTCTTTATACGCCTTGTTGGCAAAATTACCGGTAACGATATAATCGGCTTTTTTGCCGCTTTTTTCGGTAAGCAGGTTTAAGGGAATCGCGTCGAACTGAGTGGACGCGCCGCCTTGCAGGAAAAGCACGTAGTACTCGTCGCTTATTCCCATAAGTTCTCTTATAAGGCTCATCGCCTCGTTATGTATTTCGTCGTACCATTTGCAGCGGTGGCTCATTTCCGCAACGCACATTCCGCTGCCTTTGTAATCGAGCAGATCGCGTTGGATTTCCAACAACACTTCTTCGGGAAGCATAGACGGACCTGCCGCATAATTAAACACTTTTCTCATTTCCGTTCTCTCCTTTTCGGATTACGATTTTTAATTATTTTAATAAAGAGTTTATCATTTTAGAATTTGTCAGTCAAACAAACTTCCATTGATTTACGTTAAAAACGGGTTTTTTACGATAATATTTCCTTAATTACGGTCAACAACTCGCTTAGCGACTCGGTTGCGAAGGCTTTTTCTTTGATTTTCTTTTGTCCGGGGATACCTTTAACGTAGGCGGCGATTTGTTTTTTCATTGCGCCCGCCACCGTTTTTTCGGGTAAAAAATCGAGATAATTTATGTGGTCGATAATCAGTTGTTTTACCGAATACTCCGCTTGCTCCCCTTTTATTTCCGCAAAAACGTACGGTCTGCCTATCGCTCCGCGCGCAACCATAACGTAGTCTACGCCCGTTTGTTTCATTTTAAGATAACCGTCTTTATCGAAAACGTCGCCGTTGCCGCAAACGGGTATACTCAGATTTTGTTTAACCGCGGCGATCGTATCAAAGTCCACCGTCCCGGCGTACATTTGCTCTCTCGTTCTTCCGTGTACGGTAACCATTGCCGCGCCGCCTTCCTGCGCCGCCAAAGCACATTCGAGCGCATTGTTTTTCCCGTCAGTCCCATTTCTTATTTTTACGGTGACGAGTTTGTTTTCGTTCGCGTTTTTTATAGATTTTACGATTTTATATATAAGGTCGGGGTTTTTCATCAGCGCGCTTCCGTCGCCGTTTTTATACACCTTGGGAACGGGGCAACCGCAATTAACGTCGATTATCGGGAAGTTTTTCATAGTTTCGTACGTCGTAACTTCCGCCATTATATCGGGATCGGAGCCGAAAATCTGCACTCCGGTGTGGCGTTCGTCCTTTCCCACGGTAAGCAAATCCGCCGTGTTGTCGTTTTTATAAAACAGACCTTTCGCGCTTACCATTTCGGTGAAACACAGCCCTGCGCCGTAACGGAAACAAAGGCTTCTCATTCCGCTGTCGCTGAACCCGGCGAGCGGAGCGAGTATAAGGTCGCTGCCGTTGTATGTAATCATCGTTTTTCCTTTTTCTTAGCGGCTTGGTACAACTCTTCCATTTCTTCGAGCGTCATTTCTTCGGGTTTCTTTCCTTTTTTCTCGCCTTCTTCCACGACGTATCTGAACCTGTGCTCAAACCTGTTTGTCGTGCCGTTAAGGGCGATTTCGGGGTCGATATTATACATTCTGAGCAGGTTTACCACGCTGAACAGCATATCTCCGCCTTCTTTTTCTTTTTCCGCTCCGTCCGCGGCGAAAAATTCAGCCGTTTCTTCCTTTATTTTATCCGCCGCTTCTTCCGCCGTAGGGAAGTCGAACCCGGTTTTCTTTATGATTTTTTGCACTTTGCTTGCTCTTTGCAGCGCGGTAAAAGTTTTCGGAACGACGTCGAGTTTGTCCGTGACGGATTTTTGTCCTTTTTCTTTCGCTTTTGCCTGTTCCCAAAAATACAGCGCGGATTTCGCGTCGGTCGCTTTGTCGCTGCCGAATATATGCGTGTGTCTTCCGATAAGTTTTTTGCAAAGCGCGGTTATTACGTCGTTGTTGCTTACTCCGCCGTTTTCTTCGGTCATAATCGAACAAAAGATACCCTGTAACATAACGTCGCCGCTTTCTTCTTCGATTTTTTCGTTTTTACCGCTTTCTATCGCTTCGACGAGTTCGTACGCCTCTTCGACTATGTTCGTCCTGATGGTTTCCGGAGTTTGTTGTCTGTCCCACGGGCAACCGTCGGGATCTCTGAGCCGTCTGATTATTTCGAGCAGGTCGCCGTAGGTAAAACGAGTTTTTTCAAACAAACCCTTCGTTTCGACTGCGACGAACCCTTCGCCTTCGGTTATCGTCGATTCTCCGAAAAAGTCGTTTATCTTTTTCATAACTTCTTCTTTGCGGTTGTCTACTTTTACCGCTATGGGAACGGACGCGTCGAAACAGCAGGATTTTCTGTCTAAAAATTTGTTTTCGTCGTAGAGCGCGTAACTCGTTTTGTCTTCAAGAAATCGTTCGAATGTCATTTTATTCTCCGTTTATTTTGTCGTTAATTTTAATAAGCAGACCGGAAAGCGGCAAACTTTTGAGTTCTTCTCTCGAAAAAACTTTGAGCGTAAGCACGGCGAGAAAGTACACTGTTCCTGCGATTATTCCGATAACCGCCACCGACGCCCACGAACTCTGAAGTTTTCCGCTCATAAAAATCAGCACTCCCATTATAACACCGCAAAGGGTTATTAGACTAGCGTTTTTTGCGTATTCGGCGTCTAACGCGGCAAAATTCGCAAAATATACGGTAATCCATATTCCGCTCCCCAAATATCCGACGACTGCGGCTATCGCGCAACCCATTATTCCCATAACGGGCGTCAGTATCACGGTAAGGGCGAGTTTAACCGCCATACACGTTCCCATAATTATTACCGGGGCTTTCGCTCGTCCGAGTCCTTGCAGCATTGCGCTGTAAATTTGAAACACGCTTAGTCCTATAACGCTCGGCGCGCCTATCATAAGGAGCATAACTGCGGTTTTCGTTTGTTCTTCGCTAAGCGACGGAAAAAGAAGTTTTATTATTCCGCCTGCCATAAACAAGTAAAAAAACACGAACGGCACGCCCATTAGATACGTCAGTTTGTTGGCGGTAGCGGCTTTTTCGAGTATAAAATCTATATCTCGTTTTTGTTTTCCTTCCACCATTTGCGGCGTAACCGCTATTCCTAAACTTATACAAACCATTACGGGAAGGTTAATAAGGGGTGTAACCACGCCGCTCCAAAGACCGTACTGCGCAATCGGACCCGCTTTTCCACCCCATTTAAGCAGGTTCGTCACCAAAACGCTGTCGATAAACTGGCTTACCGGAAGTATCGTTCCGCAAGCGACGAGGGGTACGGCAAGGCACGCAAGACGTTTTATCGTTCCCTTTTCTTCTTTTAGTTTAATTCTCTCGAATTTTTTATGTTTAACGAAGTAACATATCGTCATTATTATCAGAGTAACGAACTCGCTTGCGACGACGCCGAGCAACGCTCCGACTACGGCGTATTTTATGCCGAACCGTATAAGAAAAGCGGTAAGTCCGAGTCCGACGCCGAGTTTTACCGCGCCTTCGGTGATTTGACTGACGGAATTCGGCACGAGGTTGCCGTTACCCATAAACCACCCCCTGAACGCGCTTATCAGCGTAACTATCAGCACCGCCGGGGCGATTGCGATATAGCCGTAAAAAGCGTCTTCGGACTGCGCAAGCGACACGGGGTAAGCGAGCGCGGCGAGTAAAACCATTCCGCCCGTTCCTATCGCAAGGCAAAGCAAAAGTGCGGTCGAAAAGGATTTTTTCGCGCCGTTTTTATCGCCTAAGGCGAGTTTTTCGCTTACCGTTATACCTATGGCGTTTGGCACCGCCCCGCTCGACAAGGTTAAAATCAATGCGAAAACCGGGTAAACGAACTGATAAAGCCCCATTCCTTCCGCGCCGATTATCGCCGTGAGCGGAATACGGTACACCGCTCCGAGAACCTTTGCTATAATTACGCTGATTGCGAGCACGCCTGCGTTTTTAACGAAAGATTTGCTCACTTTTTCTTACTCCAACTGTTTTGCGAAAAACGACGCGCCCACTTCGAGAAGTTTAAGGCATTTATCGGCGGACGGCAACGACGTTTTGCTTATCAAAACGAGTGCGCCCACCGCGTCGCCGCCGGTTATTATCGGCGCGATTATCGTATCCGTTTTTTCCGATCCCGGCAGCAGTGCGAAACTTTCGTTTTTTCTGAAAAACGCACTTTTTCTCTTCGATATAAACTCGACCGTCGCTTTGCTGATTTTTGCGCCGACAGGGAAAGATTTATCGCCGTAAGACGCCGTTATTTCGTCCGTATCGCAAAGAAAACACGCGCAAGACGTGTTTCTCGACAAGATCTCGACGTAGTCCGCGCCGAGTTTTTCCATTGATTTGACAGGCGAATATTTTCTTAAAACGAGCGTATCATCTCCGGAAACGCATACTTCGAGTTCTTCCCCTTCTTTTATTCTCATCGTTTTGCGTATTTCTTTCGGAATAACCACTCTTCCGAGTTCGTCTATCCGTCGTACTATGCCTGTTGTGTTCATATTTCGCTCCCTTTTATCTTCGTTGAACTTAGATTGTGCAAAGGGAGAAAAAGTATACCCGACTTCGTTACAATAATGCGACTAAGATAATCGCCGTTCCGCACGCGCCGCCAAGCACGAACTTATATTTTTTCTCGATATGGATAAATCGGCTGAAAATCACCAAAAACAGTATATAAAACCAGGTTGCGTCGCCGAGCGACGTTATCTCCGCGCTTGCCGACGGCAAAGCGTATATTCTTTGCGCCATAATTCTGATTACGTCCACGGCGTAACCCGTGACGTAAAACAATACGCCTAATTTTTCGAAAACAAGCGAAAGTATTGCCGTCGCCGTGGCGAAAGGGAACACGACCGACACGACGGGCAAAATAACCAAATTCGCGAGCGGCGCGTACACGGAAACGCTGTTAAACACGTTTATCGTTATCGGCAAGACGAAAAGATTTGCCGAAAGCGTGGTTGCGAGAAGTTTGAAAACGTAAACGAAAAATTTATTCTTCGTGATTTTGCAAAAAGCGTTGAAAAACGGTTGATAAAAGCAAACGATGCCGAGGACGGCGGCAAAACTCATTAAAAAACCGACGTCGAAGAGTTCTCTCGGGTTTGTCAACGTTATTATCGCCGCGCTTAGTCCGAACGTGGTAATCGAATCGTTTTTCCTTGCGAAAATTTTTGACGTCTGCATAAGTCCGAGCATAATCGTCGCTCTTTTTACGCCCGACGGGAATCCCGTCATTGCGCCGTAAAAAAGCAACCAACCTATCACCACGAACAGCGTAGCGACGGAGTTTACTCTAAGTTTCCGCAAAACGAACATAATAAGACCTGCGAGAAAACCTATGTGCAAACCGCTTACGGCGAAGACGTGGCTTACGCCGGCGACTTTTATTACTTCGTCGTCCTGCTCTGTTAAATCGGTTTTATCGCCGAATAGCAAACTTTTCATAACACCTGCGTTTTGCGAGTTCAGGTATCTGTTTATAGCAGTTTCGATTCTCGATTTTGCTTTTTCGGACAAGGATTTATTCCCGACTTCGGCTTTTATGCCGCTTTTTACTTTGACGCGGTAATACGTGCGTCTATTGAAGTTTCTTGCCGAAAACGTATCTCTTACGTCCACGTCGTAAGTTTTCACTTCGCCTTCGAAACTGACCGTCGTGCCTACGTCGTAGTCGTAATCGCTCCTGACGAGCGCTTTGCCGCCGACTTTTTCACCGCCTAAGGTTACGTCTTCGATAACGAAGCCGTTGTTTTCTTTTCCGCACACTCTGCCCGTTACGGTAGTGTTTCCGTTGTAATAGGTTCTGTCAAACGCCTGAAAGTCGGTTGCCGCGGCGGAAAAACCGATTGCGAAAGCGATAAAAAGCACGAGAACGGTTTTCTTTTTCGTTATAAGAAAATGCAAAATGCCGCCCGTCGACACAACGAGCGGCAGTGTTATACACAGTATTTTATCCGAAGACGCGACTGCTCCCGCGGCTATTCCCGTAAGGACGAAAATCGAAGCGAGCGCAACTAAACGAAAACCGCGCGTCCCGGACATTTTTCTTTACATATAGAACACGAATGCGGCGATACAAATTTGTGCCGCATAGTACAAAGCGTGGTTGACGACGCACAAAACTTTGTCTTTTGCTTTTCCGCCGAAGTACATTTGCGTAAGGACTACGTCGCTAAGCAAGAAGAGTATCATACCTACCGCAAACAAGGGAGTATGCGGATTTGCCGCTGCGCCTTTAACCCAAGCGGCAACGCCTATCGCGCCCATAAAAAGCAGTACGAACGCATAGCAAACCGAATGAACGGTGAACTTACCGAAGTCGAATTTCATAAACTTCGCGCCGCCGAAAACCATAGCGAAAGCGCAAACCGCCGCGACCGCGATACAAATTCCTACGATTGCCCAACTGATCATCTGCGTACCGAAGTACAAAATAACCGCTACGAAAAAGAAAATATGTCCTATTCCGAAACTAGCCATACCCGAAGTAAGGTAAACGCCTTCTTCTTTGGATTTAAGGTATACGACTTTAAGGTCGAGCACGATATCCCCTATCAAGCCCATTATCTGACCTGCGACGATGAATATAGCCGCTTTAACGTTTATTCCGTTTCCGGTTATGCCGCCCATATAAATAGCGGTGATACCTACGGCGATAAATCCTAAACTTGCGAGCGCTTTAAGCATCGTTCCTACGACGCCGCCCTGAGTGCTTTTTGCCGCGACGGTAACGCGGAACGCGATAAACACGACTGCGAGTATGGACGCAATCAATACCGATACAACCATTTTTTTATTTCCTCCGAATGATTATTTGTTTAGTTTGGGTTCTTGTTCTTCGTAATAACGGTAGTCCGTTTTGCCGCTTCCCGTCATTTTAAGATCGTCTGTTTGTTCTATGAACTTCGGTACGGCGTAAGGCATAATCTTCGACGAAATCTCGTCGCACAACTTTTGTCTGAGCGCACCGCTTAGTTTTACTCCGCGTTTTAGTTTTACTAAAAGTTTTAACGCCGGTTTGCCGTTCCACACGGTTCTTACCGCGCAGGAACAATCCACTTCGCTCAGTGAATTCGCCGCGTTTTCCGTTTCTTGCGGATAGATATTTACTCCGCCGATTTTTACCATACGCTTTTCTCTGCCTTTATAGTAAAGAAAACCGTCTTTATCTACGCTTCCCACGTCCCCCGTATTAAGCCATTTCGTGCCGTTTTCGTCGGTGACGAAGTTTGCCTTAGCGTTCAGATATCCGCTCATCATAGACGGCGAAGAAAGGTAAATTATTCCGTCCTTGCCGATTTGCGCCTCTTTACCGTCGTTAATTATTTTTACTTTAACGCCGTTAAGCGGACTGCCCACCGAACCTATTTTACAATCCGTATTTATGTGCGTTACGCTTGCGGTTTCGCTAAGTCCGTACCCTTCGCATACTTTGCAGCGGCTGTCGCTTTCGGTTAAACGCATTTTTACCGCGTCCATAAGGCTTTGTTCGGGTTTATCTCCGCCGATAAAGATATTTTTCAAATATCTTACGCTTTTGCCGGAAAAACCTTTGATTTCCATAAGTTTTCTCAGCATACTCGGCACGACCGCCATATAGTTTATCTCGTACTTATGCATAAGTTTAACCGCTTTTTTCACCTTGAAAACGGGCAGTAAAACGATTTTGCCGAACGTCATCATAAGGTGGACGCAAACGCCCAAACCGAAGCCGTGGAAAAGCGGCAGGGTCATAAGCATACTTTCGCCGTCGAGCGGTTTAACTTTGTCGTATATTCCGGAAACGAGTTCGTTAAGCGCTTTATTTGACAAAACTACTGTTTTCGGTTCTCCCGTAGTGCCGCTGCTATGCAGATACACAGCCGGGTCTTCGCCGGTTATTTCTACGTCGAAGTTGCCGGGTTTTACGAGCGTAGCGTTGTAAGGAACGGCTTTTTTGCCCATTATGAGCGGTTCCGTCAATCTGAGCGCTTTGCTCCCTGCCATACAGTCGGACACACGGCAAATAATTGCGGTTATGCCCCTTTTTATCAACTCTTTGCGGTGTTTAAGGTAAATGCGATCGAAAATGAAAATCCATTTCGTTTCCGTTTCTTCCGCTATACGGATCAGCCCTTCCGTGCCGATTTTGGGGTGAACGACGTTGGCGACCGCTCCGACGGAGTTTATCGCGTACAAAGCGACTACCGCCTGCACGAGATTTGGCATACAGATAATAACGCTGTCGCCTTTTTTAACGCCGTTGTGTTTGAGAAAGGTTGCCACGCACGCTACGTCTGTAAAAACTTCTTTCGTCGTGAACGTGCGGTTCAGGCAAATAAGTTTACCTTCGTCGAGTCTTTTTACGGATTCTTTTACAAAATCCGTCATCGATTGGTTAGTGTTCATTTACTCGCAAATACGCAATTCGTCTAAACGGATAATTGCTTACTCCTCGATGTTATTCTCGTTATTCCCCGTGTTTTCTTCGTCGTTTACTTCTTCCGGTTTTTCATCCGACGAAACGGAAACCGTGCTCTCGCAAATTTCTTCGATTTCCGTCGGCGCGGCGGCTCCGCATCGTTCGGTCGCGCCGAACGCAACAGCCGCCGCCGTAAAGAAGTTGTTCTTTCCGACCGCTTTTTTCACGGCGTTCATTATTCCGATCGCCGCAAATACTCCGAGCGCGCCTATCGTTCCGCCGAACAGTACGTCGCTGAGATAATGCGCTCTGTTTACTATTCTGGATATAGCGACGAGAACCGTATACACGATAGGTGCGATCCAGAACCAAACTTTGTATTTTTTGAGTTTATCGAACGTTTCCGGCAACACGATCAGACATAACGACATAGCCGCTCCGCAAGTGTGTCCGCTCGGGAAAGACTTGTATGCGTCTTTTTTCATCATTCCCGCCGAGTCTTCGACGTAATAAAGCGCGGCTTCCTTGTTTTGACCTAATCCGGGTTTATACCACGGCGTAAAGCCTTCCGAACTCGTTCCGCCGTTGCCGATATCGAGATTGCGGAAACGCTGACGAGTCCAAACGTTTTTCATAACGGTAGTTACTATTTGACTGAGCGCAAGCGCGATGAGCATAACCAAAGCCAAATAAACGAGTTTCGATATAGTTTCTTTCTTGACGCGGTAAACTGCCCAAACGTGCAATGCGCTGAAAATAAGCGCGAAAAACGCCGTATGAACGGTCAGATATCCGTACGGAGAACCGTATTTGCCGGGAATATAACTGTCGCCGGTGAATTCTTCGAGAAAGTATCTTACGGTCAGGAACCAGCCTGCTACAAGCACGATCGCCCATAAAACGGTAAGCGCTTTGCCGATTTTAGTCGATTTATCGCACGCTCTTAACAGTATTGCCGCGGCGATAGGAACGATTATCCAACCCGTCGCTTCGCCCCACAGACGGAAAAACTGTCCGTAAAAACTGTCCGCATTACCGAGCGCTATATTGATTTGTAAATCGAAAAACGTAGCGACGAGCAAAATCGCAACGAACGCTACGACCGCAACGCTTATTCCTATTAAAGTCTTTTTCCTCATAAGGTACCTCACAATCGAAAAACGATTTTTATCACGTATAATTTTAGCATAGATACTCGTTTTCCGCAATACGCTTTTTCTTAACTAACGTGTAAGGTATTCGTCAAGAATACCCGCGGCGCATTCGACGCAACCGACGCAACCACGCTTTTTGTAATACTCGGCGTTTCTTTCGTCGGGTGTGGGGGACGCGTCCGCGCCCGTGCCTTTAAGCAAATCCCGACAAATAAGCGATCCTTCTTTTTCTTTGAACTTATCCGCAAGACGCTGTATCGTGGCGTAAAGATCCCTTTTTCCGTCTTTTTCGTTCGGATCGGAGTAGCCTTCGAGCGCGCTCAAAACAAATACCATTCCGCTTACCGCGCCGCATACTTCGCGCATTCTGCCCATTCCGCCGCCGAACCCGGAAACGAGTTTCGCCGTTTGTTCTTCGCTTAAACCGGTTTCTTCGCAAAAAGCCGCCGCTACCGCCTGAGCGCAGTTGTACCCTTTCTTAAAGAGTTCCGCCGCTTTTTCTTCTCTACGCATCGGGATAAATTTTGCTTAAAAAGTCCGTAATTTCCGGCAAAACGAGTTCGTTTACGTTGCCTTCGTCGCACTTCTTCGCCGCTTCGGGCATAACAGGCATTTCGCACGAGTATTTTATTCCGAACGCTTTCGCCGTTCCGTTTACGTCGTTTTTTCCGTAGATATAATGGCGTTTTCCGCAGTTGTCGCACTCGTAATAGGACATATTCTGAACCACTCCCAACACGGGAACGTTCATCATTTTTGCCATATTGACGGCTTTTTCCACGATAATGGAAACGAGTTCTTGCGGACTTGTGACTACCACGATTCCTTTAATCGGAATGGATTGAAAAACCGTAAGGGGTACGTCGCCCGTTCCCGGAGGACAGTCGATAAACATTACGTCCACGTCTCCCCATTTTACGTCCGTCCAAAACTGTTTAACCACTCCTGCAATAACCGGTCCGCGCCAAATAACAGGGCTGCTTTCGTCGTCGAGAAGAAGGTTAACGCTCATTATTTTAACGCCGTCTTTCGTCGTAACGGGGTCTATTCCGTCGCTGTCGCCCGTTGCTTTTTCGTGAACGCCGAAAATTTTAGGGATAGACGGTCCGGTAAGATCGGCGTCAAGCACCGCCGTACGAAGTCCTTTTCTGTTCGCCGCGCAGGCAAGCAAACCCGTCGTAAGAGATTTTCCTACGCCGCCTTTTCCGCTTACTACGGCAATAACGTTTTTTATATTAGAAAATTTCGAAGGTTTTTCGAGAAAACTTTCGGGTTTTTCGCATTTCGACGAACACGTCGAACAATCGTGAGTACATTCCGACATACTATTTCGCTCCTTCGCCGTCAAATTTATCGATAAATTTCAACTTTTTGTCGGCAAGTTTTTTATTTATATATTTTACCAAATACGTCATTCCTACAAACAGCGGCACGCTTAAACCGCCTATAGGCGCCATAATCAGTATCATTTCTCTGTTAAAATCTCTCGTCAGTCCGAAAAACGCAGTAAAGTCGACGAAACTGAACTTTGCGAAAAACGCCGCCACGAACAAGAAAATAAGGCATACGAGCATAGTAATTCGCCACGCGTTGAACGGATACGATATCTTTATTATGTACATAAAACCGATAAATCCGGTAAGGATCGTACAAATCGTGGACAAATGTCTTTTGTCTATGCTGCCCGGGAATATTTGTGCCGAAAGCGTAGCGGCTACCACGCAAATAACGACGGTAAGCGCAGACGGCAAGGCGTTTGAAATAACTTTCCTGAAAAACCTGCCCGTGACAAGTTCTTTATTCGGTTCCAGCGCAAGTACGACCGACGGAATACCTATGGTAACCATACCGATAAAGGTCATATGCCGCGGTTCGAACGGCAAATCCGACTTGATTATCATAAAAATCAACGCGAAAAGCAAGTTGTAAATCGTTTTCACGAGATACAGCGAAGCGCTTCTTTCGAGATTGTTTATCGTTCTTCTTCCTTCGGCAACCGCTCTCGGCAGGTTGGCGAAGTTGCTGTCCAAAAGTACGAGTTGGCTTACGTTTTTCGCCGCGTCGCTACCCGACGCCATCGCTATCGAACAATCGGATTCTCTCAATGCGAGAACGTCGTTTACCCCGTCGCCCGTCATTGCGACGGTATTGCCTTTTTTACGGAGAAGTTTAATAAGCGACAGTTTTTTATCCGGGGTGGTTCTACCGAAAATAACGTACTCGTCGAGCGCCGCGCTCATCTGTTCTTCCGTTTCGAGCGTGGTTGCGTCAACGTATCTGTCGAAACCGCTTACGCCCGCTCTTTCCGCTATTTTGGATACGGTAACGGGGTTGTCACCGCTGATAATCTTAATCGCAACGCCTTGATCGGCGAAGAATTTAAGTGTATCCGGCGCTTCTTTTCTGATTTTGTCGCTGATTACCGCAAGGGCAAGCAGTTTGGTTTTGCGCGGAAGTTTCGTTCCTTCGAACTTTTCGGTTTGTACGAGCGCAAGAACTCTCATACCTTTTTGCGCGTATTCGTTGATTTTATCCTGCGTTTTGCCGTTAATCGATTTCATTACGAACTCGGGCGCGCCGAAAACGTAGGTTTTTTCGCCGGAAACTTCTATTGCGCTGTACTTATATTTAGACGAAAACGGAATACTTCTCGTCACTTCGTACGACGGTTTGGCGTCGGCGGTGTATTCTTTTATTGCGTCCGCCGTGACGTTGTTGTCGCCGGTGGCAAGGACGATCGCTTTAAGAACGTCGTTCGTTTCGTCGAAGTCGTAACTTATCACTTCTTCGACCTGCATACTGCCTTCGGTAAGAGTTCCCGTTTTGTCCAGACAAAGCACGTTTACCCTTGCCAGAGTTTCCACGCAGTAAAGGTCCTGCGCAAGCGCTTTGTGTTTTGCCAGTCTGATAACGCTGACGCAGAAAACCGCGCTCGTAAGCATAACCAGTCCGCTCGGAATAAGACCGATAAGGTTTGCCATAACCGAACGAACGGTCGGGATAAGTTCGTTGCCCTGAACGAGATATTTTACGCAGAAAAGCGCAATTCCGAGCGGAACTATAAGAATACCCATAAAACGGATAAATTTAAGAAGCGTACCGCGGATTTCCGACGGAAACGTTTTTATGTATTTTGCTCCGCTACTGATTTTCGTCGCGTAATTGTCTTTTCCTATACGAATAACTTTCGAATCGGCTTTGCCGCTTACGATAAAACTACCGCTCAGAAGTTCGTCGCCGACATTTTTCGGTATAGCGTCGGGTTCTCCGGTAATGAGCGATTCGTTTACTTCGACGTAACCGTCCACTACGACGCTGTCTGCACAAATTTGCCTGCCTGCGCTTAATCTTACGACGTCGTCCATAACGATGTCGTTAACGGCAATTTCTTTCTCTTTTCCGTTTCTTAAAACCGTAACTTTAGGCGCGGATATAAGCGAAAGTTTGTCAATCGTATGTTTCGCTTTCAGTTCTTGTATGATACCGATAAGCATATTCAGTATCATTACTATTACGAAACCGTAGTCGGAAAAATCCTTTGCCGTGTATTTGCCGCCGTTTTCGCTTTTATCGGTAAAAATAACCAAAATCACCGCAATAGCAACGAATATCATATTAAAAAGCGTGAATATATTAGAAAACAAAATCTTCCCCACGCTTTTTGTTTTAACGTTCTGATCGCCGTTGATAAGCCCCCTGCTCACCCTATCGGCTACTTCTTCGTCCGTCAATCCGTTTATCGGTGTTTTTACTTCGATATCGTTCTTTTCCATACTCTTATATTTTAATCCTTTTTTGCAATAAAAGTCAAGCAGAATGTATACTCAACGCAGGCAACGTGGGACGTTGCATCCCTGTATCGCAATGAGTGTATTACGCGTATAAGTCTATCACACGACACAAGTAATTACTTATAATGCGAGCAAAGGCACTTTGCCGCCCGACCGATTTTTTTCTTACTTTTTTTTCGCTTAAAAAAGTAAGGAAATACATTTAAGTCATTAACTTATATTTATCGGCTAAACTCCTTTACCCCTCATCCGTCGGCAAAGCCGACACCTTCCCCCCAAGGGGAAGGCTTTGTGCGGATTATACTAAAAAAGCGAGAATCGTCTTCTCGCTTTTTTATTTAAGTCGTTACTTGGTAATTATATTATTTTTTACCGTTTTTTCTGTTCTTTCTGGACTTATTTTTGTTGACGCGTTGTACGTAGTTCGCTTTTTGCGGTTCGTCAACGTATTCGTCCATTTCGAGAGCGTCTTCTTTTACTTGCGGCGCAGGCGGTACGACTTTTACGTCTTTTTCCGTTTTCGCCACGTTTTCAACGACTACTTCCTTCGGATGTTTCTTCTTCCATCTGGTAACGAGTACCGCAATTACTGCCGCAATGATTACGAGTGCGATTACGAAACTCGAGATATACAGCCAGAAGTATTCGTTCTTGACAAGTCTGTCCCAGAACGATTCTTTGTCTTTGTCCTCGTCGTCGGTATCGTCGTCGTCATCGCTGTCGTCGGCTTTCTTTTCGGTGTATTCGTAGGTATAAACTTTAGCGTTGTCGCCTTTGGCAGCGGCTACCGCTTCGTCGTATTCGTCCTTGGTTGCGCTTTCCACGCTTACAAGGTCGATTGCCATAAGACCTATGAGGTACTGAGCGTACCAGTCTTCTTCTTTGGTATCCTTACCCTTTTCGTCGCCGAGATAGAACGCCCAGTTTACGGTGTTATCGCTCGTCGTCGGGTTGTAAAGGTATACAGTGTACGTTACGTCGTCGTAAAGTCCGTTCTTTCCGTACTGTTTAGAACTGATCTTCACTCTTACGGTGTCGTCTTTGGACGAAGAAGGAGTTACTCTGAGTTCGCCGAACGCATTGTCCGCACTGTACGTATATTGTTTTACGCCTTCGTTTTCGCTCGAACCGGTTATCGCCGCGATAAGCGTTCTTGCGGTAAAGGTGAGTTTTGCGTACGTTCCTGCCTTAGCGGTATAGTTATAACTAGAACTTACCGAATAATGTTGCGCAAAACCGCTTTGGAGTTTGTTGCTCATAGCGAGAACGTTTGCTCCGCCGTCATAACCGTCTTCGCTTTCGATCGAAAGGAATTCTTTAATGAACGCGTTCCAGTCGCTTTCTTCCCAGTTGTCTACGGTTTTGTCGTTGATCTTCAACGCGTCGCCGTAAGCCTGTTTGAACGCTTCTTTAAGGGCGTAAACGGTATAGTCGTCGTCCGACGAAGTATCGTTATACGAATACAGGTTCTTGATAGCGGTAGCCATTCTTTCGTCGGTGTCTTTGGATTCGTAGTTGAACACGCCGTAAATAGCGTTTGCACCGGTGGAAGTCAGGTTCTTGTCGTAACCCCATTCGTAGTTAGACGGAGTGTTACCTTTCTTTTCGTTGTCTACGCTGGTAGAGGACGGTTCGGTGCTTACGTCGAACGAATCCATCGTGTACTGCATCGTGTAAATGTAGTACTTAACGCCGGGATAAACGACTTCGTGGTTAGCATACGCATACTTAGCGCTTGCTTTGTTGTTGTCGAGTTCCACCGCAGCCGCGTATTCTTCTTCTCCTATCGAAGTAACTCTTACGGCGTCGAAGTACGCGTTACCTTTGCTGAGATCTTCGAGCATATACGCGCTCTTCTTGTCCGCGTCTACGGCTCTGGTCTGAGTTTTCGCATAAGGATTACCGATAGAATATCTGATCGCCATTTTCGCGCTGAAATTACCGGTTTTTACGTAAATGCAATATTCTTCCCATTTACCGTCGGTGTCGATTTGTACGAAACCGAGTTGGCTGTCGTTGGTGCTTGCCTGCAACGCGCCGCTGGTGTCGGTGAGCGTTATGCTCGCTTTCGTGTCGGGTTCGGTCTTAACCCAAACGCTTATCTTATAGTATTCGCCGGAAGAAAGTCCGCCGCTGAGCGTCTTACTGCTTACGGACAACACGCTGTTATACGAAGACGTAAGTTTCATTACCGTCTTGTAAGGCGAAACGTAGTTTATTCCGTCTACGGTTGCGTCGCCGAACGCTTCCGCGTTAGACGCAAGTATGGTACCCGCTTTCGCTTTGGCTTCGCTAATTCCGTCTTTGGTTGTCGGATAAACCGATCCTTCCGCGTTGCCGAGTCCGTTGGACGTATAGGTGCTTAACGAAGAAACTCCGTCGTCCGCTATCGCTTTAACTGCAAAACTCGTGTTGACTTTGTCCGCCCAGTACGCTTCTTCGAAAGTATAACTTACTACGTCGCCGTTTACTACGTCGAAGATTTTTTCTACCGATTTATCTTTTTCGTCGGTGTACTTCATCCAGATTTCGTACTTGTCCGCACTCTTCTTTTCGAGTTTGCTGTCGCTGACCGCAGTGTACTTTTCGGCGGTGTCCCAACTGAGAGTTCTCGTCGCCTTGTTGAACGTTACGTTCTTCGGAGCGTCTTCGAACTTGTTGCTTACGAGAGAGGACGTCCAGTTGGACGTAGTTCCCATTCCGGAAAGTTTACCGTCGGTGAACTGATCTTCTTTGGTTTCTTTATAATCGATCTTGGAATAGTAACCGTTGTCGAACTTCTTGCTTTCGTTGTCGAGCGCGGTCGATATATTATATAAGGATACGCCGCTTACGATTTTGTCGCCGGTGGAAGCCGAGTTGTATTCCGTGTAGTCTATCGTCAGGCAGTTGAACGCCGCAAGAGATACGGTACCTTCGACGTAACTGTCGGTAACGAATCTCGTACCGCTGCCCATTTCGATTTCGATAGCCGCATAATAGGTGTCCACGAGATCGCCGCAGATGTAATAAACTACTTCTTTCCATTCGCCTTTCGTCGTGTACTTAGTAACGTTGTTGCTCGTGTTGAGTACGGAAAGGTCGTCTTTATCTTTGCCTGTAACGAGTTTAATCGTTATGCCGAGATCGGAACTTACCTTATCGTCGGTTTTTACAAGGAACGCAAGTCTGTAGAACTTGTTGGGTAAGATTTCCATGAATTCGTCGCCTTTGTAGGTAAGCGTGCTTGCCGTGGGTTTTGCGTTCGTATAATTGAGCGCATACAGGTATTTTTTCGTTCCGCCGATGGTAACGCTGTCCATTTCCGCGTCGGTTACGGTAACGTTAACGCTGTTCTTGTCGCCCGAAGCGGTTCCGTCCGCCGCGTTCGCTTCCCAGTTGGAGATAATGGTTTCTTTTTCCGCGTCGGTGAGTTCTTCGGGTTTCTTATCGCCGGTCAAACCGCCGAAATCGGTGTTGGACGCGTCGGTGTCTATGTCCGCAAGAACTTCCCACGAGATGCCTGCCGCGACTCCGTCCGCTCTTGCCGCTTCTTCGGTCGCGTATTCTTTAACGTTGATACTGTCGAAGAACGCTCCGCCGATCATATAAGTGGACGCGTCGGTGCCTTTACCCATAGACATTTCGAGTTTCAGGTTACGCTTGGAAAGTTGGTTACCTTTTACGTAAAACATAAGTTTTTGCCATTCGTTGCGAACGGTGGTCTTTTGATCCTTATCTTTAACGCTTTCTACGCCGGTAAGGTTTACGGTAGCGTAAGGTCCGTTCGGATTAGCCGCCGTCCAGGTGCTCCACTTGTTGTTGTAGTCGCTTTCTTTAGCGTCCCAGTCTTTTTTATCTTTTTCGTATTCATCTACTTTAGTTTTGGCGGTATTGTATTCGTCTACGTTGGTGATACGTTCGGACCAGTAAAGCGTATTAACGTGCGCTTTGTTGGTTTCGTTGGTGAGATTTGCGGGAGCGGTCTTACCTTCTATCTTGCCGTCTACGAGTTCTTTAAGGTAGAAGAAGTAGAAAGTTTCGTCCATTCCGTTTACGTCAAAGTCCGCGCCTTCTCCGAGAATTCCGCGAATCCAGTTCGCCACGTCGGTTTTCAGCGTTTCGTTTCCTGCGTAAAGGTAGTCTTTCAACGCGTCTTTCGCCGCCTGAACGTCAAAACCTTTGAAGTCTTCTCTTTCTTTGGCGGAAAGCGTCTTATAACCGTGAAAAATCTTGCCTTCGCTTTCGTTCTCGTTTACGAGAGCGACAACCGAGTTGTAGATCTTGATTTGCGCTTCGGTAAGTTTTTTGTTGTCTTTATCGAGCGGATCTACGGGCGCTTTGTCCTTGGTGGTATCTTTATATTCGGGATAGAAATAGGTGTTGCCGCCGCGGGTATATTCTTTTGCCCAAACGTACGCCCAAACGCTGATTACGTAATACTTGTTGGAGTCGATAACGATATTTTCGTTCGTGGAGATCGTGTTGGATTTAAGTTCGTTATTATAAATCATCATAACGTACTGTTCGTCCATTTTCGAAAGGTTGTGGTTTGCGTCTTTCATAACCTTGTCGCGCCAGTCGGTATAACTCATCGCGTTGAAATCGGAAAAATCGCTTATCGAAGAATAGTTGTCTTTGAATTCGTCGAGTTTGGCGTCTTCGGCGGGCGTATTGTAAAGTTTGGATACGTCAACCGAACCGTAATAACCGTTGTCGGTTTTGCTGCTCGAAGTTATGGAATATTTTTTAAGGTTTTCGGAATTATAGTTCTCTCTGAACGTGTAGAAATACTTACGATAAGAGTTCGTCGTGTAGGACGTGGGCTTATTGCGAAGTTCCATATCCGGGTTGGAGAGATAATACGCGCTTTTCGCGGTAACGTATTTTTGTCCGAGAGCGTCCTTTTCGGAAGCGATGTTCGCTTTGAACGCGGCGAAGTTATCTACCGCTTCGGCGTTCTCGTCGTAAACGTAACCGGTGTAGGTCGCAACGTTTTCTTCGCTCGCGATAGCGGTGGCGAGTTTGTCGTCGTCTACTTTTTCGCAAAGCACGTTATCGAACAACGCGATACCTTTGGTCGCGTATATATCCTTGCCGTCCGTCGCGTAAGAACTGGTCGAGCCGGTCTTCGGACCGTAGCCGAGCCAGAGTTCTACCGAAATGCTCATCGAGTTGGTTTTGTTGGTTTCGATAAACAGGTAGTACGTCTTCCATTTGCCTTTTGTGTTGATTGCCTTAACGGTGTATTCGACGTCGCCTTTAACCACGAACCACGCGCCTTTGGTTGTGTCGCCTTCTTCGGCGTCAACCATACTCGCTACCGAGAACTGCAAAAGGTATCTGCTGTTTGCCGCAAGGGTAGCGGTGCTGCTGCTTGCGTAAACGCTTCCTGCCTGTTGTACGGACGCAACGACGAGAGCGTTCGTGTCTTCGCGTTTTTTCTTGACTTCGTCGTTTTCGTCACGCTGAATCTGACCGTCTTTGTCGAGATCGTTTACCATCGGGGTATGTTTGTCTACTCCGGGGTAACTCATCTTGAACCCGGCTTTGCCTGCTTCCGTATCGGGAGAAACTTCGAAGTATTTGCCCGCAAGCACGTCAAAGTTTTCTTTTTTCGCAAGGTCGATTGCCGACACGAACACGCCGCCTTGTCCGCCTTTATCCGAGGACAGACTTCCGCTGGTACGCGTCCAGTTGTTCACTTTGTCGAGAACAGCCTTGTCGCCGTTGTTCGCAGTCGCCGTGGTCGAAACGTCGTAGAACGTACCGTTGGTAATCGTGTGCGTATACGTCGTCTTCGCGGCGTCGTCAGTTTTGTCCTCGTCTTTGTTGTAATCTTCGCAAGCAAGCAACGCTACCGCGAGGAGCAACGCGACGATGACCGTGAAAAGTGATAAAAATTTCTTCTTCATCTTTTACCGCCTAAATTAGTTTTCCTTTCCTTTTTCCCGCATAGAACGCACTCTCACGCGCTCACGCGCACGGGCATTCTACACAAGTATTATCAATAATACCACAATCGGTAGGGAAAAACAACTGTATTAAACCACTTTAAGACAAATTTATTCCTGTTCTTCCGTCGCAAAAACACCCGAAAAAATTCCGTTTTTACCCGAATTCCGATACTTTATTAACGGACAAAAACAGACGGCGACGTGCGGTTTTTACGAATTTAGTTATAAATCGAATTATAGTTTATTTTCGAATTAGGGGTTACCGCTTTGCTTATTCAGGGTTGCCGAACTCGTGTTTATTCTATATCCTGTGCCGGGCGGTTTTCTCTTCGCTCCGACAAAAATTTATTGATTTTCTTCGTAATCGCGCGTGCGGAAAAAGTTTCTTCCGCGTATCTTTTTATTCTTTCTTCGTCGTACGGCGAATTATGCGAAGCGGCTCTTGCCATTGCCTCGGCAAACGTTACGGCGTCGTCTACGGGTACGACTTCTCCGCAAAACGGCGGAATAAGTCCTTCCGGCGAGAAACATTTCGTGGTAACGACGGGCAGACCTGCTCCGAGTGCGGCGAGATAAACCGCTCCGAAGAATTCTTTTCTCGACGCAAGCACGAAACAATCGCTTTCCGCAAAGTAACTTTCAAGCGGTTTGTCTTTGCCCGGAACGGCAAAAGTAACCGACTTTTCCACGTTAAGACAAACCGCCTGTTCGCCCAAAGCGCGTCTCTCTTCCCCTGCTCCGACAATGATAAGTCTGACGTTTTTCATTCTCTTCCGCACAGACGCAAACGCTCGTATGACGATATCCATACCCTTGTCGGTACGCAACGCGCCTATGCTTAAAAATACGAATTCACCGTGAGATTTTCTCTCCGCAGGGATGGGCGGGCGGGGCGGGAGAAAATCGAACTTTAAGCCGACTATCTCTTCCATACGGGAACAAAACGCTCTGTTCGGCGCGGTCAGAACGAATGCGTTTTCGTAGTCGTTTTTAATTTTTTTCAGGTCTTTTTCTTTTATCTTTTCGGTAAGCAAACGGCTTTCGTACTCGCTTAAAACGTAACAAACGCCGAATTCCCGTTTCAGACAAGCGGCGATCGGCCCGAACGTCCGACAAAAGAAAATCCAGGTAAAATCGGGTAATTCTTCGTTATTTCTGAACTTTTCGTACGTTTTAATGCAAATGCGTTTTCGTAAAAAAATCGATATTTTTTTATTCGCTCTTCCGAGCGGAATACGATAGTCGAGTACTTTTACTCCTTCTTTCTCGTATCGATTAAGTCCGGTTTTTTTTCGGTTTTTGCCGTTTCTTAAATCGATTGCCAAAACGGTAACGTCGTATCCGCTTTCGGCAAGCGTAGTCGCCAGGCTCCATTCGTATATTCCGTTAAGCGGGCTTTTCTCGTCGGGAACGCCGCGCGCTAAAACGCAAATTCGCATACGAATATTTTATTCCCCATTTTTTACCGTAATACGTATAAAAAAACGCGAAACCGTAAAGTTTCGCGTTTCTTAACGATTTTAATTAGTTTTATTTAACTTCTACCGAAGTTATTTCGCCGTATTCTTTGGCGTCTAGCACGAGTTGATGCGTTTCTTCTTTTCCGTTTATTATGCGGATACCGTTAAAGTTTTCGTTGCCCTCGTAGTAGCGGTGCAAGGTGGCGATTCCTTGGGTAAGTTCGTTCTCGGTTTGCACGTTTTCGAACGTTATCTCGGTTTTTCCGTTAATAACTACGGTTATCGACGTTCTGTCTGCGGCAAGGCAAAGAGCGAAAATCGTTTTTCCGTTTACCGTTCTGTATCCGCAGTATGTCGATTCTCCCTGATAAGTTTGATCGTTGCCCCAGTCCATAACAGCCGACTTGAACGTTACGTTGCTGTCGGTGAACTTATCGCTGTTTTTAAGGAAGTTTACGAGTTTTTCATCGTCAAAATAATAGCCTTCCGCTTTGTTTGCGTTGTAAGAATCGGGTTTTGCAAGTTTAAGATACAGGCTTCCGTCAATTGTTTTCGTTTCCGCTTTAACGTCTTTACCGTTTACGTTTAATTCGTTATAGCCGTTTTTGAAAGCGTCGGCGAGAACGTCGCAGGTCAGTATTTCGTATCCTTTCTTGTCGAGCGACACGTAGATTTCCTGCGCTTTGTACAGATCGGCAAGCGAGTTAAGCGCCGTTCCGTTTTCGTTTATAATCTCGCCCCTAATCCAACTTTCTCTTTCCCAAACTTGTCTTATGGCGATTGCGCTTTGTTTTTCCAGTCTTTCTTCGTTAAACGTTACGGTCGTATCGTTTCTTATAGTAATAATCGCTTCGGTTTTGCTTTCTTTTTCTTCAACGGAATAAGACGTACGGTATTCGAGATCCGCTTCGCCGCTTACCGTTTCGACGAAATGCGGAAAAGCGACTTCGTCCCCTTTGATTTTAGCAACGATCGTTATCGTGCTGCCGTAAAGAAAACCGGATTCCGCACACTGATTAAAGAAGTTTTTGACGTTTTGCAGACTGTCGATTTCGGCTTTGGTTTCCGCTCCGTCGGCGGTAACCGTTTTGAAATCGTACTCGTAGGGCGTAACGAGTTCGAGACCGCTCCCATTCGCCGAGAAAACCGATTTTACTTCGAGTTTGTGCGTTTCGGGTGCGCCGGTGAAAGTAACCGTAACGTCAGAATTGACGGTAAACGAGTAGTTAAGCGTAACCTTTCCGCCGTCGGAAAAACCGTTGCTCGGTTTTATCTCTTCCGATCCGACGAACAACTTAAAACTTCCGATCGCATATCCTTGAGCGAGCGTAACGTTTATCGTACAAGCCGAACCTTTCGGCAAAACGATCGGGTTGCCCGTTCCTGCGCTGAACGACTCGATCCCGGCGGGGTATTGTTCGGGCAAAGTCACGCTAACCGTGCTGCCGGCGTCGTCGTTTTTGGGTTTACAAGAAACGAATGCGGCAAGGCATAACACTACGCACAAAGCAAAAATAATAATTTTCGTATACTTTTTCATTGCAACTCTCTCCTTATATTTTAATTTTCCCTTACCGTAATTGTATAATGCACTTCCGTTTTTGTCAAACCCGTAGGTTCGCGATATAATTTACGGACTTCGTCGGAATAAATAAAATGAAAAACGTTCTTAATTAAACGGGCACTTTGCGCCGATACACTGATTGTTTTGCGCCGAGTGGGTGCATTTGAACGGTTCGAGTTCCATTTTTACACCGAGATATTTTTCGGAAAACTCAACGGCTTTTTCGATTGCGATATACGAGTCGCGTTTGCAGCAGCGCGGTCCGCCGACTTCGCCGATCGCACCGAGAGCATTTGCCGTCATCTTGTTCGACAAACCCCATTCTTCTTTCGCAAGCGGAGTTGACCCGGTAACTATCGAAACGAACATACCTGCGCTGATACCTGCTCCGCAAGCGCCCCAAAAACCGCACGCACCGCCGGGAACCGCTTTTCCCCTTGCAGACATTTCCGAGAGTGCTTTCGCCAAGTCGACGTCTCCGCCGGCGTTTTTGTATGCGGTGAGCAAAGCCGAACCGACCATAATGTGATGTTCGGGGCCGTGCATATGGCAAAACGGCAAATTCATCATTTTGCGAATAATCTCTATCGGATTTTTCGATTTTTCGGCAAAGCATAACCCCATAATAGCCGACATACCTCGCGTATGACATTCGTTACAAACGTAGTGTCCGTTTTCACACACAGTTTTACTGTTCTCTTTCTTGTGACAAACGACGCATTCCATCGACTCGTCGCTCTTAAGATACTTCAACGGCGCACCGCAAATCAAACATTCGTCTTTCATATTCGTCCATACTCCGATAAAAATAAACCGTAATTATTGTAACACAGAGACTTAAAAATGTTCTTATCTCCTTTTAAGAAAAATAGAACGAGATGTGATATGCACGTCTCGTTTTATTTTGGTGCGGTTAAAGGGACTTGAACCCTTACGATACTCTCAATAGATTCTAAGTCTATCGCGTCTGCCATTCCGCCATAACCGCTTTTGGGTAAAAAAATGGTGATCCATCGGAGATTCGAACTCCGGACACCTTGATTAAAAGTCAAGTGCTCTACCGACTGAGCTAATGGATCACGTTTGTTTTATTAAGTTGTTTTTTGTTCTGTGGCAGGGGTGGCAGGATTTGAACCTACGAGTGCGGGAGTCAAAGTCCCGTGCCTTAACCACTTGGCGACACCCCTTTGGTATTATGGGGTGAATGGTGGGAGTCGAACCCACGACCTCCAGAGCCACAATCTGGCGTTCTAACCAACTGAACTACATCCACCACGTTTTTTATGGTAGTGGCGAACCAGGAGGGGTTCGAACCCCCGACCTACGGCTTAGAAGGCCGTTGCTCTATCCAGCTGAGCTACTGGTCCACTTGAGGCTCCCGGTACACAGGTATGACCCCGTAAAGAGTCGGGTTGTTTCAAAGGGAAATAACCGCATTTTCTGCAATTACCTCCCCTCACCTAAAACCAACCTTCATCTTTAGTACAGCCTTTCGGCTTGGAGCGGGTGATGGGAATCGGACCCACGCAACCAGCTTGGAAGGCTGGGGCTCTACCGTTGAGCTACACCCGCATTTTTCCTTTCGGAAACATCGGTATTATATTATAGCCGTTTCCATTTGTCAAACGGTTTTTGTGCAAAAATTCTTTTTCCGCTTTCCCTTCCGCTGCGCCTTTTTTCACGCGCAGCCCGCCCTGCGCTTTGCGCCGATATTCGCATGCTCCTTCCCCCAAGCCGTTCATGCGCTGATTTTCATATCGCACTTATATAGTATATGTACGGCGCGGACGGGCGCGCCGTTTTCCGCCGTAACGAATATGCCGGTTTTTCGCCGTAATGCCGCCGTGGTCTTCCGCCGCCGCAATACCGCAGCCCGTTCCCCGCCGTCACACAATAACCGATATCCTGTGTTCTCCCGGCGTTATCGCAATGCCGTCCGCGCACGCCTGCCCGTCCATTGTCAGCCGCGTGCTGTCCCCTCCCCTCTGCGGCGGATTATGATATCTTATCTCATAGCTTGCCTCTCCTATCTCAATATGCAGCCTTGCGCTTTGCATACATGAGGGGAAGCATGGGGAAATATCCATCCTGTCCCCCGCTATCCGCACCCCGAAAATATCCTCAAGCACCGTGGTAAAATACCACCCCGCTGCCCCGGTATACCAGCTCCAGCCTCCGCGGCCGTCCGCATAAATGTCCGCCGAAAGTACATACGGCTCATTTCCGTAAAGCCCTTTTTCCTCCCGAAACAGCGGAGATATCATCTCCAGTATCTCCCACGCCTCGTCGCCGAAGCCCGATATGGCAAACGCCTTGGCCAGCC
>CAJLYQ010000009.1 GCA_905210905.1 uncultured Christensenella sp. | reverse complement strand
TTCGAGAGTATTATTTGCCGTAGAGCGGAGGAATGCAATGGGAAAAAATATCGCTAAGAAAGTATTCGGAATAATCGCGTCTTTCATTCTTGTCGTATGTATAGGAGCGGTTGCCGGATTATCGACGAAAATTTTTAACGCCAAAACGGACGATCCGTCGATAGATAAAGTTTCGGTGAAGAACGATATTGCTTATGCGGCGACGAGGCCGACGCTTTCTTCCACCATCATCGGTTCGAGTTACGGCAGCAGCGGTTGGTCTCTCGACGGCGGAGTTAAGGATTCTACTCTTGTTTTCGATATTTCTTCAAACAACTGGTTGTCTCCGTCCGTAGATACGGCAAAGAATTCCCTTATATCGCGCTTCAGCGTTCAGGTTACTTCAAGCAAATACGAATATGACGATATAACCAAACTTTATAGAGACAACGGTGTTAATCAGATTTTGCCCGGACCGAGCCCCATAACCGTAGAACAACCCGGCACGGATCAGTACTTCACGGCAATCGGTACCGACGCTTCCGCCAGGTTGACTTCCATCATCGTTGACGGAAAGACCTGGTACGGGAAAGAGGTAAACAATCTCGACGTAGTTAAGAATACCGATCAGGTCGAGGCGGGACTGTACACGATAAAAACGATTAAGTACACCTGTGCCGCAAATTTGGAATATTTGGTCAGCATAACTACGGCGTTTTATAACTGTTCAAACGATTATGAGGGGGATAAACAAACTCCCATAGAAAAAAAAGGCAGCGTTTCGCTCGGTTCGGGCGAGTTTACTTACGACGCTACGCCGTTAAACGTTTCGCTCTTTCTCAAAACGGGCGTTACCGTAGATTCCGGTCTCGGCGGATACGTGACCGGCAATCTTAACGTTGCCGCGGAATACGACAGCGTAACCGAATGGAGAGAAAGAATAACGCTGTACGACGAAGCAAGTTCGGATTCGACGCATTTTACTTATTCCGACGGTAAGAAAAACTATTTCAAAGCAAGAACCGGTTTGTCTAAAAATCTTGCGAACGGCGACGAATTCGGAATGGAAGATAACGTTTTCGGTTCGGAATACGGCGCGATAGGCGATTTGTTAAAAATCGTATGGTATACGGACGCAAATCTTTCGGGTAAGGTAGACGAAGCGCCGGGAAGAACGGTTAACGCCGGCGAATACTATCTTCATATCGAATCGAAAAACGACGATTTCGAAAACAATAAGAATTTCTATCATCTCGACGAAACCACGGGCAAGCACGTTCAAGCCGTGGAATTTATCTATTCGAGCAAAGAATACGTTCAGTCGTTTACCGTATCGAGAAGGGCGCTTAAAGTCAGCATTAAAGACGGAAAGGGAATAACTCTTCGCATTGGTTCGAACGGTTTTGCGTCTACTCCGTTTAGCAGCGTATACGCCGAAGCGATGATATTCGCGTCCGATATCGGTACGAGTATACCCAGGGGAACGTTTTACGTTTACGACGGATCGACGGAAACGTACTCCGACGCAAGCGGCAACAGCGGCGACGGCAGATTTGCCGAGGGTACCGATTATTACGTAAACAAATGCGCGCTCGGAACGGCTATGGACAACACCGTCGTTTATTCGACGAGCAGCGGCTTTATCGATCTTTGGACGGAACTCGGCGGTTTTGCGAGCGACGTAAGTTATATCCAGGCGGGAACGGACGTTATTTCTTTCAGAGGTTCTTACTTCCCCGGCAAAGACGTAAGGCAGTACGATCGGGTGAACCTGTTTTTATCGCTGGGAATAGAACAACTTGCCAAAAACTACGAAATCGATCTCGGAGAATACGACGGCGAAACCTGGAAGTCGTATGCGGACGTTGAAGATCAAGGAAAGAGCAGACTCGTAAAGAAAGGCAACGACAAAAACGGTTTCGGACTTGCTCAGTACGTTTATTATGGAGATTTCGAAGTAACCGCGCCCGTTATCGACATCGATCTTTCCGACTTCAAATCTTTGATAGACGGATGTTTTTACGGCGAAATTTCGTCAAGCGCAGAGATTGATTTTTCGTCGGTAAACGTTGTCGGCGGCAGCGTAAAGAAAACCGAAGGCTTAAATCTTACCTGGGACGTATCGACCGGTTTGTCCAACTGGAGAATTAAAGTCGTTTCTTCGGAAAGTATGATGAACGACAAAGACGAATACAACTACGTTTACATACTTATGCTTTTGGGTACGGAAACGAACAATTATAACGCTTCCGTGTATCAGGACGTGAACGGTCAGCATTTTGCCGCTTATACTCAGACTATTTACGCAAATCAATATTTCGTAATAAGCAGGATTTATTATCGTCTTGTCGGCGAAGCGTCCGCAAAGCCGGCGAACAATATGGTAAACGGTATCTCCGACGTAAAAGTTTCGTCCGTCGAAGGCGAAACCGAACTCGGCGTTGCGCAAATCAGACTCGAAGAGCCTGCGTCGTATATCGTAAACAAAGTAAAAGTTTATCTCAACCTTTTGGATTATTCCGCCGATAAATTCTACGACGGTACTAAGACCGTACTTAACGCGAATTGCGACGCCAAAGCAACGGCGGAACTCAAACAGCAAGAAAATACCGGCGTTCTTTCGGACGTTATCAAAAGAAAGTTCAAAGACGAAAAAGGCAGAGAAATAGAAAACATACTTCAATACGACCTTGAATTCTACTTCGATCCGACGTACGAAATTTGCTATTCCGACTATATGGCGGAAACGAGCATCGACGGAAGCAAAACCATTTATTGCAGTCTTTTGGACTTTTCATTCGGTAAGACTTCGATTTCAGGAGACGTTGCGGAACTCATAAAAAACAGTTACGATTTTTCCGAACTCGGCGGCATTCTGCGTAAGGACGATAAAGAAGAAACGCTTTACGGAAGAATAAAAAGAAGAATTCTTGACTTAAGAGTACTTAAAAATCCCGACAGAATAACCGATCCGTCCGATCCCGGTTATTCGGAAATGCCTTATCAGCGCGGTTATAACTCCGACGCTTACGTCGCACTGCGCGTGGCACGTCACGATGACGTTTTCGAAGGAAAAACCCTGCTCGAATATTATCAGACCGAAAACGTTAACAAAATAACAATACCTACCGGTTGCGAATACTACGCAGACCTTTATTACGTTTACGGAATAGGCGATTTCGAGAGAAAAGGCGGATATTCGTTCTATGCGGACCTGCCCGAAGTTTTCAGCGGTACCTGTTACGTTTTCGTAGAGATAGACAATAGCGGAACGAGAGAAAATCACGGTTTCCTTAACACCGAAAACAGAAAAGAAGGCTTCGACTGGAAAGGAACTTTCCTTGAAAGCGCGTTTAACGACGAAAACTACTATCCGTTCACCGAAAAGGAAGACGGTTCGGAAAATATCGATTTAAGAAACTTTATCGACTGGACGAATTCGTACGTTCTGGACAAGACCACGGGCGACTGGTTGCCGACCGAAGTCAAGAGAGATTCGAACGCCGGATATTACCTGCTTTCCGTTGCCGAAAATCTCGGTATACTTAACTACAGCATAGTTTTGTCCAACGAAATTACCGAAGAAAACGTAGACGGAACGGAAATCGGATTTGAAATAACGAAAATCGTGCAAGATCCCAACGTCGTGTTCTCCACTAATCCGTCCGTGACATATACCTACGACAAAACGGATAAAATAGCAAGTCTTTGCACCGAGGACACGGAAAATTCCTTCATATCGTTTACGAACCACAGAGATTATCAAAACATTAAAAAATGGGCGGTATTCGACGAATACGTCGACGGAAGACGTATCGCCAACTTCAGAAGTCTGATAAAAGTAGTAGGATACGAAATTAACTGGGAAGACGCCGACGAATACGACAAAAGAGTGTTCGATCCCGTCGAATTCGACAGAGATATAACCAACATTCTGAGAGCGGGACAATATACGCTCGAAATAACGACGCCCGAAACCGACAACTATAAATCGGTCACGACGACGGTCACACTTGTCGTGGAAAGAGCCAAAGTAGTGGTTTACACGACTATAGGCGTGCGTACTTATATGTCCGTTTATAACAAAGCCAACGAAGTTTGCGCCGACGGTTCGTACCGTATCGTTTCGGCAAGCGAACTCGAAAATTTCGTCGCATATATCGACGCAAACGAGTTCGAATTCGTGGAAAGCAGCGCGCAGGCGGTAAAAACTTACGTGCATTATAAAGATGAAAACGCGTCCGGACTCGGTACGATTTACGATACTTCTACCGTAAGAGTGTACTACGTCGGATTTATGAACGGCGACGATTTCGGCAACAACCTGAACGATAAAGAGGCAATCGTCACGATCGATACGTCCGGTTTTATGGTCGACCGCAAGTATATTGACCAGGCAGGCGTAAAGAAAGGCGCGATAATAGCGGACGGAGCGTACGTCAGAGATTATTCGTTTACTTACATAAGTGCGGATTTATACGTAAAAAGACAATCGCTAACCCTTGAAGTGGAAGGAAATCAGCACGTTTATTACGACGGAACCAACCTTTCTCCCGAAAACAAAGTTACTACCGAAGACGGAGCGGACGCACCTGCAAACGTAAAACAAACCGTAGTGGGATACTTCTCGAAACAAAAGGTTGCGGACGGCTTCAAATATAACGTTTGGGTGAGAAACGCGGGCAGTCTGGTGATTGCGGAAATGGCGTTAAGTCCTTCCGAACAAAAGGATTATTACTACTATTTTGAAGAGTTCTACGACGAAACGAATACCTTAATCGACGTTTATCGCGTAGGAACGAGAATGTGGTTCGTTAAAGGCGGAAAGGAAATTACGCTTAATAACAGCGGAATGATGTACTATTATTATCCCGACAACGATAAGGATAAGACGAAAGTTTATATTACGCAAAAGCAAATCGTAATTTATACCGACGGAACGGGTCATTATTACTATAGAGATAACGACGCCGCCACGGCTAAGATTTATTTGTCGAGAAAGGTAGAACCCGACTTCGATCTGACGTCTATGGAATACGTGGGCGGAGTAAAAACGGAAGTCAGAGTTTCGTACGTCGACGTGGTAGACGGCAACGAGATTTATCTCGAAATGGTCGAAAAGAGCGGAGATAACAGTAAAGAAACCGTTCAGAACGTTTTCTACGACGACGACGGCAATATCGGCGGTTATATTTTAAGAGTGAACGCCGTTCCGGGCGAAGGCGCAAGTTCGACCAACTATAAAGACAGTAAAACGTTTACGGTATTCCTTGCCGTCGACGTATTGATTATCGACTTGCTCGAACACGGCGAAGACGGAGATATCGGCACCGTTAATCCGATGTGGAGTTCGGTCTATTACGGTTCTTACGTAAACGGCGAATACGCGGGCGAAAAGTATACGCTCCGCGAGTTCAGCGATTATTATCAGGGACTTGCCGGACAAAGAACGATTAAACTCGGCGGCAACTGGGCAAAGAGCGAGATAGCGACCGACGACGACGGATTACCGATGTTTGCATATTATTCCGCATACGGAAGGGATTTGACCATAACGGAAAAAGCGAACGTATTTATCGGATACGAAAACGGCGAAGAATCCGACTTTGTTTATGCGAGCAACGCAAGCGCCGTCGTCAGCGACGCAGGGTTGTACGTTATCCTTATTAAAGTAACGATAAGCGACTCGGTCGAAGCGGCAGGACTCGGCGGAAGTTACGTTGATATGAGAAAGAACCTTAAGTTTGCGACCAACGAGTCGCAGGCAAATTATAAAGGCATAAGACACGTTGCGACGAACGAATACGAGTCATATTTTGTGTTGTACCTTAATATGGAAAGGTCTTCCGATATAGAACTTAAAGAAATTGCCGGCAGCGGTGTGACGAGAGATGATACTTTGTCGGGTGCGAACTATGAAGGAACGTTCAGCAAAGTGTACGACGCAAAGAAAATCGAGTTCGGCGAAACGCTTAAAGTAACGGGTCAGACTTCGGACAAAGGAGAGATACTCCGCGTTAAGGCGTATATGGTTACCGCCGCCGGAAACAGGTACGATTATCTCGACAACGGCAACGTCGAAGAATGGGAAAACAAGCGTGATTTGAGTTTAACTCACGTCAATACGTTCTTTATCGAATACGTGGTAAACGCAACGACGGAAGACTCGTACAACAACAATTTTGCTACGGTAAGGAGAGTTTATCGCGTCGAAATTAAGCCGAAAGCGCTTAAAGTCATTATAAACGTTATCAATCCCGATACCGGTCTTGCGACCAACGACGCGGAAACGGTAAGAAAGTACAGCAATAAGAACTACGGACAAAAGAATTCCGAAGTCGAAAACAAGTTTACGCTGAGTTTCTCCGGATGGGAAGGTTCGGACGAGAAAACTTTATTAAAACTTATCACGTCTATGCCGCAACTCGACTGGGAAAGAGGCGGTTTGAGCGTGGATACCGACCCGGACGGACAAAACAGAAACGCAGGCACGGATTATTCGCTTTACACGGAAGGCGGAGTTGCGCCCGTGACGAAAATTCTCGTTTACGGACAGGAAGTGCGCTACAACGATTATGTGTTCGATTACGATACGAGTATTCCTTTTGAAATCAAAAAACTCAAAATGAAGGTCGGAGAACGCAATCCGGGCGTGATAATAGACAGCGAAAAAGTTTACGAAGGTAAAGCGCTGGTTCCCGAAATAAGAAGATACGGATGGAACGGAGAACTGCTCGACAGCGGCGAAGACGCCAACTATAAGAAGAGTATAGTTTATCTCGGACTTATAGAAAATTACGTTAAGGACAAAGAGTATACCGAAAAAGACACCAACCAAGGCGTCAGAAGCGCGGTTAACGTCGGATATTATTTGTTCCGTATATTTATCGGCGACAGTAAAAACTACGAAGGTATAGACGGATATTTCTACTGGGTGTTTGAAATCAAAAAGAGCGACCTGTACTTGTACTTTACCGACGAAAACAACGTTAAAGTAAGCGGAAACGGCGTCGCGCGCAAGACTTACGACGGAGAAGAAGGCAATTATCCCAACTTCTCCGCTTCGTACGAAGGGTTTAAGGGCGAAGACAACGCGGATTCCAACAAAATAATGCAGTATATCAAATTCCGCATCGACGATATTTACGACGGATATTGCAACGGTATTCCTTTGCTCGGTCTTATCAATCCGCTGTACGTCTTTATCGACAAAGAAACCGGTGAAGAGTTAATAAGTTCCGACGGCAGACCGTTTATGCCGGTTAACGCAGGAACGTATTACGTAAAACTCGTTCAAAGCGAAGGCGTTTACGGATATGCGGACAACTACAACATAATAGTCGTGTATAATAAGGATACCACCGATCGGGAAATGTATCCCGAACTGATTATCGAAAAACGGCCGGTTACCGTAAGTTACGTTGAAAACACGAACGATAAAATCACTAAGGTTTACGACGGAACTGACGCAGTGTTGCAGGGAAGCGTAAACGCGCCTAATTCTTATTCCGCAGGTAACTATTCGTTTAACAGGCAAACCGCGGAAATAGGCTTGATATCCGGCGATTATATCAGTTTGAAGATAAACTACAGTTCGAGCAAATACGCGCGTAAAACGGTTTACGACAGATACGACGTTAAGAGCGATATAGACGTATATTTGCACGTGGAAGATTTGCTCGTAGGCGACGACGCGGACAACTATAAACTCGATTTCGAGAATTCTTCCACTTATACCGAGAACAGCGTAGTTTATATTAAACTTTGCGGCGCAATTACTCCTGCAACGGGCACGGTAAGGTTCTTTAACAAAGACGGACAAAGCACGTCGAATCTCAGAGTGGAATATAACGGCGAAAGACAGGACGTCAACATTAAAGTTTACGGCGTTAACGACGAAATACTCGTTCCGATAACCGAAGAAAACGGCGTGACAGTCGGCGACTATTCGGTGACGTACAAGTCTTCCTCTTCTTCTTACGAAAGCACGGAAGCGCCGAAAGACTGCGGACGTTACGACGTCGTAGTGTCGATCGTCAATAAGAACTACGTCGGATCGCTGACCGCGTCGCTGGAAATCGTTCAGGCACAGGTAGAGATCGTTTTCGGCGGAGAAGGAAAGCAGGTCTACGGAAGTATTACGACGGGTCTTACCGCAATGGCAACCGGTATCGGCGGATATACCCGTAATCTCGACGTTTTGTACTATACTATCGGTGAAAACGGCGATATAAGCGAACTCGTGCCCGATATATCCGTTGCTCCGGCAGGAGAATATATAGCGGTCGCTATCCACGATTCGAGCGCAGGGGATAACTTTGCGTACAAACGCGCGACGGAATCGTTTACCGTACTCAGAAGAGACGCGTCCGTTAAGTACGACGTTGCTCCGAGATATAAGTATACGGGCGTATCCGTAACGATAAAAATGTATTTCAACGATCAGGGAACGATGCGTTATCCCAAACTTATCTTTGATCGGCTCGTGGACGGTAAATGGCAGCCCGCCAACTACTCGTACGGAGAAAACGGTGAAATCACCGACATAACGGACAATCCGTCCGACGCCGGAGAATATCGCGTTAAGGCGTATGAAATTCTCGACAACTTCTTTATTGCCGACCCCGTATGGGTTTCGTTTATAATCGAAAAAGCGTCGCTTACGATAGAAACGAAAGACGTCGTAATTAACGAAGGAGAGAGTTACGATATCGAAGGGTCTATGAAGAACAGTCTTACGGACGATCCGATTTCTTCCGTCGTAAAAGACTTGAAATTCAGATACTACGACGCGGTTACCGGGGAACAACTTAGCGAAAAACCGACTAAACCGGGTACTTACAGGGTAGTAGGATACGGCGCAAGCGCAGAAAACTATTCGATCAACTACTCGTTCGGGATATTGACGATATACAAGACGAAACTTACCGCAGAAAGCGGTTCGAACGCGGAAGACGTAAACGTCGATATCGAAGGTTCGTTTACTTCGGGTACGAAAATCAGCGTTGACAGAAAACAAAGCAAAGATTATTCGGACATAAAAGAAGCTTATTCGTCCTTTAAACAAACGAGCGACGAATACAGGTACACCGATCTGAACGACGTATTTGTGTTCTCTTACGGCGATTACGTAGCGTCCACGAAGCAAACGAGTACGGTATTTAAGATATACGCCCCCAACTTGTTCGGCAGAAATTCGAACGACGGTGCAAGCGTATCTGTTGCGGTACTTGCGTCCGACGGCAGTATTAAAGTCGTTCAAGGACAAAGAGAAGGCGATTACCTTAAATTAAGTACCGAAGAGCAAATGCTTAAGGCGGTAAGTATAATAACGGAAACGACCGCAAATTCTACCGGAGCATACGACTGGGTACTTTATCTCGGCATTGCGCTGAGCGTACTGGTTCTCGGTTTAGCAATTATATTAGTGGTAAAGAAAGCATAAATGAGCACGATTAACAAACGATTTTTGAAAATACTCTTAACGGCGACGGCGATTTTTATCGCCGCGACCGTCGCTTTTTGCTATATCGGTAAATCCGACGAGGTATACGCCTATTCCGGCGAAAAAATTTTTTCTGCGGAACAAATGTCGGAAATTACTTATTGCGGCGCAGATTATTTATATGACGCAAAGTTAAAAAATAAGTTTTTGGACGCGTTTTCTTTCAAAATCGACGATGCGGAAATTACGCCGGACTACTCAAAAATAACGATAGAACCGAAAGTGAATAAAGCGATTGCGCCGGTAAAAGGCTATAAATGCGTATTCACTTATGATGACGGAGAAGACGTTTTGTCTACCGAAACGGTTTCTTTTAATATCAGCAAAGCCAAAGTAACGGTTACGGCGCTGCTTAACGGACAAACCGTACTTACGGTGGACGAAAGCGAGGCAAAAGATATATCGGTCGTGTACGATTACGCTTGCGACGTTACGTCCGACGTAAAACTCGTGACGATAAACGGAATACAGGTTCGCACGCTTTCCGACGACGTTCTGCGCTTTCCGGCAAGAGTAGACAGTATTCCGACCGACCCAGTACAAAATTGTAAAGTCGTACCCGGCTACGCGCAAAGTTATTACTACGATTTCGTTTACGCAACGAGTATCCTGAATATAGTGAGAACGGTTATTCCCGAATTAAAATACGAATCGAAAACACAATCGGGAGAAGGAGAAACCAAAAGCGAAACTTTGGTATCCCTTATAGGAAGTTTCAGCACGGCGTATGATTTGTCTTTTGTGGACGTCGGCACGTCGAAAACAAGCAAGGACTTTACCGCAATCAATGCCGAAGCCGAGAAAAAATACAAGGATTCCGGAAATATATTGCGTGAAAACGATATGCTTGCGTGCTATTCCATCAACGTTAACAAAAACGAAAAACTCGTAAACGACGTAAACGCTACGGTAAGAATAAAGTTCCCGGAAAAATTTTCCGACAAGAATTCGTATAGCGTAATCGCTCTTTATAACAACGGCGACACCGACGTTTTGTACGCAACCGTGTCCGACGGGTATCTTACGTTTAACGCAACCGATATGGGAGATTTTATCGTGATTTCTCCCGTGGAAGGAATTTCTACGACTACTTACATCATCGTAATCGGCGCGGGAGTTATTGCCGTATTGCTTATAATTTTGCTCGTTGCATTTTTCCGCAAAAAATACTGATTTCATTCGATTTTTACCGCTTGTAAAATTATCGAAAATCACTAAACTTTCAACTAAAATGCATAGCCGTATTTCTTCCGGAATACGGTTTTTTTGTACGTTTTTCCGTTCTGCAAAAGAGAATCGGTTAAAAAATCGGGCAAAGTCGTTCTTGATTTAATAATTTATATATGTTATTATATATAAGAGACAAAAAGGGTGCACTATGCTCTTTTTTCGGAGGTCTTACTGTGAGTATGAAGAAAAGATTTTCTGTCATCTTTCTTATTCTTATTTTGCTTTGCTCGGCGGCAACTTTCGTTGCCTGCAACGACGACAAAGGCGAATCGCCGATAATCGGCGCCGTTTTCAGCGTTTTCCCGAAAACCGAGTATTTTCTAGGCGATAAGTTCGAACTCGGCGACGCGGAATTGACGCTTACTTACGAGAACGGGACGACGAAGACCGTACCTATCGATTCGACGATGGTTTCCGATTTCGATTCGAACGTGCTCGGCGAGCAAACGCTTACCGTAAAATACGGCGACGTAACAAGATACGTTACCGTCACGGTAAAGACTGCTCCCGTTTATTCGCTTGAAGTAGTTTCTACCGATCACAAGACAGAATACGTGGTAGGGCAGGCTTTCGATAAGAAAAATCTTAAAATTGAAGTTACTTACACCAACGGCTACGTTTCCGTCTTAACCGACAAAGACGTTACGTCGGATATGATTTCCGGATTTGACTCCGCAACTCCGGCGAACGAAAAGCACATCGTTGTCAGTTACGGCAACAAAACCTGTACTTACTCGATTTCTGTCGTACCGAAAAGCGTAGTAAACAGAGAACTCACCGCTCCGTCGAAAAAGGACTATTACGTCGGCGACGCTCTAGATTTCACAGGCGGAACGATGTTCGTTGCGTACAACGACAACTCAAGTGAAAGACTAGACTTAAAAACCTTGTTCGAACAAGGAAAAATTTCCGTCGTCGTAGACGGCGAAGACTCCGTCGAGTTTACCAAAAGCGGCACGCAAAAAACGGTTACCGTCGTTTACGAAGGGCAAAGATTTCCTTTCTCGGTAAACGTTTACGAAAAAACAGCGGACAAACTTCTCATAAAACAAGCGCCTTCGGATCAGATAATGGGTTCGGCGGAATTCGATTTTTCCGACGGCGTAGTTACCGTATCGTATAAAAACGGCACGGTTGAAGACGTCGCTTTCTCCGACGAGCGCGTTTCGATCGACTCGTCCGCTTGCGATATAAACTCGGTGGGTACGTACGCTTTACGGATTACCGTGGGCGGAGCGACGATTAGTTGCAACCTTAAAGTCGTCGCGCCTTCTCCCGAATCTCTTCAGATAGTCAGACCCGAAGAAGAAAAGATTTATCAGGGTAAGGGAATAGACTTTTCTCAGTGGAAGTACTTCATCTTGCTCAACAACGGCAGAAAGGAAGTAAAAAACGGAAAGAGCGAATTTGCGGTTACCGAAGATATGTTGGACGGCAGAACGCTTGCGGATTTCGATTTTTATACCGTTTCCACGATAACGTTGCCGTTCAAAGTGAAAGCGGACGACGGTACGGTTCTGAGGACGAGCGTTAACGTCGAAATTCTTGCCAAAGAAATCGTTTCGCTTACGATAAACAACGGCGGAAGGTACGTTTACAGCGAAAACGACACTTTGTCGGTTGCGTCCGTTACGTTCTTCGCGAATTACAACAACGGTGACGCCGGCGAAGTCAAGGCGGTGGAAATCAGTATGCTCGTCGACGAAAACGGCAATGCGTTGGACGTCGTCGAACTTATGAAAAGCGCAGGCTCTCTCGGAAGAGCGATAAAGAAAGTCTACGTGTATTACACCGATCCGAGTTTCGGAACGCAAGGCGTGGGCAGTTTTGAAATACTTTTAGTTAAGAAAGCGACAAAAATCGAACTTAGCGGCGAAGACCCGCGTTCTAAATACGTTTACGGAGAAAGTTTCGATAAGAGCGATTGGCAAGTTAAAATTACTTATGCCGACGGCAGCAGCGGTTACGTTTCGGGTAAAAACGACGGCGGACTGGACGGAGAAGAATGGAAATTCGGTTTCGTTCTCAACAAAGGAACTTCTGCGGAAAGTAAAGAAACGGGATTTGACAAAATCGGCGAATACGAAGTCAGACTGGTTTACGGCGAAGACAGCGACGTTTATCTCACCTATAAATGTTCCGTAACGAACGAAATAGTCGCAGTATACGTAAACAAACCGTTCTTCGGTTTCGTTGCCGAAGGAACCTGCCCCGATTTGAACGGAGCGTATTTGCTCGCCGTTAAAGAAGACGGAACGAAAGAAAAAATCACGCTCACCAAAGATATTTTCGGCGCATATATCGCTCCGAAATACGAAGTAGGCACGGGTTACGTTTCCGCTTTCGTAAACGCATCCGGCAGCGCGGCGATCGATTATAATCTCGGTCTTTGGAATGAAAACGTAGGTAAATACTACGTAAAAACCGCGAGCGGATACGAAAAAGCGAACGGCGAATATTCGACGGAAACTCAATATTTCCTGAACGCTGCAGATCTTTATAAAGACGAATGGAACGACGTAAGCCATCTTTTCTTCGTGAAAAACGGCGACGATTATCGGGTTGCGCCCGGTTCTTACGACGAGAATACGGAATACTTTATCGCAAACTATAAAGAAATCGAATTTTCTTATCAGGGTCACACTCTTACCGCGACTATTTCGGTTGCGGCGAGAACGGTCGGTTCGATCGAAATAACGGGCTTTACGACGGAATACGATTTGACGGCGACGGAATGGGATTATTCGTCCTTAAAATTGCTTATCGGATTTAACAACAAAACTTCCGTAGGCGTAGCCGGTTCTGCTACGGGCGGAGATTTGACGATCGATAAAATCGGCGGAGAATACGGATTTACCGTTGCAAACGGATTGCGCTATACGATAGAACTCGGCAAAAACGGTCCGGACGGATTTGTTCCTTACGATCTCGAAACGTTCAAATCCGAGTTCGATACCGATAAGGAAATATTCAATTACACCGAAATTTGCGTCAGATTGACGGACGCAGCGAACTCCAAAAGAATCGAGTCCGCAAGCGTATCGGTTTACGTATTCAAGCAACTGATTAAGGAAATCGGATTTTATCTCGGAGAGAAAAATTCCGAAGGAACGTTCGTGCCGTATAAGGATCAAACGGTTTACGTTAACGAGAAAAAAGACGTCGTCGGGGACGGTTTTGCGCTTAAAGACGACGGAAGCAAAACCGCAAACCTTAAAGACTACGCTTATTTATGCGTCGTCGCTAAAGACGGAACCGAAGAATTTTACGCTTTAAGCGAAGACAAACTTAAATCTTTGCAGATTTCGACGTATTCCGAAGGCAGCATTTATCAGTCTGTAGAAGTAACTTTCGCTTTGAAGACTTGTTCGTTCAGTCTTAAAATTCGTCCGGACGTGATAACTTCTCTCGAAGCGAGCATAATTACTTCCGACGGAATACTTTCGGTTATAGAAAAAACCGAACTCGACGCCGAAGACGTTGAAATATACGCCGAATACGTCGACGCGGACGGCAATGCGATAGACGGAAAAACGATACATCTCAGACAAACGACCGTAGAAGGGTATTCGAAAAACGACAAGTTCGAGTTCGACGAAAACGGCGAATATCGTACGACCATAAACGTTTGTTACGGCGGACTCAGCGCACCTCTTAACCTTTTGGTTAAGAGAAAAACACTTGAAAAACTCACTGTATTGAATTTGCCGTCCACTACGGTATACGTAGAAACCCCATTTGCCGATCCGTCCGAGTTGAAGAAACTCGACTATACCGGCGGAAAGGTTCTGATTACCTACGATAACGGCGAAAACGAAGAAATGAATATGTCGAACGTAAACGTTGCGAAAAACGAAGGTGCGTTCAACACAAAAAAAGAACTTACCGGCGGAGCGCAGGAAACGCAGGAAATCATCCTGTCGTACACGTATTACGGCGTTACTAAATCCGCCTCCTTTAACGTTATAGTAAAAGACAGAAAGTATCTGTCGATAGAATACGCGGATTCCTTCGGTTACGACAGAAAGTTTATCTGCGAATACGGCGCGGAAGAATCGATAATGCCTCTTCCGACGATTAAGTATTACGAGTGGTTTGACGGCAGCGACGCGACGGAAATGACGAAAAATTCAACCGACTCGGATAAAGTCGGGGAATATATCGTCCGTTACAGAAACAACCTCGGCGTGGTTTCTTCCGTTTGGCCGAAAGAAGTAGGAACGTACACCGTAATTTACAGTTACTTTGAAAGCGGCGGCGACGATAACAACAACGCGTTTTACGACGATTCCGTTACGCTTGAAATAACCAAAAAGGCGATAGCGATCGTTATTAAAGACTACGAATTTACCTTCGGCGACGTTATCGACGGGAACAACGACACCGCTTTTGCCGATTATCTCGGAAAAACGCAGTGGAAACTAACCGCAGTCAGCAACGGTATAGCCGACGGAGAAGCGTTCTGTTTCGGCGACACCGTAGAAACCGTAACGGAAAGCGTCGTGCTCAGAGTTTACGAAAAGAATTCCACTACGCCGATCACGTTCGTTACGAACGACAAATTAACGAAACTGTTTATCGGGATAGACGTCGGAGAATACGTAATCAAACCGATAATTACGCTTAAAGAAGGCAACTACGAATTATCGCCGATCGTCGCGCAGGCAGAGGCGGACTTTACCGTGGTTAAACGTAAAGTCGTTATTGCGGCGGAAAGCGTTTCCAAAATTTACGGCGAAGCCGACCCTGATTACAAATTCAGAATATACGATTACGAAGCGGTAAAATCCGCTTTGGGCGACGCGGAAATAACCGAGCCTTTTGCGGAAGATATATTCGCTTTAGGTTTGCCCTCGATCGGCAGCAAGAGCGGAATAAACTTCGTTTTGGACGAAACGAAAACCGTTGTCGATACGATTACCGAAGAATATCACCTTGCAAGAGATACTGCGGATACGGAAAACGTTGCGGACACGCACAAAATTTATTCGGGTGCGACCGAAGCGCTTGCCAACTACGAAGTTATTTATGCGTATAACAATCTTACGATAAAGAAATCCGTGCTCGTTATCGAAGGCGCGGACGTCAGAAGAAGTTACGGCACGGTAGAACTTAAGTATACGCTTAACGGGGCGGAAACGCGCGCAACAGCGTTTGAATTTTATCCGTCGTCGGCTACGCCCTTAAAGTATAAAGATACTTTCGAAAAATTGTTCGCCGATTATTTCAACGACGCAAAAGTATTCTACTACAATAATTCCACCGGAACGGTAACCACCGAAATAATAGGAAATTACGACGAATGGAGCGTTTTGTATAAAAACGTCGGGTTTTTTGCGGATTCCGATTGCAAAACCGCGATAGGAACTTCGATAAGCGGTTTTTCTTACGAAGGCAAAGACTACGTCGGACCTTACGTCGCCATTCCTTGTTCTGCCGACGTCGGAAGATACTATTGCAGAATAAACCTGAACGACGATTTGGACAACTACGAAACGAAAATCGACGAAGCAAACGCGTATTCGTTTGTTTACGAAATAACGAAAGTTAAAGTTTCGCTTAACGCAAAATCTCTGATCGTCACCGGTTCGAGCGCAATAAAAGACAATGCGAATTCGGCTAACGGCAGACTTTTGTCCGAGTATTTTTACGGTGACGGCGTAGAAGTCGAAGGAATCGACAAAAACGAGTTTGACGCAAAACTCGACGAAATTTTCAAAAACAATGTTTTGGGAATAGTTTATACCGACGAAGACGGAAACGAGATTGCGTATAAACTGAGCGTAAACGTGCTTAACGCGCAGTTTCGTTTCGTTCGTAACGGCGGTTCGTTCGATACGGGTATTCACGAAATTTCGGCGGATGGATCGGGCTACGGCAACTTCGACGTTATTCTTACGAGTACTTATACCGACGAAGAAAACTACAGTGTGCCGTACGTAAAGCATTTTTACGACGTTTGGTCGGCAAAATACGGCGAATTTACCGCAAATACCGACGTTTACGCAAGCAACGCTTACGTCGTCGTACTGCCCGAGTTTATGCAAATCGGTATAGGGTCTAACGCCGACGTGGACGTAGATAACCCCGAATTTTCTTTCGAAGAATCGTATTCGGCTAAACCTATAAAAGATTTTGCGTTGAACGCGTTCGTTACGCTGGACGCGCATAACTTCGAGCGTTTGTCCAGGCTCGGTCTTTCCTTTGCCGTTAAGAATAAGAATCCGCTTTATCTTACCGACACGATGCTTTCTGCCGGGAATTACGACGGAACGTTTAGTTATTCGTACTTCGATACCGACGCGAAAAACTATATTTATCTCGGCGATACTATGGTTTTAGGCGCAACCGATTGCTTGCAAATCGTAAAATACCTGTTTGACGAAACTTATCGCGGCGACGCCGACAACAAACTTATTTTCAAGCAAAAATTCGATTATACCGTGCTTAAAGTTAAACTCGGAGCAAAGGTTGCGGACGAAGAAAAACCTTACGACGAAAAGAGTTATTCGCCCAAAATCGAAATTACCGAAGGAAATATTTGCGACGGCGACGTGCTTAATCCTATCTTTGACGTTGAAGTAACTTATATCGAAAAAGAGAAACAGACGTTTAGTTCCGTCGGAATGAAAGAATACGAAATTCTCGGATACGGCGACAGATATTCGTCGGGTTCGTTCGATTTGCTGTATGCCGGAACGTACGTTCTTAAGATGACGGATTTAGGAAATTCGAACTACGAATTCGCTTTGGACTCGTCGGGACAAGCGGTTTCCGGAGCGGGTACGATCGAAATAGTACCTATCAATATACCGGTTTATATCAATCACCACGATAACCAAGACGGCGACGAGTTCAAAATCGTCAGAAAATACAACGTTACCGGAAACGCAAAGAACGAAATCGACACGACGTGGAAAAACGCCGCATCTACCGTTGCGGCGAGTTACGCAAACTATAAAACGACCGACTGCTATATCGTTAAGCGTTATAAAAAGAACGTTTCCGACTCGGTTTACGTAGAAAGCGACCTTAACTTTACGCCTTCCGACTTAGTTATCACCACCGCCAACGAAGACGGAAGTTTCCCGAGAATAGTAAAACGCAATGCGGATACCGGTGAAGTGGAAGGCTATCCGGTAAGGTACCGCATACTTAATTCCGATTATATAAATTACTCGGTCGTATTCGTTTACAGAAACGGCGGAACGGAAGAAAACCCTGAATTCGTCGAGATGACGAGCAATAAATACGAACTCGTAATTAAACCGGCGAAAGTTAATTTGTACAACTTTATACAAATAAACTCTAAAAAATACGACGGAAATCCCGCGAGCGTTACTACCGGATTAAACAATCTCAGAATAATCGGAGATTATACTGCGGATAAGATACAACTTAACAGACTGATATTTACGTTCAATCGTCCGGAAGAGTCTATGTACGTAGGCTCTATATCGAGCGGATACAAATATATCAACGATACGGAAACCGTACGGGCGGAAGATAACAAAACCGACGTCGGAATTCTTACCGTAAGGGTCAGATATATCGACGAAAATCAGAACGAAAACTACGAAATTATTTTCGGGGAAGAAGACGTTCGATACAACGGACAAGAGAACGTAGGTATCTTTACCATCGAGCCGAACAGCGTAATAGTCGATCTTAAAAACGCGTCAAGACCGTTCCTTACAAGACAATACGACGGCTATGGTTTGACCAACTCGTCGAATTCGACTTATACCGCCGCAGGAAGTACGCTTACTCCGGAAAACGATATTATCGACAGTCTTGACAAAATGTTCTACAGACTCGTCGTTAAGTATTACGGCACGAGTTTAACGGACGCAACGGAAGCGGCGGCGTCCGCCGATCCGACTAAAGTTATTCGCGGCGGAGCGGAATGCGGATACGACGCAGGTTATTACTGGTACGACTTCTTAGGCGTGTTCTTCGACGAAGCGAGCGGAAAATATCTTGCGTTTGCCGATTACGATGCCGAAGCGACCGACTGGTTTAGTTGGAACTATCGTTTTACCGTAAGAGAAAATAAGAAAATAGATTTCCACGGTTGCGACGGTATTTACAGTCTTACCAAGCGCGACGTTTATATCGCGATAAATTCCGTCGACGACGAGTACGGAACGTTGATAAGAGACAGAGACGCGCAAAACGCGCCTGCCGCAACGTCTAAAGGCTATACCTACTATATTACGTACAACGGTTTTACTTACAAAGCGGACGTCGTTAACGGCGTAAGCGGCGATAAGTTCTATTATGACATAAAAGCCGACATAAACGCTTTGGGCGACGAAAACAGAATGTTCAGGTACTCGTTCTATACCTATAGCGGCGGATATTTCACCAACATTTCCGCAAACGAGAATTTGAAGACGTACTATGAAGGAAAGTTGATCGACGTAGTCGGCGGTTTCTTCGTGGCGGACGGCGAGATACACGACGGCAGCGACGTTGCGCTCAGCGCCGGTATATCCGCTTTCAGAAACGTTTATACTAACTTCAACTTTGTAAATGCGCAGGACGGAATTTCGTTTAAGATCAGGGCGAGAGAAATCGACATCGCTATTTCCATCGTGAATATCGAGAGCGGGAAATCCGAAATGATTTACGGTTCGCAGTTCGGCTTGGACGAAGGACTGTACTTTAAGTTCGAATTGTCGGGCGAATACTCGTTCGAGAACGGCAAAGACGGATACGACGAGAACCTTATATCCATAAAGAATATCGTAAACGGTATTATAAACAAATCCAACGGCAGACTTATGCTCGAAGGCGGCGTTAACGGACAAATCGTATCGGTAAATCTTATTTCAAACGTTATCGAATCGGCGATCGTCGGCGGCGAGGTGGTAGACAAAGAGAAAGCGGTTATTATCGACGGAATCGCTTATCTTAAGATAGGCGCAATCGACAAGACTCGTTTCCCGGCAAACCAGTACGACGGCAACAACGAAGTAATCGACAGATACAAAGCAAACGGAACCGATCTCGAATCTTCGCAAGAAAAATATTCGTTTAACGTTTCTTCCAAACCGTTCCGTATTCTCAGACGAGGAATAACGATAACGGGTGTGGAAAGAGACTACTTTAATAAGGATACGGACTATTACGTTTACGACGGGTTTATAAACGGCGTAAACGATATGACGAAAGAGCAAATGCGCGACGAAGTCAACGAGATAATGAAAACTCTTGACGAAAACTCGCAAAAAACCGCCGACTATATTAAAGATAACACGAGAATAAACAAGAGAACCGGGACGTGGAATTCAACCGACGGATTGAGTTATTACGTGTCTATTCCGCTTGCGCAGTTCAGAAGCAACGACGGAAACTACATAGTGGAAACGGTTGCAAGCAATCCCGATCTCAACTTCAGCGCGTGGGACGGCGTTTCGGTTAAGACTAACGATTACGTTTACTTGCCGCTCACGATAAACAAAGCGAAAATCAAAGTCGATTATCGTTTCGTTTCGGCAATAGCGTACGGCGATCGTATCGGCGACAACGACGGAACAATCGATTACGACGGACTTACGACGGTTTCCGGCGGAGAATACGGCTATATCGATCACGTTACCGGAGAAACGATAAAGGAAGAGGGCGTAATCTACGTAGACGACGACAGTACCGGAAAGACTATAGCGGAAGAACAAAACGATCTTCGCGAAAAGGTAAGGGAAGCGTTGCTTATCGAAGAGATCAGGTTGCTTATTGCCTCGTCCAAAGCAAGAAGCGGCGGTTATTCGGTGAAACTGTATAATTCCGACGGTAATAAGTACGTTGCCTCGATGGAAGAGTTTGACAACTTCGAGATCGAATGGGGCGCGTTGACCTATACGATCGAAAAGAAGAAAGTCGCTTTGTCGATGGGTATAGAAGCCAGCACTTATATTACCGCAGACGGAAGATATAACGATTACTTTACGGCAAAATGGTCGGAAAGAACCTCTTTCGAATACAAAAAATCGGGCAGACTCGGTTATAACGTAACTATCGAGGAATTCAGCATATACGGTAGTTCGGGCAACGTTTCGTATAACAGCCTTACCGAACAGATAATCGCTTTGCTCGGAGTAGAACTCGTCGCTAAGGGCGATACCTACGCTTACAAGTATAAATATAAAGAGTACGCTACGATCGACGATTTGATGAAGGCAATTTGCTCGTACGAAATTTACGAAGACGCGACGAGCGACAGAATAATTACGAGCGGCGGAGAGATTAAATATATCGCGCTTAAGGATTTGGAAAGCGAAAACTTCGAACTCGTGTTTAACCGTAAAGAGATAATGGTTTATCCCGAAATAGCAGGTATCGGACACTACGAGTCGCAAGGAACGTACACCAACTTAATTCCCGATACCGAAGCGTCGGGCGAAGGCGTTGTCGTGAACGTATCGGAAGGAGAACTTACCGTCAAAGATCTCAGTATGCTCGTAAGTTTCAACTTTGCAGGAGTTTCCGAAAGCCAAAAACTTCAATATATCGACTTAAAGACCAACAAATACGACACTTCCGCCTATACCGGAACGGTATACAACAGAACGCTGAAAATAATTTACGACAAAGATCGTTCTTCGTTAAACCTTGACGCAAAAGGACAACCGTCGAACGGCGACGTGATCGTAGTACAGATTATTCTCGAAGAGTCGTTCTACGGCGGAGAATCCGTTACGGAAATCGAATCCAACTTCTTTGCCGTTACGATCAAAAAGACCGGCAGCAATAAAATAGGTTATCGCGAAACCGAACTCGACAAGTCTACGGGCGCGACCCTCGGCAGAGACGGTTTGACGGAAACCGAAGAAATGGACGAATATCTTTCGCAGCAGGCGGCGACGTATTACCTTAAAAACGGTCTTAACGATTATGCGGGAAAATTCGATATAATCAATCTCAGAACAAGACTGTTGCCCGTTGCGGCGGGTTCTTCGATGAGAAACTTCGAAATCATACTTTACGAGAATGCTCTCGGCAAACTCGTACTAGGTTTCGAAGGCGGCAAGAGTTACGTTCGCAGCGAATATGCGCACTACTTCGTCGTTGCAAACGATTCGAGCGCAGCGGAAAAATATTCGTTTACGGAAGTCTCGTTCTACGTCGAAGGCGGAGAAGTGCCTAAGCAAGAAGGCGATAAAGAATACGGCGAAAAGGTAGATCCGTATACCTACTACGAAAAAGTCGGCGAAAGTTACGTACTTACCACGGATAAGAATTTTGCCGAAGGTCGTACGTATTACGCAGCCAAAGCGGACGCAAGCGGCAAGTACGTTCGTTTCACAAGCGAAAACGTCATAAACGAAGATCTTGTGGATATGTTTGACGGAGCGAGCCACTCGGTAAGCGTATATATCGATAAGGTCGGCGCGTTCAGCAACGTGGACTGTGCGATTACCACGGGTAGTCAACGCTTCGAAGAAGAAGATTATAAATATACGCTTTACGATAAGAGAACGAGAATTACCGCGGACAGAGTTTATACCGTCAGAGTAGCAGTAGACAACAAGACGTATATCTTTACCTACAACGGCGAACCTTACGTTTACGAATACTACGAAACGAGAATGGTATACGATAAAGAATATCAGGAAGCAGACGTGGAAAATAAGGAGGTTATTGCGCTTCAATCCGCTCAATTCTTCGGACTCGAAGGTAAAACGGGTATCGACTATAACAGTCTTAAAGTTATGATCGAAAAGTATACGGTTCAAAACAGACTTATCCGGACCGCGACCAACGAAAACTACATAGCAAACGTTATTTTCTGGCCCGATGCGGAAAGCGAAGAAGACGTTCCTTACATAACCAACGAAGACACCGCTAAGACGCTTAAAGAACTTATTGACGGAATCGGCAATATCACCATCAGCGGCGGCGAAGAGGCAATGAATGCGTATAATGCGCCGTACAATAGCGCAAAGAGCGTAATAAGTATGTCTTATACCGTTACCGACGCCAAAGGTAATCCGACTTCTCTCGAAGACGACAATATGCTCGGAATGTACTTCTTCAACTTCAAGAGCGTATATAACTACGGAGATAATCTCGAATACGTTTTAAGCGAAAGGACGGTCAGAGTTCTGGTCACGGAAAATTCCGTTGCAAGACTTACGCTTAACGGAACGGGCGCAGACAGCGCGTCGCCCGTAACGCTTACAAACGAAGACGCGTTCTCGAACGATATTCGCGACAGAATGTCCGGAACGAACGAACTTACGTACGTCTTCGATTCCGTTACGTTTGACGAAACGAACCAACAAACGAGCGTGATTATGCTTTACTTCAAACTGTCGGATACGGATTTTGCGGATTTGATGAACAGAAACGAAGAGATAGCAAACGATTGTTCGGGCGTTGCGCTGAGAATAGAACATTCTTACAAAGGCGGCGTATGGGTTACCAAAGTCAGACTTATAGGCGCTACGCAAGAGTGGATCGGAGATACGTCGGTCGATAGAAGTTTGTTCTATAATCGCTATTTAGGAACGGAAAAAACCGTTGAATTCGCTTCGGATTCTTCGATAATTAACTTGCTTAAGATATCGCTTACGAAAGCGAGCAAAAAGCAAAACACGACCGGAGTAATCGGAGAAACCAACGGCGTAAAAGAAATTAACGACACCGTGGTTGCGTTCAGATTGTATCAACATTCGGATAACGGCACCAAACTCGTTTTCGAAGATTACGTTGACAGGTCGTTTGGTTCTATTGACCAACAAAAGATCGAGAAAGACCTTCTTAATCCGGATACGGCGCATTATTCGGGCGTCAGACTGACGAATTCTTCTATCAGAATGATAGACTTCTATAGAGGTACGCCCGTCCGTACAAACCCCGATTACGTTGAGTATTCTAATAAAGAAGTTACTTCTTCTGCAAATATGCCCGTAGGCAAATTCGTGAAAGGAGACGCTACCTTTACTAAGTATTCCGGCGGCGACGGTTATAGCAGAGTTTATATGCCGACGGATAAATACGACGTGCCGTTGTCTTATAAAGGCAATGCGATCAACTTCAGATTCAGACTGGATACCGAAGGCGAACCCGGCCCCGATAACAGATCGAACGTTATAAGGCTATACTTCGGTATGAATACGCCTTACTGGGTAAGGTTCGGAAGCGAAATCGACAATTTGCCGCTGAGAAAACAGAGAGGACTTATGCTCGAATACGACGTTATCGAAAACAACTTGTACTTCTCTTTCTTTAAATATGGTTGGATGTACGAAGAGCAGACGATCAGTCTTGACGACGTTAAACTTAACGACGGAAAAGAGCATCAATTAACGGCGGAAATCGACTTTACAAAGACCGAATACTACGATCTAAGGAAGATTTATACCTATGCGGTTAACGTCTACGTCGACGGAAACGAAGTTGCAAGCGGATTGTTTATCCCGGTAGGTAACGATTTGACAGGCTTGTCTTCCAAACATATCGATGAAAGTTTTACAAGACAAACCACCGACGTCGAAAATCCGCGCGATCAACTCTTTATGAAAGGAATATATTATTCCGCAGTCGAAGTGCTCGGTAACGCGAAGTTGACGATATACGACCTTATCGGTTTCGAACAAGAATAAAATTCCTGTTGACGAACGGTACGAAAAGGAGTAAAATTAACTTAAAGATTTCAGGGCGGGGTGAAAGTCCCCACCGGTGGTACAGTCCACGAGCCGACGTCTTATGCGACGGTTGAGCAGGGGAAGTTCCTGCACCGACGGTTATAGTCCGGATGGAAGAAAGTTACGATAACAACTCATAAGCCCTGTTTTTTGCAGGGCTTTCGTTTATTTTGTAGTCCTGTGATAAAAAGAAACGGGAGAAGTCAAAAATGAAGAAAAAGTTAAGATTAAGTACCGCATACGTAGCAAAAATCGCAATGCTGAGCGCGCTTGCATTCGTATTGTATATGTATGGTAAGTTTAATTTACCTTTTATGTTTCCGCAATTTTTGGAAATGCAGTTTTCCGAATTGCCGGCACTCCTTGCAGGATTTTCTATGGGGCCCGTGGCTGGAGCGTTGGTTATCATAATAAAATGCCTTATAAAGTTCCCTTTTTCTTCGACGATGTACGTCGGAGAACTTATGGACATAATTTTAGGCTTGTTTTTCGTGTTGCCGGCGAGCATTATTTACGGAAAAAACAAGACGAAAAAGAACGCTGTAATCGGACTTGTGACCGGTACGCTTACGGCAACCGCTTTATCGCTTGTATTCAACAGGTTTATCGCTATTCCTTTGTACGTAAACGCGTTTCATATCGATTTCGATACGATAGTGGGAATGCTCGCAGGGTTGTATCCTAAAATTAACGAAAACAATTTCTATAATTTTTATATATTCGTAGGCGTTTTACCGTTCAATCTTTTAAGGCTTGGGCTTGTAAGCGTCATAACTTTCTTTATTTACAAGCGTCTTTCGTTGTTGTTACACTGGGAAAAAAGAGATACTCGATCCGTGAAACGTTCCGACGAAAACGTTGAAAAAACCGAATCCGTCGAATCGAACGATGATGAAAAAAATAACGGAACGGAAGAAAGTAACGAAAAAGCGAAAACAGAAACGAATAAAGACTTAGTCGAATACGAAAGGGATTGCAAAAACGATAAAGAAGGACTATAATAGACCTATGAAATTTATATCGAATTCACCCGAACAAACTAAAGAGTTTGCTAAAAAAGTTGCGTCGCTTTGTTTTGGTAACGAAGTAATACTTTTAAGCGGCGATCTTGGAGCGGGAAAAACCACTTTTACGAAAGGTTTTGCCGAAGGTCTTGGCATTACGGCTACGATTACAAGTCCTACTTTTACCCTTATGAAGACTTATAGGGGCGGACGGCTTACGCTTTACCATTTTGATTTATACAGAGCGGATAACGAAGAGGACGTTGAAGAACTCGGTTTTGAAGACTACTTCGACGACGGCGGCGTATGCGTAATCGAATGGAATAAATTCAGTTCTTTCCCCGGTAAAGTAATGAAAATTAACTTTACTTACGGCGAAGGTGATATAAGAGAAATAGAAACGGAGGGGTTTGATGAAAGTTCTTTGCGTTGATACGACTACTGACAGAATAGTTCTTGCTTTATTTGTCGACGGCAATAAATATTATTTTATCGGCGAAAAAGGTTGTAAAAAGCATAACGCCGTTTTGCTTGAAGAAATCGATACGATTTTAAGAGAAAACGGAGTCGACGTAAATGAAATCGATTACTTCGGAGTATGTATCGGACCCGGTTCGTTTACCGGGATAAGAATAGGCGTCGCAACGATTAACGCTTTTGCCCTTGCGCTCGGTCGCAGTGTGGCGGAAGTAACTTCGCTCGAAATCGAGGACGACGGAACGGATAAACTCGTTCTTCTTTCTTGCGGTCACGGAAATTATTACGTCGGACGGTTCGGCGAGAAAACCGAGTATTTTGATTTGAGCGGAGAAGAACTCGACAAAATCGATATGAAAAAGGTATTTATCGAAGAAACCGACGCTGAAAAGTTTCTTAACAAGGTCCTTACAAAAATTTCCGACGAACAATTCGTGGAACAAGCGCGTCCTTTTTACCTTAAAAAGTCGTCTGCGGAACGAAACGAGTAATAAAAATGGAAAAAATTCTTCCGTTAAGCGTAAACAACGTATCGAAAGTTGCCGAAATCGACGACATGTGTTTTGACAGCGAAAAATGGAGCGAAAATCTTTTCCGAGAAGAAATCGGAGACGAGAGCAAATACTACGCCGTTTTCTATTGCGAAGAAAACGTTGTCGGATTCGGATCTTATTCACAAATTCTTGACGAAGGTCATATATTAAATATAGCGGTACTTCCCGAATATAGAAGAAGAGGTATCGCTTCAAAAATTTTATCGGATTTAATCCGTGACGGAAAAAGTAAAGGAATAAACGCTTTTACTTTGGAAGTGCGTATGGGAAACGCTCCTGCTCGCACACTGTACGAAAGATTCGGTTTTGAACTTGCCGGGGTAAGAAAAAAATTTTATCCCGACAAAGAAGATGCCGGAATTTATTGGCTGTATGTGTGAGGGGGATTTAGATTTTAATTCATCATATTCAATACGGACAAGGCAAAGACGTAATTTGTTTGCACGGCTGGGGCGGTAGTTGCGACAGTTTTTTAGGGTTGGCAAAATATTTACAAAACGGTTATCGAATTACGTTGGTTGATTTTTACGGTTTCGGAGATACTCCGCATCCGTCCGCTCCGCTTACGGTAGACGATTACGTTTTATCCATAGTAAAAATTATACGGCATTATAAAATGGAAAACGTGTCGCTTGTCTGTCATTCTTTCGGCGGTAGGGTCGGAATAAAACTTGCCGCTAAATACGGATATTTGCTTGATAAACTTATTCTTGTCAATAGTGCGGGGATTTTGCCGCGCAGAACACCGAAATATTATTATAAAATTCTTAAACATAAAATTTTAACGAAATTAAAAGTTCCGCATTCGGCGGGTAGCGACGATTACAAAAATTTATGCGGAACAATGCGTGAAACCTTTAAGAACGTCGTGCGTGAAGATTTGTCGGTATATCTATCGAAAATTACACTTCCCACTCTGCTTATTTGGGGTAACAAAGATAAAGACACGCCCATATATATGGCAAGAAAGATTCGCAAAAAAATAAGGCAAAGCAAATTGTTTATATTTTGCGGTTGCGGACATTTTGCTTACGTCGAAAAGCACGCAACCTTTTGCCATATTGTAGAAAGTTTTTTGTCGGAGGGTGAAAATGTGGTGGATAATATCGGTTTTTCTTACGATTACGGGCGTAATCGCACTGTTAAGATACCTGACGCTGAGCCAAAACAACGGATACGTATTACCTAAATCAAAAAGATTTTTTCGTTTTTATATCGCTACTTCTTTGTGTGTATCGGTAATATACGTTCTGTCTGTTCCGGCAATTCTCGTTGAAGAAAAAATAATCTATGCGGCAACTATTCTATCGATTTTATACGTAATTTCGCTTTCCGTAAAATTTTTTTCCTATAGAATCAAATTCAAATTCACTTCCCGCGGAAGAAAAAATTTCATTTTTTCGCTATTTTCGCTCATTTTCGCACTGTCAATAATTGCGATATTTGTTAAAAAACCGAACATAATTGTACTTGCAATATGTCCTGTTTTATTAGGTGAACCGTTAATAATCGGAATAGTGCTCACTTTATCAAATCTTTATTATGATAGAAAAAATGCACGATTTATTAACGAGCAAAAAGAGCGACTTAAGAGTATTTCTCCGTTGGTTGTCGGAATAACGGGAAGTTATGGAAAAACAAGTTGTAAAAATATTTTAAAAAATTTGCTTTACGATGATTTTAATGTGTATTGTACGGATAAAAATTTCAACACGCCTATGGGGGTCGCTTTATCTGTGGAAAAACTTCCGTCCGACACTGAGGTTTTCATAGCGGAGTTCGGCGCGAGAAAAACCGGAGATATAAACGAACTTTGTACGCTTTTTCCGCCTAATTACGGAATAATAACGGGCGTATGCGAACAACATACCGAAACTTTCGGTTCGATTGAAGATATTTGTATGGAGAAATTCGTGCTGGCGCAGAGTGTGTCGGATAACGGCGGAACGTGCGTATTTAACGGAAACGACAAAAATGTGCTGAGAATGTGGAAAGATTATAAGGGAAAGAAGATCGTCGCTACGAGTTTCAAAAAAGGCGACGTGTATGCTGTCGATATAAGTCTCGGAGCGTCGGGTTCGAAATTCAATTTGGTTGTCGACGGCAAGGCTTATCCGTGTCGGACGTCTTTACTCGGTCGGCATAATATACAAAACGTTGTAATGTGCGTTGCGCTTGCGTTGGAATTAGGATGTAAAGTTGAAAAACTTGTCGAAAAAATAGACAATCTGCCGCAAACACCGCATAGATTAGAATATACGTTTGCAAACGGCGTATATATTCTCGACGACGGATACAACGGGAATATCGTAGGCGTAAAGAGTTCGCTCGAAGTGCTCGCCTCGTTTCCGGGAAGGCATATAGTCGTGTCGCAAGGCATAGTGGAATTAGGACAAAGAGAGGCTGAAATCAATGAAACCGTAGGCAGAGAATTGTCGGAAGTTGCGGACGTGGTGATATTATGCGGCGTAAATTCTAAATTTATCGAAAAAGGATTAAAAAGTAGGAATTTTCAAGGGCGCATTATTATGGCAAAAAATATGAGAAACGTTAAAAAGTGCATAGGTGAAACGGTAAAAGTGGGGGATACAGTCCTTTTACAAAATGACGTTCCCGATATATATTAGGAGAAAATATGAAAAATATTGTATTGCTTTTTGGTGGGGATAGTTGTGAACACGACGTGTCGGTGATAACCGCATTATCTGTGTATAACTCGATAAAAGAGATATGTCGAATTTTGCCGATATATGTAAAAAACGGTACATTCTACTTGTGTAAAAAATCGTTAAAAATTGACAAAATCCGTAATTTTTCGCAAAAAAATTTTTCGGAAGTTGCGTTTGCAAGCGGCGGTATGTCCATGTTGAGTAGAAAAAAGAAAAAAATACCGATATTTTGCGCGGTAAACTGTTGTCACGGCGGTTGCGGAGAGAACGGAGCGTTAGCGGGCTTGTTGGGAAATGCGCGTATACCGCAAACTTCCCCCGGAGTGTACCAAAGCGCACTGTTTATGGATAAAGTATTTACAAAGTACTTTTTGGAAAAGAAAAAAATATCCGTCGTTCCTTACAGAGTAGTGAGCAAGGACGATTACGACGTTGCGAAAGAACTCGGTTTTCCGCTTATCGTTAAACCGGCACGACAGGGCAGCAGTATAGGCATAGGCGTCGTCGAAAACGAAGACAAATTGCCGGACGCAATCGATCTTGCGGCTAGTTTTGACGATAAGATTATCGTAGAAAAAGCGCTGGTCGGCTTTACGGAACTTAATTGCGCCGCATATAGGAAAGGCAAGGTCGTAATCGTAAGCGAAATCGAAAAAATTGTATCGGATAAAAAGTATTACGATTTTGATTCTAAATACGTAAAAAATGACGTTTCGCGCGAAATTCCTGCGAATATCGATGAAAAAATAACGGATAGAATAAAGAATATCACAAAGTCGCTGTACGTTTCTTCGGAATTAAAAGGCGTAGTCAGGGTGGATTTTCTTTTGTCTGCGACGGGGAAATTATACGTTAACGAAGTAAATACGGTTCCGGGGTCGCTTGCTTTTTATCTGTTTAAGGGAATGGGCGGATTCAGGCGTATCGTCTTCGATACTATTGCCGAAGCGAGAAGACAATTCGAAGAAAGAGAAAAACTGATTACGGATTTTAGCGGCAACGTTCTTGATAATTTCGACGAAAGCAAACTCGATGCGGGCGTTAAAAAGTGATACGTATAAGAAAACGGCTACGTTTTCGCACTATTCGTAGCCGTTTCGGTAAAAATTTATCCGAAAAGATCTTAGATTGACGACGGGCAAGCAACTTATTGATTTGCGGCGCGTTCGGCAATGATTTCCGCTTTTTCGCGTTCGATTATTTCGGACAGGTGTTGCAGGACTTGTTTCGGCGATTGCCACCAGTCTCTCGACCAGATACGGACGATTTTCCAGCCGCGGCTTTCAAGGAACTTAATCCTGTAAACGTCGCGTTCGAGTACGCTTTCACTGCTGCCGTACGCCTGATAGTCACATTCTATACCGAGAACGAATCGACCGAGTTCGTTGTCGTAAACTCCGAGAGAGAGTTTATAACTCGTGTTTCCGAGGTTCGTATATACTGTATAACCCATACTTTCCAAACCTTGTTTTATACGTTCTTCGTATGCGCCGATAGGTTTGGCGATTTTTTTGCCTGCGTTAAACGTGCCTAAGACTGCGCGAACTTCCGAATTGTTTCCGCCGCTTACCGCACGAGCGTATTGCAAATACTTTTTAAGAAGTTTCGGTCCGTTGTTTTTCGTAGTTTCCACGTTGTCGAGTTCTTCCGGCTCTATGCTGGTTACGACGTAAATTTTCTTTTTTGCTCTCGTTATGGCTACGTTAAGCCTGTTTTCACCGCCGTCCATTGAGAGAGAACCGAACTGCGCCACGACTCTGTCGTAATCGTTTTTGGCGTATCCTATGCTGAATATTATTATATCGCGTTCGTCACCTTGCACGTTTTCAAGGTTTTTAACGAATATCGATAGATTTTCGCCGTTTTCTGTACGGTTTTCTTCTTGGAAAAGTTGTTTACGGAATATCGCTACTTTGTCGGCTTCGGCGTCGAGCATATCTTCGATGTATTCTTTTTGTTCGTTGTTAAACGTAACGATACCGATACTTTCGTTGTATTTGCGTTCTCGCAAAATCGTGCGTACGAGTTTAACTACGGCAACCGCTTCTTCGTGATTGTGTCTGTTTTGCCAAATACCGCGAACTTTAATTCTTTCAATCGGTTTGTAACCGCCTGAAAGCGTTATGTTCGGCGCAATCTGAAGTTTGTTATCGTAAAACGCCATATTGCTGAAGTCGATAAGTTCGGAATACATACTTCTGTAATGATATACGAGATGAACGGGGGTAAATTTCGCCGTCGCAAGGTCAAGAAGCGACTCGACTTCGAGCGCGGCTTGCGTGGACAAATCAACGTTGTAATCAAACGAATCGTCTGCCTGATAACGGCGCACGAAACCGCTCGACGGGCGAAGTTGTTTGTTGTCGCCGGCTACCACGATACGGTTACCGCGGTAAATCGTCGGCAAAGCGTTTTCCACGAACATTTGGCTCGCTTCATCGAAAACAACAAGGTCGAACATATTCTTTTCGAGAGGGAAAATCGTGCTTACCGTTTGCGGCGATAAAAGCCAGCAGGGGAACAGCCTGAAAAGATAATCGGAGAAAAACTCGATCATTCTTCTTATCGGCCACAACGCGCGCTGTTTTTGTATCTGATACAAATAATCTTTGGAATTCTCGCTGTTTTCGAAATATTCGAGATAATCCTGACTGAAACGGTCGAGCGCAAGATGTTTCGTAAGTTCTCTCTGATCGGATTTTAACCGTAAAATACGTTCGCGCATACTGTCGAAACCAACCGTTTTGGAAAGAGCGTTGTCGATATACGCGTCGTTTTTAACGATTTCGTGATATATCCTTAAAGGCAGAATTTTATTAAGGACGGCGTTGATGCCCTCGTACGTTTTATCCGAGTTTTCGTACGAAAAATCGAGAATAGAACGCATTTGTTCGCTTAATTCGCCGATCGCTTTATTCATATCCCGTATGGAGATATAGTTTTCGAGCGCGTTTTTCAACGCTTTGACGAAAACGGTGTTGCCGTTTATTATTCCGCCCATTACCAAGGCGTAACCTTCGTCGTCGAGTATTTCCTGTAAAAGCGCGAAAGGCTCTTCGAACATTTTGAAAGCCTTCAAAGCGATATTGAGATCGATAATTACGTTTTCGCGCACTTTGTAGTGGTGGTATTTAACGAACGGGAAAAGCCACCAAAGAGCGGGGAAATAACTTGCTTTGAGCCAGGAACAAAGCCCCTTTTTTTCCACTTGCATTATAATATTGGCGATTTCCGTCATATCCGGACGTTTGCTTGCCGTTTTTTCAAGATAGAACGTAGCAAGGTATCTGCTGTGCGGATATTGCGAAAAATCAAACGGCGGAAGAGCGGAAGCCGATAAACGGGTTATGAACGTATAAACTTCTTTGAGTTTATGCACGTCGAGATCGGTTTTTACGTGAACGATCATCGGATTCGCCGCAACCGCATTCTGTCTGTCGATATAAAGTTTTGCGATATTTTTGTCTTTAAGATACCGCATCGTCTCGTAAAGTTCGGGATAGTTTTCTTCGGCTACCGAAGTTTTCAGCAAACCTTCGTACAGTTTATAATCTTTGGAATCCTTGCCGATATTGTAACTTTGCGCGTACATTTCTTGCAAAGACAGACCGAATTCGGTAGGGGAAAACAAAACTTTGCTGATGTTTTCAAGCGTTCCTACTTCGCGATTGATGTTAATTTCGTTATGCTGAAACTTTTTCTGAGCCGCGCGATAATCTTCGCGCATAACCTGAGCGTGCATTTGCCGTATGCGTTCGAAAAAGTTAAATTTATCCTTTTCCGCGTCGGGAATGAACATTGCTTTGGCGTTAAGTTTGCCCAAACGAGAGAAAACTACGTCCAAAGCGGCTCTTTTTTGGCTGACTACGAGCACGCGTTTGTTTTTGCAAAGCGCGTCGCTGATGATGTTGACTATGGTTTGACTTTTTCCTGTTCCCGGTGGTCCATAAATAACGATATTGCTTTTTTGGTTAATTTGGTCGATTGCGTTTTCCTGCGCATAATCCAAATCGTTTATCGTGTACGTTACGGGTATGGATTTAACCTTTTTTTCTTTTTTCGTCTTGCCTTGGAGAAGCAAATCGATGCTCGGTGTGCTTAAATTTTCTTTTTCGAGTATCTCGTAGTCGTTGTATATAGGATTTGCCAGCGGAAATCTTCCAAGCACAGCCATATACTTGACTTCGAGAAAGTTTTGCGTCATTTCTTTAACGGGATCGAAAGGAACAACCGTTTTTCGTTTTTGATGAACGAGTTTTATCCCGACCTTTTCGAGATAGGCAATAACGTCCTGTACGCCCGAAAACGTGCTTTCGCTCGACGGGTCGAATTCGGCGATAACGTTGTCTGATTTTAACTTGTTTTCGTTGCAATAAGCGAGAACGAGGCTGCGGTTAAGAATAATCGGCTGATTTTCGATATGATTAAGCGTAACTACGTCCTTATCGATATCTATTGTGACGGGGAAAAGGAGAAGAGGGGCTTTGACCGATATATCTTGTCCGATTTTCCCGAAAACGTAAGGAAATCCGACATAAAGGTCGTATTTTCCGGTTTCTTTTTGGATTTCTTCCACTTCTCTGCGCAGATACTTGAGATCGGATACCTGTTTTGCAACCGACAACGGAGAAACGCCTTCGTCGAGTTCGAAAGATTTATCTGCGTTTTTCGTGATCTTTTTTGCGATTTTATCGTTGATCAGGTTGAACGAATCACGTTTCTTCCAAAGAAAATCGTAAAACGAATCTATATCGAGAAAAGGAAGAAGCGTTCCTAAATCGTAAGAATATTTCTTAATTATACTTCTCGTAAAAAGCGCTCGGCTTTTTCCGCTGATCTCGATAAATCTGTCTTTGTACTTTTTGTAAATTTGTTGCATTCCGTTCTTATCCCTTACGCATTTATAATTATTACTGTTATTTCGCGGCGTTACACGACTTAAAAAGATTTTTGTATCGCCGCCGCAACCGTTATCTTGAGAATGAGAATAACGTCCGTTCGTTGCGATCGCAAGAAGTCGGCGCAATCGAACGACATCAATCAGTATTATATCATATAAAAAATATATTGCAAACTTATAAAAGAGCGTCGGGCGCGATTTTATGCCGTGTAATCGTGTTTAATCGGGTTATCGCTTGACTTTTACGGCGAAAAATGTAAATATAGTAATGTTTATACAGAAAAATTTTAAGGAGTGAGCGAAGTTGAGTTACGCAGATAAATTGTTCGTTAATAACATCACCGATATTCTCGAAAACGGGGTATGGGATACGGAGTACGACGTACGTCCTAAGTGGGAAGACGGAACTCCGGCGCATACGATTAAAAAGTTCGGTATAATAAATCGTTACGACTTATCGAAAGAACTTCCTATTCTTACTCTGAGAAAAATAAACTTCAACGCCGCCATAGACGAAATTTTATGGATTTGGCAAAAAAAGAGCAATAACGTGCACGATCTTAACAGTCATATATGGGATTCGTGGGCGGACGAAAGCGGCTCTATCGGAAAGGCTTACGGATATCAGTTGGCGCAAAAACATATCTACAAAGAAGGCGAATTCGATCAGGTGGACAGGGTTTTGTACGATCTGAAACATAATCCGAGCAGTCGCAGAATAATGACGAATATTTATAACTTTGAAGATCTGCACGAAATGAACCTTTATCCGTGCGCATATTCGATGACTTTTAACGTTTCCGGCAACAAACTAAACGGTATACTTAACCAAAGAAGCAACGATATGCTCGTTGCGAACAACTGGAACGTTCTGCAATATTCGGTACTGATTATGATGTTTGCGCAGGTTTCCGGACTCGTTCCCGGAGAACTCGTCCACGTAATAAGCGACGCGCACGTTTACGACAGACACGTCGAAACTGCAAAAGAAGTAATCGCAAAAGAGCAGTTCGAAGCGCCGAAACTGATAATAAACGACAAAGTAAAGGATTTTTACGATTTTAAGGTGGAAGATTTCGAACTTGTCGACTACAAATACAATTTGCTCGGTAAAAAACTACCGGTAGCGATATAAGGTGCGAGATGAAAGCGATAGTAGCCATCGACGAGAAATGGGGAATAGGCAAGAAAAACGGACTTTTGTTTTCGTTAAAGTCCGATATGGCTTTTTTTCGTGAAAAAACAACGGGAAAAGTTATCGTAATGGGAAGTAACACGCTTAAAAGTTTTCCCGGCGGAAAACCGCTGAAAAACAGGATAAACGTGGTTTTGTACCCGGGCGGAGAGAAACGCGACGATTGCGTTATTTGCCGTGATATGAACGAACTTGCCGCCGAAATAAACAAGTATCCGTCCGACGACGTTTATATCGTCGGGGGAGCGATGTTTTACAGAACGATGTTGCCGTACTGTTCGACCGCATACGTAACCAAAGTCGAAGCGGACGGCGACGCGGAAGTTTTCTTTGAAAATCTCGACGAACTCGAAAACTGGCAACAAATAAATTCGAGCGAAAGAACGGAAGACAACGGATATTTTATCCGTTTTACGGAATATAAGAACGCTGCACCGAAAGAATTCGGGCAAAATTGAGGTGAATATGGCAAGAATCGAAATGAAAACGCCGCTCGTTGAAATAGACGGCGACGAAATGACCAGAATTATTTGGCAAAAACTTAAAGACGAACTTATTTTGCCGTACGTCGATTTGAAGACGGAATATTATGATTTGGGGCTTGTAAATCGTGAAAAAACGAAAGATCAAGTGACCAAGGATGCCGCGGAAGCGATTAAAAAGTACGGTGTGGGCGTAAAATGCGCAACCATAACGCCGAACGCACAGCGCGTAAAGGAATACGATTTGTCCGAAATGTGGAAATCGCCGAACGGCACGCTTCGGTCCGCTCTCGACGGAACGGTTTTCCGCGCGCCTATACTCGTAAAGGGGATAAAACTTCTTATTCCTACCTGGCAAGAACCGATCGTTATCGCAAGACACGCCTACGGCGACGTGTACGGCGGAGTGGAAGCGTATATACCCGAAGGCGGAAAAGCGAAACTCGTTTTACCCGACGGAACGGAAAAAGTGATTTTCGATTTCAAAGGTCCCGGGATAGTGCAGTCGATGCATAACACGGATAAAAGCATAAGAAGTTTTGCGAGAAGTTGTATGAACTATGCGCTTGACGCAAAACGCGATTTGTGGTTCAGCAGCAAAGACACAATAAGCAAGATTTACGATCATAGATTTAAGGACATTTTTCAAGAAATCTACGACGCGGAATACAAAGAAAAGTTCGAAAAAGCGGGAATTACTTACTTTTACACCCTGATTGACGACGCTGTAAGCAGAATCGTAAAAAGCAAAGGCGGAATGATCTGGGCGTGCAAAAATTACGACGGCGACGTTATGAGCGATATGTTGGCAACCGCTTTCGGTTCGCTTGCGATGATGACGAGCGTTTTGGTAAGTCCCGACGGGAAATACGAGTACGAAGCGGCGCACGGAACGGTGACAAGACACTATTACAAGCACCTTAACGGTGAAGAAACTTCGACGAACCCTATGGCAACGTTGTTTGCCTGGACGGGCGCGCTGAGAAAACGGGGACAACTCGACGAAATTCCCGAACTTTTCGAATTTGCCGATAGACTTGAAAAAGCAAGCGTACAAACGATAGAAGACGGAGTAATGACGAAGGACCTTGCGCTTGTTTATGACGGAGAAGCCAAAGCGGTAAACACCGACGATTTTATCGCGGAAATCAAGAAAAGACTGTAAAATGAGCGATTATCGTATAGAAACGTTTGTCGTAGGGTATCTTTCGACAAACTGTTACGTAATAACGAACGAAACCGACGAGGCGGTGATAATCGACGCGGGCGGCGGTTACGACAGAATAAAAAATTATCTCGACGGGCTTAACAAAAAGCCCGTTGCCGTTTTATGTACGCACGGGCATTTCGATCACGTTACGGATGATTATAAGTGGCAAAAAGACGGTGCAAAAATATATATTCACAAAGACGACGTCGATCTTTTGACGGGTAAAGAAACGATTTTGCCCGGAAGAAACTTTGCCGTAACGCCGACAACGCCCGATTTTACGGTAACGGACGGAGAAGAGATAAACGTAGCCGGGTTTACGTTTACGGTAATGCACACACCCGGACATTCCAAAGGTAGCGTATGCTATCTTCTCGGAGACGAAACGATATTTTCCGGCGACACGCTTTTTTACGGCTCGTACGGAAGAACGGATTTTTACGGCGGAAATTTTACCGAACTGGTCCGCTCCGTAAAAAGAATACTCGCGCTTCCCGGCGACAGAATAGTGTATACGGGGCACGGAGAGAGTACAACGCTATTGCAAGAAAGACGGTTTAATCCTTTAAGTTCGTTCAATGATTGAAGCAAGACTGATTTACGAAAAAGAAAATTTCCTTAACGACGTGCAGGATATACCGCGCGCTTTTAGTCCGTATTTAATAATAAGCGACGATGCCGAGCATTACATAAAATGGAAATACACGGTACAAAACGACGTTATTATTTTAAGTGTTTCAAGCGATATTTTCCCGAATAAAGAATATAAATCCGATTTGATCTATGCCGATTATTCGGAATATAAGAGAATAGTAAAACGTTTCATAAAAAACTCATTGTACGATTTTCTTTCCAAAGAATTGCAAATTAGATTGCCTTATGGAAGTCTTACAGGGGTGCGACCGACAAAACTTTATTATGAATTAGGCGCAAAGTCAGAACAATCCGTCGAGTATCTTGTCGAAAAATTCGATGTTTCGCCACAAAAAGCCGTTTTAATTGCAGATTGCGTAAAAAATCAGAAAAATTACATAAATCGCGACGAAAACGCTATAGGAATTTTTGTAAATATTCCGTTTTGTCCGTCAAGATGTAAATATTGTTCTTTTATAATTACCGAACTTTTTCGGGTTGAAAAACAAATCGATTTTTACGTCGAATGTGTAAAAAAAGAACTTGCGGTTTCGCTCGATATTGCCAAAAGAAAAGGGTACGAAATTCGTTCCGTTTACGTGGGCGGCGGCACGCCTACAAGTATAGGCGGCGAGCGACTGAGGGATATGCTTTCTGCTCTTAAAGGCGTCGGCAAAGAGTTTACCGTCGAGGCAGGCAGACCCGATGCGATAGACGATAGCGTCGTTTCCGCGCTCAGGTCTTTGGGAGTTACGAGAGTGAGCGTTAATCCGCAAACTTTCTGCGACCAAACGCTTGCCGTCATCGGCAGAAAACATACCGTTGCCGATTTCTACGCTTCGTACGAAACGATGAAAACGGCGGGGTTCGATATCAACACCGACTTGATAGCAGGTCTTCCAGGAGAAAATTCGTCCGTTTTTATCGACAGCGTGCATAAATGTCTCGAATTGAAGCCCGACAACGTTACTATTCACACGTTCAGTCTGAAACGCGGAGCGACGTTCGTTTCGGACGGAATGGGAAAAGCGGAATTCGGCTCGATAAAAGACGCCGTCGAAGAAAGTCACGAATTGCTCCGTTCGGCAGGATACGTGCCTTACTATATGTACAGGCAGAAAAACAAATCCGGTACCACAAGAAATACCAATCAGGAAAATGTGGCTTATCCCAGTGGACTATGTGCAGAACGGACGGCTTTATTTTATGCTGGTGCTGCTTATCCGGATGTTCCGGTCAAGGCATTGGCTATTACAGCTTGTTTTAAAGGGCGTCCCAGAAAAGAGGTCGTTTCTCCTTGCGGGGCTTGCCGGCAGGTGATGGCGGAAGTAATCCGGCGTTACGGCCGGGATTTTGATGTACTGATGATAGGTGAAGAAGAAACGGTAGTGATAAAAGCCTCTTCCTTGTTGCCTTTTAGTTTTGAATATATAGGCTGATCCGCTAACCGGGGCCCGAAGTTTTTACACCGCCTCTACCTGAATTTTTCCTTTCGGGGTAGGAGTAAATACCAGGCGTTTGTGCAGAAGGGTTTGGTTGTTGAAATCGATCACCAAAGCCGGATCGATGGTTTTCCCATTTATCCGGATTTCAAAATGTACGTGGTCGGTGGTGGCCCGGCCTGTTTCGCCGGTAATAGAAACCGGAGTACCTGCTTTTACATGATCGCCCGAACGGACCAGGTGTTTGGAATTATGGGCGTATACCGTTTCCAGGCCGTTGTAATGACGCACGACGACTACGTTGCCATAACCCCGGCTCCAACCTGTCATTCTGACGATTCCGTCGAAAGCTGACAGAACGGTGTCCCGGCGATTGATTTTCAGGTCCATGCCGGTATGATTTCTTCCATTCCGTCGTCCATAAGGAGATAATACCCTTCCGCCGGGCAGGGGAAAAACAAAAGCACCCTCTTCCAGGTCGGCCAGGTCTAATACCAATTCGGGCTGGCGGACGAAAAATTGATCGTCTGCATAACCGACCATCGTTTTTTCGATCCGGTTAAAAGAATCCCGGACTTCTGGTTTCGGTTCGAAGAATTCGACGGGCTCCGCTTTATAAAAAGCATATTCGATCGGAGAAGTTGCTAAAAGACTGTCTGGGATAGTAAATACAGGAACAGGGGTATAAGTTAACTGAGTGGGAATTGTGGCTTGACGTGAACAAGAATAAAATCCTGCCAAACTCAAAATAACAGCAACCAGTGCTCTGTTGTGCAATCTCATACTGTATCTTTTTGGTAAATATTAAGTTAGAAATGACTGTTTTTACTATTAAAAAGACAAATTAGATCATTCCTGAAACGCAAAGATAATTGAAAAAGTTTCAAAACCTACTGATTGTCTATAGATTACAACTTTATTTAACATGTTAACGTTTTCTGTTAAAGCATTGTTTTCGTTGCTTTTACCTGTTTATTTTTAATGAATTGAAGTTATTTGTACTACCTTTGTGCCCACTTTTAAATTAGGAAAAACGGGTTCGGATTTTAATAAATCGACTATGGAATGGATAAATAGTATATTGATAGAGCACAGTGTCATACAGGCTGTTGTTGTGATTGCTATGATCTCGGCTTTAGGATTGGCTTTGGGAAAGATCAGCGTCTATGGGGTTTCGCTGGGGGTTACTTTTGTCTTTTTTGTTGGAATTGCGGCCGGACATTTCGGCTTATCGATAGATCCCCAAATGTTGAATTATGCCGAGAGTTTCGGATTGATTATTTTTGTTTATGCCTTGGGATTGCAGGTCGGGCCTGGTTTTTTCGGTTCGTTCCGGAAGGGAGGTATGACATTGAATATGCTTGCATTTGCTGTGATCCTGGTGGGCACGGCAATGACTTTGGGCCTTCATGTGGTGACAGGCGTGTCGTTGCCCGATATGGTTGGTATATTGAGTGGTGCTGTAACCAATACCCCTGCTTTGGGGGCTGCACAGCAAACTTTGAAGCAGATGCATATCGATGCGGCTGATCCTGCTTTAGGGTGTGCGGTGACCTATCCTTTAGGAGTGGTCGGTGTCATTTTGGCGGTTATCGTATTGCGTAAGATGTTTCCTCGCCGGACGGTAGAAACCGTTGTGGCAGAAGATAAAAGCAAGCACACTTTTATTGCCGGTTTTGAAGTCCGCAATCCCGGAATTTTTGGGAAGAATGTAAAAGAAGTAGCTCACCTTGCGGCACATCGATTTGTTATTTCACGCTTATGGCGCGATGGGAAAGTGACGATCCCTACTTCCGATACGGTATTGCTCGAAGGAGACCGTTTGCTGGTGATTACCACCGAGGCTGAGGAAGAATCGTTGCGTATCCTTTTCGGTGAAGAGGAAAAGGTGGATTGGAATAAAAAGGATATCGACTGGAATGCCATCGATAGCCAGTTGGTTTCCCAGCGTATTGTCGTGAGCCGTTCGGAGATCAATGGAAAGAAATTGGGATCCTTACGTTTGCGTAATCATTATGGTATCAATATCACCCGTATATATCGGGCTGGGGTACAGTTGTTGGCAACTCCCGGGCTGGTACTGCAATTGGGAGATAAATTGACCGTTGTGGGCGAAGCTGCTGCTATCAGCAATGTGGAGAAAGTGTTGGGAAACCGTATTATTAGTCTTAAAGAACCGAATCTGATCGCCGTATTTGTGGGGATTGTGTTGGGTTTGGCTGTCGGGGCTATTCCCTTTTCTATCCCCGGAGTCAGTTTCCCTGTCCGTTTGGGAATAGCAGGCGGACCGATTATCGTCGGAATTCTGATGGGGGCGTTCGGACCGCGTTTACATATGATTACTTATACGACCCGGAGCGCCAATCTGATGCTCCGGGGATTGGGACTTTCCATTTACCTGGCTTGTCTGGGGTTAGATGCCGGGGTACATTTCTTTGAGACGGTGTTTCGCCCCGAAGGGCTGCTGTGGGTAGCTTTGGGATTTGCGATCACTTTTGTGCCCGTTGTCCTGGTGGCCGTTATCGCTTTGAAATTGATGAAAATAGATTTCGGTTCCCTGGCAGGGATGTTGTGTGGAAGTATGGCCAATCCGATGGCGTTGAATTATGTCAATGCGACCGTCGAGGGAGATAATCCGGCCGTATCTTATGCGACGGTATATCCGCTGTCCATGTTTATCCGTGTGATTTTTGCTCAATTGATCTTAATGTTGTTTTTGTAGATTGGTTCCGGGGTCGATTTTTTGATAATGCTGCCCCATCGCAAAGTGAAGTGCTCCCCAAAAGTTTTATGTCCGACTTTTTGGGGGACACTTCATTTTTGGGGACTACTTCTTTTTCGGGACTTTGTTTCCGATAGGGAAACAGGTATTTTATTTCAGGTATTCCGTAACGAATGCACGCAATTTTTCAGCTCTGATGTTCTTGGCTAAAATGCGGTTGTTTTCGTCCAGTACGATAATCGACGGCACGGCATCGATGTTGTATTGTTTCACTACTTCGCATTTCCATCCTTTCAGCGAAGAGACATGCGTCCACGGCATACCGTCTTTCTTGATAGCCTGTACCCAGGGTACCTTACGTTCGTCCAACGACACGCTGACAATAGCAAGACCTTTGTCCTTGAAGTCATTGTAGAGTTTCACCATGTTGGGATTTTCCATGCGGCACGGTCCGCACCAGGAAGCCCAGAAATCGATAATTTTCAGTTTCCCCTTCACGCTGTAGAGCGACACTTGTTTTCCTTCTGGAGTGGTCAGGGTAAAGTCGGGAGCGGTAGCGGCGATACCCACTTTCTCCAAGTCAGCGATACGTGCCTCCAATAGTTTCCCCGGAGCTGTTTCCTTTGCTTTCTCAGAAAGCAGGCTGTAAATCTGTTTCAGCGGTTCCAGTTCCATGATACGTTCCGAACCGGCGGTCTGCAGATAGGCTGCCAGCACATTGTCTGCATTCTTGCGGACGATGTTGTTCATCTTGTCAAAGGCAGCCTGCTGCACTTTGTTTGCTTTGGCTTTCAGCTCGTGGGATGTCTTGAAATGCTTTTGGGCAGCTGCTTCCGATGCTTTTTTATTCAAAGCCCGGCTTTCAGCATTGGCATCGGCTACAATTTTCTGATAATCATTGTAAATATCCTGGAGTTTTCCCCCACGGATATCGCCGGCTCCGTTACGGGTCAGATTCGCGGTATATTCCATGCCCGGTTCGAGTATCATGACAAAACCGCCCTCATAACCGGCAATCTTCAACAAGGCGACTACCGGCTCCTGCAAATTGCCGGTCAGGGCAAACCGGTTGTTTTCAAACTTTGTCTGTGCCAAAGTATCCATGCCTTCCACTTGTTGGGTCAGCACAAGCAATTCCCCTTTGTCAAGCTCTATATTTCCTTGGATATGGAATGTCTGGGCTGCAAGAAAGGAAGTTGCCGCTAACAGGAAAATACATGTCAATAAATACTTCATGATTCAAATTGAATTAAATGGTTTGTTTTTAATAGGGATTATCTTTTAAATAATCCCAAATCGATGCTTAATGCCACCTGCCATGTATTCTTTAAAAGACTGTCCTTCTCCGGAATCAAATAGGCAAAGTCTGCTTTGATGTGGTGACAACCGACACCGCATCCCAACGTGCCGTAGCGTTGCAGTTTGTTGTCCTGTTCGCCGTAGTGATAACCGCCACGAATCGCTACAATCTGCAAAAGAGTGTATTCCACTCCGACACTTCCGCCCCAATTGGTATTGGGTAACACCTGGCAAGCCACATCCAAGGTTCCTTGCAGACGGTGTTTGTCTGTAAATACGTGGTCGATCATACCGCCGGCGGCAACCTTGGAAGCCTGGTCATATTTACCGTAGCCGTAATCGATCTTGGTGCCGAAATTGGATGCCTGCAAACCGACAGCCCACTGCGACTGTTCCCAATTTTCAAAATTGCGTCTATAATAAAGTCCCAGATCGAATGCAACGGCATTGGCAACATCGTCCTTATCAAGACCACTCATATCCGAACGGATAAAACGGGCTGTTGCTCCTACAGACAAATCATCTGTCAGTTTACGGGCATAACCTACGTCCACACTCCAATCTTTGGGAGTAAAAGTTCCGGCATCATTGCCTTCCTTGTCCCATATATTGGTCTCCGAATGGTTGAACCAACGGAATCCGGCGGTAATTCCCTGTTTCTCGTCCAGATTCCAATAACCGGCCACCCCATGTAAATTGCTCCCCTTGGACAATTCGCGCAACCAGGGAGTAAAGCTATAACCGATCTCGGCTTTTTGGGTGGAAAAAATACTCTTGGCTGCATTACGGT
>CAJLYQ010000008.1 GCA_905210905.1 uncultured Christensenella sp. | reverse complement strand
ATGCAACGGGGGAAGAGACGGAAGAAGTTTCCGGGGGAGAACCTAAAGACGTTTTCAAAGAAGTTTTTCAAAGTGAAATTGTAAAAAACGCGATTACGTTTATAGTGTCTATTATCGGTTCTCTTACCGGGCTTATATGCGTTATCGGAAAAATAAGGACCGTAGGGGCCGATATGAAAGCGGCGATAAAACGTTGTTCCGACGGCGACGCGTCCGTAGAAAAGACCACCAAAGAACTTATAGCGGCAAAGAAGACGCTTGAAGAAACCGCAGAAGATTTACAAAAACAAATAAAAGAAATGGAATGTCGAATGGAAGAGTTACGTTCGGTTGCGGAAAAGAGCGAAATAATGCGCAAAGACGACTCGGAGAAGATACGACGTATGTTGCAACTCGGATTCTGTAACGACGCAAAGCTTGTAAAAAGCGGCAAAGCGGCGAAAATCTTTGAGGTGAACAATGCAAAAGAAGAATGAACTCGGAAAACTTAAAAGGCGTAAGGTCGCTTTATGCTTTATTCGTTTTTTCGTTTCCGTTGCTCCGATAGCGGTGGCGGTCGGGCTTAACTGGAACGATTACACGAGAACCGTTCGTTCGGGCGTTTCGCTTGCCGCAGGCGGAATTATAGCGCTTGTTCTGATCGTTCTTAAACTCCTTAATCGCATGCCGAAAAAAGTACACGGAGTTATAAAATACGGCATTGTTTTCATAGTAACGTACTTATTGCAAGACTTGCTTAACGACGCCGTGCTACTTACCGGATGCGCTTTCGTGGGAGAGTTGCTTGACTGGGCGATTTTCACTTTGCCTATCAAAAAAACCGAAGAAAAGATAGCGCTGGAGAGTTCTTCGGACGCGGTGTCCGAAAAAATTTCCGCAAAAATCGAAGCGACGATAAACAGCAAACTCGGCAATTTGTGAGGTGAAACGTGGACAACAAGATGAAAACAGTGGAAGACTCGATAAATCAGTACATAGCGGGCGTAAAAAGCATTCCTAAAGAAAAGATAACCGCAGTAATATACATCGTTGTTACACTCGTTCTCGTAGGGTTCTTTCAGTTTGTAACTGCCGACTTCTCGGATTCCGTGTTTTTGAGTGCCGATTTCTGGATAAGCGAAGCGACGACGCTTGTAATTATTTTTACGAGTTATCAAGGCGGCATAAATATAGTTTGGACGGAACAATTAAAAAACCCCGAATTGCTCAGTGCGATGAGCGAATACGAAAGACTTAACGAGCGTGATTCCGACTTTGAAACCTTTCTCGCCGAGTACAACAGCGAGCTTAAAAAGAAAGCGTACGTAGCACGGCAAGAACGCAAACAGCGACTTTTAGAACGCCTTTTGCCTTTTTTACCGGTCAAAGCACGCGAAAGACTGTATAAAAAAATAAAAGAGATAAGTTCCGGTATAACGAGCGAAGCTCTTGAGAAGAACGTGGATTCCGTCAGAGTGAAGTACTACAAAGTTTACGTCAGCGACTTCTTCAGTGCGTCTTCGAAAAGCACGGCGGTTAAGTTGCGAGTAAGAGGTAACGCCGAAGCGGGAAAACTGAAAGCAAGCGTAAGAGGTTTTCCGTTGACGATAGCGGTAGCGACGCTTACAAGCAGTATGGCTTATACACTCGCCGACGGAATAACGAAGTCGGTAATCGTAAATCTTGTCGTAAACGCGATAATCTTCGGGTTGCGACTGGCGAACGGTATTCTGAAAGCAAGTAAAGTAATTTATCAGGAAATACAAATGCCGTTAGAGTTCAAAAATCAGATACTCGCAAAATACAAAGAATGGCAAAAACAAGGAGAAAACAATGCAAACCGTTAAAGACGCAAGAGAAAAACTTAAAAAATACTACCAAAACGCTTCGGGAAAAGCCTACGACTTCGGTTCCGACGTATATACGAACGCAAATAACTCGGGTATGAGCGGAACTAAACTCGAAGAACTGAAATCGAAAACCCGTGCGCATTTGAACGCGTACGGGGCGTATGAAACCGCAGACAAAAGTTACGACGCGGCAATGAAAGACATCGAAACCCGGCGACAAAACGCAACGCAACTAAGAGACTTGCAAAATGCGGAAACGGACAAAACCGCAATGCGACAGGCTTCCGTGGCAGGATCCAACTACGAATTGTTAAAACGTTATTTACCGGAATACAACGCGCAATCGGGAAAAGGTAATCTCGGCGTGGGCAGTTCTTCGTATACGGACGCGTATGCGGCGTATATGGCGGCGTTAAGCGAAAGCGCAAGTACGGCAGCGGACAGGAAAGCAAACGTTTTGCAAAACTACGTTTCTGCTCAAAGCGATTTGGAACGAGAAAAAGCCGATGCGACGAAAAACAAACTGGCTGCCTACGAAACCGCAGACAGAGAACTTTCCGACGCTTTAGCGAGTGCGGATGAAAGTCTCGTGGCGAAAAATCTCGAACAAAATAACGCTGTAAAAGAAAAAGCCCTTGCAATCATGGCAAACAAAACGAACGAAGACGGAACTTACACAAAAGAAAGCGTCGACAAAGCGTTTAACTACATAAAAGAGTTTTCTACCGACGAAGTAAGCGCCGACGAAATGATCAAGCAACTCAAAGCGGAAACTATCGACAATTACGCAGACGAAGCAATGCTTGAGTACGGCGACGACGCATACAAATCCGCTTACAAAGCGAAATGGGGAAGACTTGAAGAAGGTGTGGATATGCAAAAAATGGGAAGATACAATATAAATTTTGATAACGGAGAATCCGTTAAAGTAAAACTTTCAGCATTAACAGTACCGTACGACGAAATGAGTTCTTCGATGGCTTCGCGAATAAGCGGGATGAAAAACGGGGATATAGTAGTTTCGCAGGGATACTACTACGTAGTAGATGATCTAGGAAGAGATGACACAAAGCCTAGGCTGATAAGAATAAATCTCGGTTATACAAATCGTAAAGAAAAGGCTCTTATGGACAAATACGCATATAAAATCGATGAAGTGAAATAAAAATGGCTACATATTATTATTCGAAAAACCAAAACGCAATAAAACCGATTTCTCACGTAAAGATCGCTTCTCCGGTAAAAGAGAAGACTCCGTCGGTCGGCGAAAAACTTCTGCATACCACTGGGGACGTGTTTGCAAACATTATAGCAGGCGCGGCAAAAGGTCTCGAAGGGATAGTCGACTTAGGCGTAGGCATCGGCGGCGCAATAGCGGGAATATTCGACAAGGATGCGCGAGACAAAGTAAGGTCTTTCGTTTCGAGAGATTTTACGGGGGATCTTTTTGCCAATAGGTGGCAACAAGACTTGAAATATTCGTATCTTAACGACGGAAAGGTCGGACAGTTCGCCGAGAAAACGTGAAACGCTGTAGGGCAAATGCTCCCGGCTGTCGGCGTCGGGCTTATTACCGGCGGAGCCGGACTTGCCGCGGGAGCAAGTCAGGCGGCAAGCCTTGCCGCTATGGGCGCAAGCGCCGCCGGAACCTCCACCGAAGAAGCGTTCAACGACGGCGCGGACTATATGCGCGGCCTCGGCTACGGAATGGCAAGCGGCGCGGTCGAAATGGCTACGGAAAAAATGTCCGGCGGCGCACTGAAAGGCATTATCGGGAAAGGAATGCTCGACGGCGTAGGCAAGGTGGCGGCTACGGGCGCGAGAAGAGTGCTTAAAAACGCCGTTGAAGAAGGCGCGGAGGAAGTCGTAAGCGAACTGGCAAATCCTGCGTTAAAAAGCATTTACAAAGGCAAGGAAGCGTTCGAGGAATACCGCGACGCGGATTACTGGAAAGGCGTTGCGGAAGCGGGTCTCGTCGGCGGCGCAACGAGCGTCGTATACGGCGGCACCGTAGGCAAAGTCCTTGCAAAGACGGGTCACGGATACGTCGGTAAAGAAGCCGACATCGCCGATTCTTTGTCCGAGATAAGCACGCTGCAAGAGAAAGCGAACAAACTTCAGGCAAACGGCGAACTGTCCGCAACAAACGAGCAGAAAATAGCCGATACTACAAGAAGAAACTATAAAAACATCGAGAAAGTTTTACAAAGCGTCTCGGAAGATAAACGCGCGCAGTATATTAAAAAATTCGGTCTTGAAAAAGCCTTTAATACGGACGGCTCTATGAGCGGTCAAATGTCGGCGCGGTTTAACTCTTTCGGGGGACAAAACAACTTGTCTCAAAACGAACATTCAAGTCTTAAAAAAGATTCTTATTCGTTTAATTTAAGAGGTCAAGAACAGTCCATACAAGCCGATCTCGATACCATCTCGGAGGACCGTGCAAACACCTATCTCGAAGACGAAAGAAAAAAAGGCAACGAAATCTCTGTAGAACAAGCAAGAGAAGCGGTCGGTAAATTCAGGGTGTTTTCGGGCGAGATGTCCGATACGGCAAAGGCGGCAAAAAATCAGTTTAATAAGGCTCTTAATTACTTGAACAAAGAATCGGGAGCAAACGTTTCGTTCGTAATAACCGAAAACAACAAAAGTTTTAACGGTTTGCTCTACGACGATAAGATTTATATCGGCGAAGATCAATTCGAGAACGGGACGTGGGCAGGTACTCTCGTTCACGAATATACGCATTTGTCAGAAGACTCGGACGAGTACAGGAAATTCGTCGACTTTGTAGCAACGAATAATTTTATGGTAGACGACGGCAAAGGCGGAAAAATCGAACTTTGGAAAAAGGGACAAGAATCGGTTCTCGGCAAAGGCTACGTTGACGGTGAAATCATATCCGAAACTCTCGATAAAATAGCAAATAACGAACAACTCACGGCAGAAGAACAAAAACAATTCAAAACCTTTATGTCGGAAGTTAGAGCGCACGAAGCGGAATATCTGCTCGGAAACGAAGACTTTATAGACAGTATCGTTGCGAAGGAGTCGTCTTTTGCTCGAAAGTTCGTTAAAAAAATAGAAGACTTGAAAAAGGCTTTTGAACGCGTAGGGGATAAAAGCGCAAGACAAGCGCACAAACAACTTCTTACCGCCGAAAAATTGTGGCTTAAAGCGGCGTATAAAGCCGGCGATATGAAACTTGCAAAATATATCCTTGCTCATAATCCCGAACTCGAGAAAGATATTGACGGCCCCGCCGAAATTAAGTATAATAAAAAAGACAAATTTATAGGGAAGACTTTTCCGCCGTATAGCGAAAGTTTTAGCGAAGCGAATGAACGCGCAACTCGTTGGGCAAAGCAAGATTCTATAAAAGAAGGTTGGCAAAAACTCATATCTTTTCAAGATAATTGGTATCTCGTTGAAAAGTTTTCCGATATGGATAACGGTTATCAAATTGTAGAAAAGGTAAGGAAAGGCGAATACGATAGATACGCAAAAATTATAAACAATACCGAAGGAGCGGATTATGCAACAGTCGTTGATGAAAGTGTTGGCTTCTATGAAAATGGAGATGTCGAACAAGGTGTTGGTAGCAATGAAACTGAAACAGGACGAACAAATATATCGCTTCGTCAAATGGCTCAAAGAGGAAGTGCCGGAGAGTCAAGTGGAGTCGAGACAAGACGAAATAGTGAACAAGGCGATAGAAATCAGCCAATAAAATACTCTCTGAAAACCGCAAAATACATTCCGTACGATAAAGTCGGTAGCGATAACATAAGAACGATTCGAAAGAAGTTAAACGACTTATATCAAGGAATAGACGATGCGGTTGCCGACGGTATCGCAATTGAGAACGGAGATACGATATACGTAGTCGATTCCGGAAAGGATAGCGGAGAAATAAAGTTCGGAGTAAGGGAACGTTATGAAATTACAAACGATGAATTAAGAGCGGAATTTGTAAGGAGGATAAATTATGAATCAGTATCAAAAAGGTATATTAGTGATGGACTATCTTCAAGATTTAGGTTTGAGTATGCTCACGATAGGACACGCAATAGAAGACAAGAACCTGGAAAAGAGTTATCGGTTGATACAAGAGAATCCGCAGATAAAGAAAAAAGAATTTCTGTCGACAATGCAGATAGAAGAAGTGGATTTGTAAAATACTCTCTAAAAACCGATTCCGACGGCAGACAATTATCCGAAAGTCAAAGAGAATACTTTAAAGATAGTAAGGTTGTCGATAAAGACGGCAATCTTCTTGTGATGTACCACGGAACGAACCAAGAATTCAATATTTTTGATTTGTCGGAGTCGGGGAAAAACTTCGGAGCGACATCTCAAGGTTTTTTCTTTTTCACAAATAAAAAGAATGCGTATCCGGACAGCGCAACCGACTATGCAAGAGAAGCAAGCAAACGCGTAGGGAATCCGGTTGTTAAAGAAGTATACCTTAACATTAAGAAACCGTTAAAACTTAACAGCAAAGGGTATTACAATACGGTTGCATATTACGATAAAAACTTTGACAGCATTTATGAAAAATATTTCTACGGCGATTATGACGGGGTTATTATCGAAGACGGCGATAAGTCGAGAGATGATAGTGTTTTATGTTTAGTCGATAGTGCGCATCAGATAAAAAACGTGACGAATACTATGCCTACGTCGCACGAAGATATCCGTTATTCTTTGAAACCGTTTAGCGAGCAGGTAGACGACGTATTAACAGGGGAGCACGATTCCAACTATGACTTATACGTAGGAGAAACTCCTAAAATTTTGCTTGATATAGGTTTTGAAAGTAAACCGTTGCTTATGAGAAATTCAAAAATAAATGAAATTCTCGCAAAGCATAAGGAAATGAATGCGGAATTTATAAAAAAAATACCGCAAGCAATTGCGAATCCCATTATGATTATCAAATCAAAAACGAATCCCACGGTAAGCGTTGTGGTTATAACCGATATTCAAACGAGCAAGGGCGAAATGATAATACCTGTATGGATAAATCAGGATGGCACTTATTTCGATGTTGAATTAGGAAAAGCAATAAGGCTTAATACAAACTTTGTGGCGAGTGCCTATGGTCGTAGCACAAAGGCGTTGGTAGAGTATGCAATAGAAAACAACGAAGTACTGTACTATGCAAAGGATAAAAAAAGAGTTAGCACATTATTGGCTACTCACGGGCTGCAATTGCCCGCTCGCCTTTTAACCGCTAACTCTAATATTAATATATCCAATTATGGAGAGAATGTCAACACCGAAATTAAAAATTCCGAAAAAATTAAGTATTCTGTAAAAGAGAACGACGAAAGCGTTCGTAAATACGCTCAGAACAATGCGGAAAAAGTATACGGTAAGTCCGACGCGAGAGAAATTTTGAAGAGAGTTTGCGCTTGTCTGGAATTTGACGACGGATCGTACGGAGATATAAGCGGACATAAGGGAAAAACGGTAGATATGCTTTACGACGCGCTTAATACCAAACCCGAAGGCGAAAGATATAAAGTCGCTCTCGATATAGCGGATTATATATTAAGCAATGTAACCTTAGGGAATATCTATACGGACGAAGTTAAAAGAGCGGCAATTCAGGAAGCCATCACGACGATAGACACGTTGCGTCCGTTTTTGCACAATCTTAATCTTGACTCTATAAAAGGAGACATACGGCATCGTTATGACAAAAATAACCGTCCGTTTCTTCTTTGGAAAGCGAGGTCGGGCAATTTCAGCGTTACGCCCGACGTTGTCGCTCAATATCTTGCGGAAAAAGGTATATGGATAAAAAGCGAGAACGAAGCGGCTATCTTTTTTGAAATTGACGATATGTATATGCAGGCAAGGTCTGCGGTTAAGAGCGAAGAGAAGAAGTATTTTAAGGAAGTTTTTGATAAAAGCGAGTTAGCAAAACTTCGCAACGAAATGGCCAAAGAGATTTTGCTCGGATACGACAATACCGGCGAAAAAAGCGCATACGCGCGAATGAAGAACAAGTACGAGCAGAAGGTCGCGAAACTTAAAGAAAAAGTGTCTTCTATAGCGGAGATAAATTCCGCTCAAAACGAACTTATAGAAAGCCTGAACAAACTGAAAAACGCAAAAACCGGCGAGTTTTTCAATTCGACGCAATACAAGCCAGAGATATTCAAAGGCAGTATTGAAAAACTCACTCGTATAAATTACCGTGGGAATATAAACAAGAGCGGAACGAGAGAAATAGTCAGAGAATTGCGGCAGTGGTATTCACCGGAAAACGATATGTTCAAGAATGCCGTTGACCCCGATGAAAATATGAAGTTTCGGAGCAGAAATTCTTTTAACCCGGAAATAGCGAACGTTTTGGACTTTGTGATCGAGGGGAAAGGCGAACTATCGCTGATCGAACTTAAAGGAATGAAGTATGCTATCGACTATTTTACGCATTTTATCGAAAACCACAACAAGATTTATCGGGCGGGCAAGTACGTTGAAGCCGTTCCCGTGGCAGCGGAATACGTAAGAATTGCGAGAGAAAACAAAAATTACAATATGGGGTGGCTCGAGAATGCGTATACGCGTGTTTTCGGAGATCCTGCGTCCGTAGTGCGGTTGATGGATAAGTACGAGCGAGGTTTTTATACGGAGATATACGAAGAACTTCGTAACGGAGCGATGGAAGCGCAGATTAAGGATATGGAGATGCGTTCTGCTCTCGAAGAGTTTTTCAAAAAGAACAAGAGATACGTTAATCGGATTGCAGAAGAGAAAGTTAAGTATTACGTCGGAGACGACGCAAGCAAAGCAAAAGAAATAAACAAAGACGTTGCGATTGCGTTGTACCTTACGCTAAAACGTAAGCAAGCGCTGAAAGGGCTTGCGCATAGCGGTTTTTTATACGTTGAAAACGGCAAAGACGTGCGGGTGCCGGGTTTTCTCGGAACGGACGTAGAAGTGACTGACGATCTGATTTTCGAAGTCGCGGGCGTATTGCAAAAGCGGCTTTACGATCAGTTTTCCGATGCTGATAAGCAGTATATAAACGTTGTGGAAAAGGTTCTTAACGAAGATTGCAAGAAAGCGAAGTACGAAACGGATATGCGCCGGCAGGGATATTCGAACGTTCTCGATGATTACTATTTCCCGATACGCAGAGCGTTTGTAGCGAAGAACGTGGACGACGGATTTATGGAAGAGATAAATTCCGTAAGCAACGCGTCGATGAATAAGAATACGAAAAAGGGAGCAAAAAACGAACTTTTGATATCTCCCGTAAACGAAGTGGTCGACAGGCATATACGAGCGGTTGCGATGTATTCGAGTTTGGCAGAAGCGATTGACAATTATAATATTTTGTTTAACGTTGACGTTGCCGAAAATAAAAACAAGCCGTTCTCCGTTCGGACGGAGACGTCGGATATATGGCGGAAAAAGAACGATTCCACTATGGTGCATCGCGCGGACGAGTATTTCAGAAAACTCGTAAAAGACATACAAGGGATTTCCGCAGACGGAAAAACCGTAGGCGCAAGAGTGTTGGCGTTCGTTCGCGGCGGATATGCTAAATTTCAGTTAGGGTTCAACGTTAAGGTGCTTTTTTCGCAATTGTCGTCTTATTTTGCGGCAAGTAACACGTTATCGTCCAAGGCACTTGCGAAGGGCTTTGGAGTGAAAGGTTCCGACGTGGACAAGTACTGCAGGTTGGCGGCGTTGCGTAACTTTGACAAAACGGCAATAAAGGCGCAAGGCGTAATCGACAAAGTCGGCGCAGTGGGAGACGTTCTGATGGCGCCGATATCCAAAGTCGACCGATTCGTAGTACAAAGGCTTTTCGGAGCGTGTCAGGCGCAAGCGGAAATAAACGGGAAAGGCGCAATAGGTACGGAATCCAACCTTGTTGCCGCCGGGGAACTTCTTACTAAAGTTATTCTCGAAACGCAGCAAAACTCTCTCGCTACGGAGAGAAGTGCGGCGATGCGCTCGGGGAATGAGTTTATGAAGGGAATCACGATGTTTACCGCAGATTCAATGAAGTGCGTCGGAAGAGTTATAGACGCCATCGGCGAAATAACCGTTTTGAAGAAAAAGATAAAGAACTGTACGGATTCGGCGACTGCTCAAAAATATCGTAATCAGTTGAAAACGACGCAGAAAAAAGCCGCTAAGTCTGTTACCGCGCTTGTAACGGTGTCCGTTTATATGGCTTGTATTGCGCAACTATTCAGATGGTTGTATAAGCGCGACGACAACGAAAACGTTATTGAAACGATGTCGCTCGACGCGGTTGGCAATTTGCTTGGCGGATTGCCGCTTGTCAAAGATTTGTACGCAAAACTGGTTGACGGTTTCGATTTGGACAACTACGCATATGGCGTTATAAACGACTTGTTCGATTCGGCGGACGGTATAATCAAGACTTTTGAAAAGGTTGTTTCCGGCGACGCCGAAAAACAGGACTTTTCTTCGCTCGTAAAAAAAATGATTTATGCGGCAGGACAACTTTTCGGAATTCCGGTAAGGAATATGTATAATATGGCTACCGGAATAACAAGAAGAATAAGCCCGGCTGCAGGGTACAAGATTGACTCGTTTTTCTACGATAAGAACTATCGTTCGGATTTGAAAAAAGCGATCGAAGACGGCGACGAAAAAATGATAGCAACGATTGCCGGATTGATAGTGAACGAAGATATCGGCAATATAAAGGACAAAAGCGTAAGAGAAGAGTTTGATTCTCTTGTTAAAGACGGATACGACGTTTTGCCGCGTACGATAGGGAAAGAAATTGCCGTAAGCGACGGGACGTACACGTTAAACAGAAAGGAAAAGAAGTACATAGAAAATATGTACGACGATGCTGCGGAGAGTTTAAGCAACATTATGAAAACGGCTAGGTACAGAAGCGCGTCAAAATCCGTTAGAGCCAAAACGATAAAGAATACGTATAAAATGTATTACGAAAAAGCGGTTGAAGAAATAACCGACGAAGAGAATTTGGGAAAATCCGCACTGTACTCTCAAGTTTTCGATCCTGCGCTGTTGGCTTTCGTTCTTGCTGCCGTAAGCAATTTGAAAAAGGACGAGAATTCGGAGAACGGGACCCGAAAACGTATGATTGAGTATTACCTAAATTCGTTGAACTTAACTTCTGCTCAAAAAATATTGATAATGGGATACCTCGGATACAAGACGAAAGAGGACGGAAATTCCGTCAGGGTGTACATTGCTCGCTACGACCTTTCCGCAGCAGAACAAAAAGCGCTGCTTGCATATTGCGGATATTAACTATGTGTGTCAAAAGAAGTAGCCGCGTACACCGAAGTTTCCGGACCGAGTAAGGCTATATCGGCGTTGCCGCTTATAAGGGCAGTCATACTTTTGTCGCTGCCACCGCCGTTCGTTAGTTCGATTTTTAAGCCGTTTTCTTCAAAATACCCTTTGTGGATCGCAACGTATAACGGTGCGTAAAAAACCGAATGGGTTACTTCGTTCACACGTATTACGTCGTCACTTTTTTCCTTTTGACACGCGGCGAAACAAAAACAACCGATAACGGCAATCGCCGCAATCAAAAGAAGCGTTATTATTTTTTTCATCGTTAAAGAACCTCCTGTATATTACATTCTTATGACTCGGAACGTTTTTTACGTGACCGGGAAAGGACTAAGGTTTTTTTATATATACGGAATCGCGCGGTCAATTAAGGAAAATTTAATTTTTTTATTATTAAATAATAACGTGTTGAATTTTCGTTGCGGTATTGAAAACGGGAATACGCTGTGCTATAATAAACGACGGCAAAAAAAGTTGCACTATATATGGTTAATAGTATTAAGATAAAAGCGTTGATATTCATTGCGGTATTTGCCGCGGCGATTGCCGCGGTTTTCGGCGTTTTCTTAAAACCCGAACCTTACGCTTACGCCGCGGACGCGACGGTGAGCGTATCTTCCCTTAAAGGAACGTATTTTATCGGCGTAAACGGAACGGAAGCGGTTCTGGAAGAAAAAGACTACACCGACGAAAAGTACCCTAAAAGCGTAACTGTGCGATTCAGAGTGCTTTCCGAATACTATTTGCTGGAAAAAACCAAAGACGGCGTTAAATTGCCCGGCAAAACGGAAGAAACGCCTGCTGACGGATTCGTTACGGAAACGCTGGAAGAAAGCGGCAATTACGAATTGAAAATAACCGGTTGCTCGGATTTTTCCGGAACGCAACTCGACTCCACGACCGTTTCGTTCAAAGTGGACGCCGACGCGCCTGCGGTTAAAGACGGTGAAAAAGTTTTCTCGCCGATGACCGAGTGGCTCAGAGAAGGCGGAGAGTATCTCGCCGTGGCAAACTGGAACGCTTTGTCCGACGACAGGAGCGGCGTAAAAACGATTTGTTACTACTTCGAATATCCCAACGGGTCTAAAGGACAGGTCGGTACGCTCGACTTTGCTTCCCTTGACAGAACGGAGTTCCGTATAACCGAAAAAAGCACGCTCGTCGCGGTTTGTTACGACAACGCCGGCAACGGACTTACGACAAGGTATGCGTTCGATAAATTCGACTTTATCGCGCCGCCTGCTCCGACTTACGAAATAACGCCCGAATTAAAGCAAGGGTTTTATTCGTCGAAGTACACCGTAAAAGTTACTTTTATGCCCGATGTCGGAGGTAGCGGACTTAATCAAACGCAATACTATACGATTTACGAAAACGGCGTGCCTTTTACGAGAACGTACGAACAAGCGTCTTCCGAAGTTTGCTCGATACGCCTTACCGCCGCCTGTGACCATAAAATAATAATTTACGCCGCGGATAATGCCGGAAACGTTTCCGAAACGAAAACGGTAACCGTGCCTTTTTCCGCGTTCGACGTTACCGAACCGATCATCAAAGACGAGCCGTCGATAGCGTTCGACGTGCTTAACTCCGACTCGTTTTTTACCGTATCCGTATACGCGACGGATAAAAACGAAAGCGGCATAAGCGAAGCGACCGTAGTTTACGGAGAAAAGAGTTACGCAATGCAAGCGTATCCGACGGAAAGCGCCGGATACGTCCGTTACGCCGTAGTTTTGCCTTACGAGTCGTTTAACGCAAAAGTCAGGGAATATACCGTCGTTCTTAAAGACGCGGCGGGAAATCGCGCGGAGCGCGTCGGAACGATACCTTATTTTTCCGACGACGAAACGTTTACTATGATAAACCGAGCGGTTAAAGCGGCGGACGGATACGACGAATCGGCATATACGGACGCTGCGGCTAAATCCGTAAAAAAGGACGCCGAAAAACTCGGACGGTTGTTATCTTATCCCGGCAACGCTAAAGCGGATATACTGAACACCGCGCAAAGTCTTATCGAGTCGATAGAAAGCGCGGTTTCCTGCTCGATAGTTATTGAAAGCGTACCCGAATACGCGTCCGCGATTATATCGTTCTCCGCATACGACGGAGATTTCGTCGGATACAAGAAAGGAACGCTCGTTACGCTGACGCTCGTAAAAGGAGAAAGCGACGGAAAAGATTATCCGTCCGTCGTAAACGCCGGCAAAGCCTTTACCGACTTTTTCGGGTTAAAACTTACGATAAACGGAGAAGAATTCGACGGTCTGCTCGAAAATGGATTGATCGTTAAAATGAATATGCCCGGCAAGTATCTCGACAGAACCGTCGCTCTCGTCAAGGTTAAGACGGGCGAAGTCGTGCCGAGCGAGATAGTAAACAACGCGATCAGGTTTACTCTCAAAGAGTCGACGGATTACGCTCTCGTCATTTACGGCGGCAAAGCGCCCACGGGAACGATAGAAGAAACGAAGACGATAACGGTGTTCGGGAAAGAAATGCCGCTGAGCAGATTTTTGTGGATAGTATGCGGTTGCGGCGGCGCGGCGGTCGTTCTCGTGGTAGTACTGATCGTACTAAAGAAAAAAATGGGTTAAAAACAAGGGGAAATATTATGTTTACCACGGTAAAAAGTTATGCACTGGACGGGATAGACGGATATGCCGTCGAAGTCGAAGTGTTTGCGCAAAACGGCTTACCTTCTCTTGAAGTGGTCGGACTTGCGACGAGCGCGGTGAAAGAATCCAAAGAACGCGTCAGAAGCGCGATTACGAACAGCGGATTCGACTTCGGAATGCACAAGACGGTAATAAATCTCGCGCCTGCCGACGTAAGAAAGGAAGGATCGGGACTTGACCTTGCCATTGCTATAGGTTATCTTTCGGCGGTAGGACAAATACCGTATTCCGGGTGCAAAGACTACGTGTTTTTGGGAGAACTTTCCCTTGACGGCTCGTTACGGCGAATTAACGGCGTTATGCCGCTTTTGCTCAGCGCGGTGCAGGCAGGATATAAAAAGTTCGTCGTACCCGTTGCAAACGCCAAAGAAGCGGCGTACGTGCACGGCGCGGAAGTTTACGCTATGGAGAGTTTGTCCGACGTTGTCGGACTTTGCGTCGGACTTAAATACGAACCGATTAAAACGGAAGAATACGACGACGGAGAGCCCGTCGTTCCCGAAGTGGATATAGGCGATGTAAAAGGTCAACTGATGGCAAAACGCGGACTGGAGATAGCGGTGGCTGGTTCGCACAACCTTCTTATGTGCGGTTCTCCGGGAACGGGCAAGACTATGCTTGCGAAATGCGTCACCGGAATTATGCCGAGAATGACTTTCGAAGAAGGGATAGAAGTAACGAAGATACACTCGGTGGCGGGACTTATCGTACCCGAAGAAGGAATGGTTAAGCGCAGACCGTTCCGTTCTCCGCACCATACTGCGAGCATATACAGCCTTACCGGCGGCGGCAACAAAGCCACGCCCGGGGAAGTGAGCCTTGCGCATAACGGCGTACTGTTTCTCGACGAAATGCCCGAATACAACAGGAATGCGCTCGAAGCGTTGCGTCAGCCGATAGAAGACGGAAAAATATCGATTTCGAGAGTAAACAAGACCGCGGTGTATCCGGCAAGATTTATGCTTATAGCGAGTATGAACCCGTGTCCGTGCGGTTATTACGGTTCGAGCGTAAAACAATGTACCTGTACGCAAAGGGAAATTCTTAATTACGTTTCGAAAATATCCGGACCGCTTCTGGACAGGATAGATTTGTTCGTTACGGTAGATAATATCGAATACGGCGAGTTCCGTTCGAAAAGAAAAGCGGAAAGCAGCGCAACGGTAAGAGAAAGAGTGGAAAACGCCAGGAATATACAGTTGCGCAGGTTTAATGAATACGGGATATATTCCAACTCGCAAATGAACAACGCGCTTATAGATAAGTTTTGCAAGATTGACGAAGACAGCGAAAGATTGCTTAAAGACGTTTTCGAAAGCAAAAATCTCAGTCCGAGAGCAACCACGAGAATATTAAAAACGGCAAGAACGATTGCCGACCTTGCGGAAAGGGAAGATATTATTTTCGACGACGTTGCGGAAGCGGTGCAGTATAAGACCGTGGATAAGAAGGAGTTTATACTGGGATGAAACTGACCGACAGACAAAAAGCCGTATATATAGTTACTTCCGCATACGGCATAGGCGTTGCGAAGGGAAGAAAACTTTTAGACGCGGTTAACGCCGAAGACGTGGCAAACAACCTTGCCCGATGCAGAAGCACTATCACCGCAATGCTCGGAGAAAGGGACTACCGCGAGATATGCGTGAGCGCGGCAAACGCGGATTTTGCGGAATTAGAGCGTAAACTCGAATTAAGCAGAGTAAAACTCGTCACTATACTCGACGAAGAATACCCTAAGAGTATGCTTTGTTACGAAGACGCGCCGTTAATGCTTTATTGCAAGGGCGACGCGAGCCTACTTAACAAACCTTCGTTTGCCGTCGTGGGAACGAGATTCCCGACGAAGTACGGAATGCGCGCGACGGAAGAATTCGTTGCGAAACTATCCGAAAGGTTCGTTATCGTAAGCGGAATGGCTCGGGGAATAGACTCTTGCGCGCACAGAACCGCTCTTAATTCGCGCGGAAAAACGGTGGCGGTTCTCGGTTGCGGAGCAGACGTGGTTTATCCGCCCGAAAACAAATCGCTGTACGAAGAAATCGCGGAGTACGGACTTGTAATAAGCGAGTATCCGCTCGGCGAAACGGCCACGGCGCATAATTTTCCGGCGAGAAACAGGATAATAAGCGGTTTGTCCCGCGCGGTTTTAATTACCGAAGCAGGGGAAGGCAGCGGAACTATGCTCACGCTTAACTATGCGATAAACCAGGGCAAAGACGTGTTTTGCGTGCCCGGGAGCATATTCAACAAGTCGAGCGCAGGCTGCAACAAAGCGATAAAAGAATGTCAGACAAGACTCGTAACGGACGTTAACGATATTTACTCCGAACTCGGAATGACTAAGACCGACGTTTCGAAACCGAGCAGCATACAACTCGACGTAAACGAAGACAACGTGCTTAACGCGCTTACGAGAAACGGAGAGATGCACTTCGAAGAAATTCTCGACGTGGTGGATTTAAGCGTTCCGCAACTCAATTCTTTGCTTACGAAGATGACTGCCGTAGGGCTAATAACGAAAACCAAATATAATTATTGGAGCATATAGATTTATGAAATTAGTAATCGTAGAATCGCCGACAAAGGCGAAAACCATTCAAAAATATCTCGGTAAAGACTATCGGGTAATGGCAAGCGGCGGACACGTCTGCGACCTGCCCGAAAAAAGTCTCGGGATAGACGTGGACGACGACTTTAAGCCCAGTTACGTAATGGTTAAAGAGAAAAAGGATACCGTAAAAAGATTGAAAGCCGCGGTAAAGGAAAGCGAACAAACCTTTCTCGCAACCGACCCGGATAGAGAAGGGGAAGCGATCAGTTGGCATTTAAGCAACGTTCTCGATCTCGGCGACGACGCGCAAAGAATCGAGTTTAACGAAATCAGTAACAGGGCGGTAAACGCGGCGATTAAAAATCCCAGGCACATCAATATGAATTTGGTAAACGCCCAACAGGCACGTCGCGTGCTTGACAGGCTCGTCGGTTATAAAATCAGCCCGATACTTAACCAAAAAATCAAACAGGGACTGTCCGGCGGTCGCGTTCAGAGCGCGGCGCTCAAAATGATAGTCGACAGAGAGCGTGAGATAAGAGCGTTCGTTCCCGAAGAGTATTGGAATATTTACGCAATGCTTACCAAACTCGGCAAAGCGTCCGCATTCAAAGCGACCTTAGCCGATAAAAACGGTAAGAAAATAAAAATAGACAACGGCGAAACGGCGCAACAAACGGAAGAAGAACTTCTTAAAGGCGAATATACCGTAGAAAGCGTGAAAAGGGGAGAAAGCAAATCCCATCCGGGCGCGCCGTTTACCACAAGCACGCTCCAACAAGACGGCTCGAACAGGCTCGGAATTACCGCGCCGGAAGTAATGAAACTCGCGCAACAACTTTACGAAGGCGTAAACGTCGAAGGAAGCGGTCTTACGGCGCTCGTTACTTACATCCGTACCGACTCTGTAAGAGTCAGCGCAGAGGCGCAAAAAGAGGCGAAAGAGTACATCGAAAAGAACTTCGGAAGCGAGTATGCGCCCGAAAAATACAATTACTATACGACCAAAAGCGCGAACGTGCAGGACGCACACGAAGCGATAAGACCTATTTCGCTTGCCGTGACGCCCGAAAGCATCAAGGACAAGGTAGCGCGAAATCTTTATAGGCTGTATAAACTTATCTACGACAGATTTTTGGCAAGTCAAATGTCGGAAGCGATTTACAACACCCTTAACGTTAAAATAAAAGCCGATTGCGGAGCAAACAAATACGGGTTCAAAATAACGGGAAAAACGATTATTTTCAAGGGATTTACCATTGTTTACGAACACGATAAAGAAGAAGACGACGACAACGGTACGCAAAAACTTCCCGATTTTGCCGAAGGGGAGAAACTTAATCTGAAAGAGATTAAAAAAGAGCAAAAGTTTACCAAACCGCCTACGAGATTTTCCGACGCGACCCTTATCAAGGCGATGGAAGAAAACGGTATAGGCAGACCGGCTACTTACGCCAACGTTCTCAGCGTGTTATCTCACAGAGATTACGTCGAAAAAGAAGGCAAACTGCTTAAACCTACGCAACTAGGCGAAACGGTTACGCAATTTATGGAAAAGAACTTTGCCGATATAGTCGACGTACAGTTTACCGCGTCGATGGAAAACAAACTCGACGACGTCGTAAACGGCAACAAGTGGCAGGACGTGCTTGCGTCGTTCTATCCCCATTTTAACGAATGTATCACCAAAGCGTATTTCGGCGAGAAAAAAGTAAAAATGGAAGAAGAAGTTACGGACGTAATATGCGACAAATGCGGCGCAAATATGGTCGTTCGTAACGGAAAGTTCGGCAAATTCCTTGCTTGCCCGAATTATCCTAAGTGCAAAAACATTAAAAACATAGTTGAACCGGTTGCGGAATGTCCCCGTTGTCACGGCGATATAGTGAAGAAGCATACGAAAAATGGTAAAGTTTTTTACGGTTGTGCGAACTACCCTGAATGTGACTTTATGAGTTGGGAACTTCCTGCTCCGATTTTCTGTCCTGTTTGCAGAAACGTGATGAAAATCGTAGTTAAGGACAACAAAAAACAGTACGTTTGTATCAATAAAAACTGCGGACACGTCGAGTATCCCAAAACCGAAGAGAACGACACGGTAAATGAGTAAAATTACGATCATAGGCGGCGGACTTGCCGGGTGCGAGTGCGCATATCAGTTGCTGAAACGGGGACACGAAGTAGTAATGTACGAGATGCGTCCGACGAAAGGCACTCCCGTCCATAAAACGGGAAACCTTGCCGAACTCGTGTGCAGCAACAGTCTTAAAGCGACGGATATAGCGACCATTCAGGGGCTTTTGAAGTACGAACTTCGCGCTTTGGACAGTATGATTATGCGCGCTGCGGAAAAAACTTCCGTTCCTGCGGGCGGAGCGCTTGCCGTGGACAGAAACGAGTTTTCGGCGTCGGTAGAAAAAGAACTTTTTTCGTTCGGGAAGTTACGGATCGTGCGTGAAGAAGTGACCGATCTCGATTTCGACGGGCAAGTCGTTATTGCAACGGGACCGCTCACCGAAGGAAAATTCGCAAAATGCGTATCCGAGGTTACCGAAGAAAGCGAAATGCACTTTTACGACGCGGTCGCTCCGATCGTTACCGCAGAGAGCGTGGATAAAGAGAAAAGTTTTTTCGCGGCAAGATACGGAAAAGGCGGAGACGATTATCTAAATCTTCCGATGGATAAAGAAGAGTATCTTGCGTTTTATAACGAACTTATTAGCGCGGAAACGGTTATACTGAAAGAGTTTGAAAACAAAGACGTCTTCAACGCCTGTATGCCTATCGAAATTATGGCGAAGAAAGGGGAAGACAGTATGCGTTTCGGACCCTTGCGTCCGGTAGGAATCCGCGATCCGAAAACCGATAAAAGACCGTACGCCGTAGTGCAACTGAGAAAAGAAGATAATTACGACGGACTTTACAATCTTGTCGGTTTTCAGACGAATTTGAAATTCGGAGAGCAAAAGCGAGTGTTCGGTATGATACCCGCTTTGCACGACGCCGAGTTCGTCAGATACGGAGTAATGCACCGAAACACGTTTATCAACGCGCCGAAAGTGATAAATTCGGACTTTTCGTGTAAAAAACGCAACGATTTGTGGTTTGCCGGGCAGATAAGCGGCGTAGAAGGCTATCTTGAAAGCGCGATGAGCGGACTTATGACCGCGATTAACCTTGACAGAAGATTGAACGGGAAAGAAAGCCTTATTCCGCCGGAAACCACGGCGACGGGCAGTCTTATGCGATACGTATCTATGCCAAACGGCAATTTTCAGCCGATGCACGCTAGTTACGCGTTAATGCCCGAACTCGAAGAGCGTATCAGAGATAAAAAAGTAAAAAAAGAGAAATACAGCCAAAGGGCTGTCGCGGCGATTGACATATATGCCGAAACCATCTCAAAGGAGTAAAAAATGGAATTAAAAGGTACGACGATTTGCGCCGTAAAGAAAAACGGCGTTACGGCGATTGCCGGAGACGGACAGGTTACGATGGGTCAAAGCATCGTTATGAAAGGCAACGCCAGGAAAGTAAAAAGAATTTACGACGGAAAAGTCGTAGTCGGGTTTGCCGGAAGCGTAAGCGACGCGTTTACGCTCAGCGAAAAATTCGAAGAAATGTTGCAGAAATATTCCGGAAATCTTATGCGCAGCGCGGTTGAACTTGCCGAGTGCTGGCGCACGGGCGGAGGAATGAGAAATCTTGAAGCGATGCTTATCGTTGCGGACAAGGACAATATGTACGTCCTTAGCGGCGACGGGAACGTAATCGAACCCGAAGCGGGCGTTTGCGCTATAGGAAGCGGCGGAAATTACGCTTTAAGCGCGGCGAGAGCGCTTCTCGAAAATACAGATATGGACGCCGTTGATATCGTTAAAAAAGCGATGAAAATCGCGGCTGACATTTGCATTTTCACTAATCACAACGTTGTTGTGGAAACGGTTTAACGGGAGAATAAAAAATGGAACTGACCCCAAAACAAATAGTAAACGAACTTGACAGATACATCATCGGGCAATACGACGCGAAGAGAGCGGTTGCCGTTGCTTTGCGTAATCGTTATAGAAGAAGAATGTTACCGCAGGAAATGCGGGAAGAGATCACTCCGAAAAACATTATAATGAAAGGACCTACCGGCGTGGGTAAAACCGAAATAGCGAGAAGGCTTGCCAAACTCGTTAAAGCGCCGTTCGTTAAAGTCGAAGCGACGAAGTTTACCGAAGTAGGTTACGTCGGACGGGACGTTGAAAGTATGATCCGCGACCTTGTAGAAGTCGGTATCAGGCTCGTAAACGAAGAAAAAATCGCGGAAGTTGAGCCGAAAGCGAGAGAAATCGCCGAGGCGAAACTCGTAAACGCAATTTTGCAGGCTAAGAAAAAGAATTCGCCCGACAAGAGCGAAGAAGAGTTGCGAAACGAACTTTACGAAGCGTTGCGCGCAGGAAAACTCGATAAAATCCCGGTTGAAATCGAAGTGGAAGAAGCGCCGAAACAACTCACGCTCGGACCGATGGGCGCGCCGCAAGACAACAATTTCGGAGAAATTCTCGGCAGTATTATGCCGAAAAGAAAGAGAAAACGCAAAATAAACGTTGCGACCGCGTTAAAAATCTTTATCAACGAAGAAGCGGAAAAGATGATCGACAAAGACTCTATAACCGCCGAAGGACTGCGCAGAGCGGAGCAGGACGGCATTATATTTATCGACGAACTCGACAAAATCGCGTCCAAAGGCAATACGAGCGGACCGGACGTAAGCAGAGAAGGCGTTCAGAGAGATATACTGCCTATAGTCGAAGGTTGTACGGTAAACACCAAATACGGAAATATAAGAACGGATTATATCCTGTTTATTGCGGCAGGAGCGTTCCATATCTCGAAGATAAGCGACCTTATCCCCGAACTTCAGGGACGATTCCCCGTTCTCGTAAACCTGAACAGTCTTACCGAAGAAGATTTTTGCAAAATATTGAGAGAACCCGACAATGCGATTATTATGCAGTATGCTGAAATGCTCAAAGTCGATAAAGTAGGGTTGAGATTTACCGACGACGCAATAAAGGAACTTGCTCACGTCGCACAAATCGAGAACGAAAACAAAGAAAACATCGGCGCGCGCAGATTGCACACGATAATGGAATCTCTTCTCGAAGAAGTATCGTTCAACGCTTGCGGAGATACCGAAAACGAAGTCGAACTCATCGTAGATAAGGCGTACGTCGACGAGCATCTTGCTGAAGCGTTGAATTCCAAAGATTTGAAAAAATATATTCTATAATTTGTCGGAGAGAACGAAATGATAAACATACCGAAAGGAACGAAAGACGTACTGCCGCAAGAAAGTTATAAGTGGCATTACGTTGAAAACATTGTGAGAAAGATTACCGATGATTTCGGTTTTAAGGAGATAAGAACGCCTACGTTCGAGCACACGGAACTGTTTTTGCGCGGAGTAGGGGATACGACGGATATCGTAAACAAAGAAATGTATACGTTTACCGACAAAGGCGGCAGAAGCATATCGCTTAAACCGGAAGGGACCGCCGGGGTCGCGCGTAGTTTCGTCGAAAACGCTTTGACGAACGCTCCGCAACCGTCGAAAATGTATTATATCACCCCCGTTTTCCGTTACGAAAAGCCTCAGGCCGGAAGGCTCAGAGAACATCACCAGTTCGGCGTCGAACTGTACGGAAGTTATTCTCCGTACGCCGACGCGGAAGTAATCTCGCTTGCAAAAGGTTTTTTCGACAGGCTCGGACTTACCGATTTAACGCTTAATCTTAACAGCATAGGCTGCCCGGAATGTCGCAAGGCGTATTCCGTCGCGTTGAAAGAACATTTTTATAAACATACGGACGAACTTTGCGACACTTGCAAAGAAAGACTGGAAAAGAATCCGTTGCGCGTTTTGGATTGCAAATGTCCCGAATGTAAAAAAGTTGCTTCCGACGCCCCCGTCGTGCTGGATTATCTGTGCGACGATTGCCGCGCGCATCACGAAAAACTTTGCTCTATACTTACGAATTTAGGTATAAATTTTGAAATTAACCCCAAAATAGTACGCGGACTCGATTATTATACTCGTACCGTTTTTGAATTCGTTTCGAATTCCATCGGCAGTCAGGGTACGGTCTGCGGCGGCGGAAGATACAACGGCTTAGTCGAAGAAATCGGCGGAACGAGCGTTCCTGCGGTCGGTTTCGGTCTCGGACTCGAACGACTGATTATGGTTATGGAAAACGCTTCGCTCTCTTTCGGAAAAGAACCCGCGGCAAAACTTTATATCGCGCCGATGGGAGAAGAATACTGCGACGAAGCGATGAGAGCGGCAACCGTACTGAGATCGAAAGGTATATCGTGTCTGACCGACATTATGGGCAAGAGCCTTAAGGCGCAAATGAAATACGCCGATAAAGTCGGCGCGGAAAACGTCGTAGTCGTAGGCGGAGACGAAGTCGCGAAGGACGAATACGTAATCAAAAATTTAAGAACCAAAGAATGTAAAACCGTAAATAAAGATACTCTTCTGAGCGGAGAATGGCAATAATCGAATAAAAGGAAGGTTAGTATGAAAAATATCACGGCAAACGAAATCGAATTGACGAAACAAGGCAAAACCGTAGTCGACTTTTATGCGGACTGGTGCGGACCTTGTCAGTATATGAAACCTTTTTTCGAAGAAGCGGAAAAAGAGATAAACGCGCTCGGCGCGGAATGTTTCGAAGTAAACGTTGACGAATGCGAAGAATTCGCGTTGAAAAATAAAATCAACTTTATTCCGTGCGTTATCGTTTTCGATAACGGAGTGGAGAAAGCAAGATTTACCGGAGGAAAGGATACGGAAGGCATATTGCAATTCGTAAGAGAAAATGTGAATAAATAGTTGCATTTTTCCTACCGAAGCGGTATACTTTTGACGAATTAAAGATAAGATGTTTCTTACAAGAAACTAGAAAGCGAATTATTTGTATCCACGGATACAAAATAGGAGATAAAATGAGGATATACTTAGATAATTCCGCTACGACGAACACGGATAAGAGAGTCGTGGAGAGTATGCTTCCTTATATGACAGAAGTTTACGGCAATGCGTCGAGTTTGCACGGATTCGGAAGAGAAGCCGCGGCGGCGGTAGACGAAGCGCGTGCAAAAATAGCGGCTGTTTTCAATGCGAAACCGCAAGAAATTTACGTCACAAGCGGCGGAACGGAGAGCGACAACTGGGCTTTGCGCGGAGTTGCGCACGCAAACGCGAAAGAGGGAAAACACATTATCACGACTGCCGTAGAGCATCCTGCGATAATGCAAACCTGCAAGCAACTCGAAAAAGAAGGTTTTTCGATCACTTATCTGCCTACGGGCACGGACGGAAGAATAAGGCTCGAAGATCTGAAAGCGGCGGTGAGGGACGACACGATTCTGGTTTCGGTAATGTTTGCCAACAACGAAACCGGTGCGATTATGCCGATAAAAGAAATCGGAGCGTTTTGTAAAGAAAACGGTATAATTTTTCATACCGACGCAGTACAGGCGATAAGCAGTATAAAAATCGACGTGGACGAATACGGAATCGATCTTCTGAGTTTGTCGGCGCATAAATTCCACGGACCTAAGGGTATCGGATTGTTATATATCCGTAACGGCGTGAAGATCGACAGACTGATGTTCGGCGGACATCAGGAAAGGGCGTACAGACCCGGCACGACGAACACTCCCGGCATAGTGGGAATGGCGAAAGCGCTCGAACTTTGCGTTGCCGAAATGGACGAAAACAACGCAAAAATCAAAGCGATACGCGACAGATTTATAGAAAGGGTGCAAAAAGAGATACCCGATTGCAGACTTAACGGCGGAATAGAACACAGACTGGTAAGCAACGCCAACTTCAGTTTCGACTACATCGAAGGGGAATCGATACTTATGACGCTCGATCTTAACGGTATAGCGGTAAGCAGCGGTTCGGCGTGTAGTTCGGGCAGTCTCGAACCGTCTTACGTCATTATGGCGGCAGGGGCGACAATCGAAGAGGCGCACAGTTCGATCAGATTCAGTTTCGGCAAAGACAATACGATGGAAGAAACGGAATTCGTAGCGGACGTTCTGCGCGATACCATAGCGAAATTGCGTAGTTGGTCGCCGCTTTTCAAAGAAATAAAAGGAGAAAGCACAAATGTATAGTCAAAAAGTATTAGATACCTTTGCCAACCCCAAGAACGTGGGAGAGATAGAAAACGCTGACGGAGTAGGCACTGTCGGCAACGCGAAATGCGGCGACATAATGCAAGTTTTTCTCAAGATCAAAGACGATGTTATAGTCGACGCAAAGTTTAAGACGTTCGGTTGCACCGCGGCGATAGCGAGCAGCAGTATGGCTACCGAAATGATAAAAGGAAAGACGCTCGACGAAGCGTTAAAACTGAAAAACGCGGACGTAGTGGAAGCGCTCGAAGGACTTCCGCCGCAGAAAATCCACTGCTCGGTTCTTGCAGAAGAGGCGATTGCCGAAGCGATTAAGGATTATCGCGCAAAACAGGCAAAAAACGAATAGTTCTTTCAATAAATACGAAAAAGCGCCCGGAATTAAACCGGTCGCTTATTTTTTGCGGAAACGAATTTTTCCGTTTCTATCGTGGATTAAAATAATTTTTTATACACAAAAACTGCTTCATTTCGACAGAAGCAGTTTATTTTCGTGTAGTTGAAAGCAAGCGTAATTATTACGCGTCTTTCTTTTCCGTTCTAAGGCAACGGGTGCAGACGTATTCGTAACTAACTCTGCCTGCTTCGTCGACTCTCTTAACTTTATGAACGTTGGCTTTCCAACTTCTTCTGGTCTTTATATTACTATGGCTTACTTTATTTCCGCTTATCTGCGCTTTGCCGCATACACTGCAAACTCTGCTCATTTAGCACCTCCTATTGAATAAACGCAATTTATTATACAACGCTTTATTTCAAATAGCAAATGATTTTTTACATTTTTTCTAAATTACTTGCAAAATTTCGAGTGATATATTATCATAATTATAACGCGACACATAATGCGGCGAAACAAGGGAGACGGAATGGCATTACAGACCAGCAACATATACGGAAATATAGTAGTTTCGGACGAAGCGGTTGCTTTGGTTATCAAAAAGGTTGCCGTGGAGTGTTACGGCGTATCCGAGTTGGTGAGCCGTCGCTTAAGCGACAGCGTTTTAATGCTGTTCAATAAAGAACCCGTGTCCAAAGGCATAAAACTCGTTACTTTGGACAACAGAATTTTTATCGATATATATTGCTTGATTGCAGACGGAGTCAACGTAGACGCGGTCGTCGCAAGCCTTAAATCTTCGATTATTTATCACGTGGAGCATTTTACCGGAATGAGAGTAAAACAAGTAGACGTTCACGTGGTCGGAATGAGATTGTAGGCAGTTGACTTTTATGGAGAGGAACGAATAATATAATGATTACAGTGTTGACTGCTGCACAGTTGCTCGATATTTTTAAGGGCGCTAAGCAGAACTTGCTTTTGAATAAATCTTATGTGGACGAACTTAACGTTTTTCCCGTACCCGACGGCGATACCGGTACGAATATGGGGCTTACGATTACGTCTACGGTAAACGAAGCGGTAGAAAAAAATCTTCAATCGATACCCGAAATAATTACTTCGATGGCGAAAGGCGCGCTTAAAGGCGCAAGGGGTAACAGCGGCGTTATTTTGAGCCAAATCGTTAAGGGGATGAGCGAAGTTATCGCCGAAGCGAAAATCCTTAACACCAAGACTTTCGCAAAAGCGTTACAGGCCGGCGCGAACAAGGCTTACGAAGCCGTCACTCATCCGAAAGAAGGTACTATCCTTACGGTAATAAGAGTTGTCGGAGCGTATGCGGTTAAAGTTTCCGCAAGATGTACCGATTTTATCGATTTCTTTGAGAAAATACTCGATAAAGGCAACAAAACTTTACAGGACACGCCGAAACTTCTTCCCGTTCTCGCGAAGGCGGGAGTTGTGGACAGCGGCGGTCAGGGACTTATTTTTATCCTTCAGGGTATGTACAACGTCCTTGCCGGAATTCCGATGGAAGAAGTCGTCGTGGAGCAACAGTCAAAATCCGGCAATACTCTTCAGAGTATGGACGACGACGTACACGATCCCGACAATATTCAGTACGCTTATTGCACGGAATTCTTTATCATAAACCTTAAAAAACAAACCACGCTTGCCGATATCGACAAATTCCGCGACAAACTTATGAAAATAGGCGACTGCGTGTTGGTTATCGGCGATTTGGAAATGGTTAAAGTCCACGTTCACACCAATTCTCCCGACAAAGCGCTCGGTTATGCGCTGCAATTAGGAGAACTGAACCTTCCCAAAATCGAAAATATGCTCGAACAAAGCCGTAAAATTCACGCAAAGAAAAAGCGTGAAAGAAAGGCGATAGGTATGCTTGCGATAAGTTGTGGCGAAGGTTTCTGCAAACTGTTTAAGGAATTTAACGCCGACGAAGTGCTCGAAGGCGGTCAAACGATGAATCCGAGCGTGGAAGACATCGTGGGTAAAGTCAAAGAAGTCAACGCCGACAACGTGTTCGTTTTGCCGAATAATAAAAACATCGTTCTTGCGTGCGAGCAGGCGGTAAAAGAACTTGACGACTGCAATCTTATCATTATTCCTACGACGAACGTGTCGCAGGGAATTGCGGCGGCGATAGCCTATACGCCAGACAACGAACCCGATTACATAAAAGACGCTATGCTGACGGCGGCTAACGCCGTGGAATGCGTTCAGGTCACTCACTCGGTCAGAGATACCGAAATCGACGGTTTTACCCTTAAAAACGGCGATATTATAGCATTGCGCGACGGAGTAGTTGCTAAAGGAACGGATCCGAACGAAGTTGCGTTAAGCGCACTAGGCACGTTCGATAAAGACAGCGTGTGCGTAATCACGATTTTCAACGGCGAAGGAATATCCGACGAAAAAGCCGAAGAATTGCAGGCAAAAGTAACCGAAGAGTTCCCCGACAGCGACGTAGTGCTTTATAACGGTGGTCAACCGCATTATCACTATTTTATAAGCGTGGAATAAAATGCTTTCCGACATTAAAGGAATAGGCGACGTAACGGAAAAGAAACTTCGTACTCTCGGAATAACCGACGAGCGCGATTTGGTGGAACGTACGCCGAAAAGTTATATGGATATGTCGGTAATCGCCCTTCCGCAAGAGAGCGCGGAGGGTGATTTTTGTTTATTCGAAGCGGAATTGACGAATTTGTCAAAGCCCTTCAAAAAAGGAAATCTGGAAATTCTGAAAGCCGCGGCGGTATGCGAAAACACCGCTGTAAAACTCGTTTGGTTTAACAGAAACTACGCGGTAAAAATTTTGAAAATCGGCGCGAAATATCGATTTTACGGAAAGTTAAAAATCGAAAAAAACAATCTGATTTTTTACAACCCCGCATTTGAAGAAGTCGGCGAAAAAACGACTTTTTGCGGTATTCGACCGATATACTGGACGAGCGGACTCATTGCGCAAAAAACGTACAGAAGTTTTGTTGCCGACGCATTGAAAAAATATACGCCGAAGAGTATTATCGGCGAAAAAAACGAGAGAATTTACGGTTTGCGACCTCTTTGCGATGCGTATTCCGAAATACATTTTCCGGAAAAAATCAACGTTTCGTCCGCAAGAGAAAGAATAGCGACGGAAAAAATAGTCCGCAGGATTTGCGCTTTTCGTATTGCTCAAAGTAAACAAATTAAAGAAAAAACGAGAAAATACGATATAAATACAAGTTTTGACGAGTTTTCCGAATTATTACCGTTTCGCTTGAACGAGTCGCAAACGACCGCTTTAACAAGGATAGTTAAAGCGTTTTGCTCGGATAAAAAACTCAATGCCGTTTTATGCGGCGACGTGGGAAGCGGCAAAACTGCGGTAGCGGTAGCGGCGGCTTATTTCGTTGTAAAAAACGGATACCGCGTTGCCGTAATGGCGCCCACCGAGATACTTGCAAGGCAGCATTATAATTTTATAAATTCGATATTTTCACGGCTTGGAATTAGCGTTTGTTTTTTAAGCGGAAACGCGAAAAACTCCGAAAAGAAAGATTTGCGATTTAGGATAAAAAACGGTTTTTTTGACGTGGTTATCGGTACGCAGGCGTTGCTGTTTTGCGGAGAAGAAATACCGAATCTGGGGTTTGTCGTGGAAGACGAACAACATCGTTTCGGAGTCGCGCAAAGAACGGGGCTTATTTCGCGCGGCGAAGCCGTAGACGTGCTTACTTTGAGCGCAACGCCCATACCGCGTTCTATGCAACTCGTCGCATACGGCGAAGTCGAGTACGTTACGATAAAAAGGCGGTACGAAGGTACGGTTTCCACGAAAATCGTTCCCGAAGCGAAACGGGAAGGAATGTGGAAATATATATCAGAGCAATGCCGGAAAGGCACGCAGGCGTACGTAATCGCTCCGAAGATATACGACGCGGAAGGTGTCGAGAGCGAGTCCGTCGAGGCGCTCGGCGAAGAACTGGAAAAATATTTTGACCGGGACAAAATAGGAGTTTTGCACGGTAAACTGAAAGCAAGCGATAAGCAGGATATTCTCGACAAATTTTATAAAAACGAGATTTCCGTTCTCGTATCCACCACCGTCGTGGAAGTCGGCATAGACGTTCCGAACGCGTCGATAATGGTAATTACCGACGCAGAAAAATTCGGACTTGCGACTTTGCATCAACTTCGCGGAAGAGTGGGGCGCAACGGCGAAAAAGCCTACTGTTTTCTTTATACGAAAAAACAGCCGACCGAAGGGTTGAAAACTCTGTGCGAGTGTTCGGACGGGTTCGAGATAGCCGAAAAAGATTTTGAAAATCGCGGCGGCGGCGACGTTTTCGGTCTGGAACAGTCTGGAGCGGGAACGATCGACGGACTTACTCTCAGAGTGCTTAAAAACGCAAAAAACATTGCCGACGGACTGGATTTATCCGCTTTGGAACCCGTTTTGCAAAAAGAAATCGAGAGTTATTCGCTTAACGACGTCAGCCTTACTTAAAAAACGTTTCTTTACAATTTCCCCCAAATACGCAAAGGGGCATTATTTTTTTTGACATTTAGTCTTGATTTAATTTGTTACCAGTGTTATATTATTATATATAATAATTCGCGGAGTATGAATATGAAGAGAATCAAGTCTATATTGCTGTTTGTGATTTGTTTATGTATGGCGGTTGCGACGTTTGCGTGTACCGGTAAACCTACGGTCGACATAAACGGAAACGAAGTGGTGATAGACTTCAAAAACATATCCGAAGTATCGGTCCTTAATCCCGAACAACTCGAGTCCGAGGGATTTCTTCTTTCGTCTTTCAAATTGTCAGACGTTTCGGTACATATCGTTTACGGCGAAAACGGTTCGGTCGACATTCCGCTTACCTCCGCGATGGTAAAAGCGGCAAGTCAGGCAAAACTCTCCGTCGCCGGCGTTCATACGATAGAATGTTCTTACGGCGGAAAATTCGATTTCAGTTTCGTACTCAGACTGTATACGTCGTTTAAGACGATGTACGAAGTGACTTTCTACGACGAAAGCGGCGAGAACGTCGTCGGAACGAGAACTCTCGAAGAAGGCGCAACCGTTACTCCTCCGCAAATGCCCACGAAAGAAGGTTATACCCTGGTCGGCTGGAAAAACAAATCCACCGGCGTAATGGTTACGGATTTTACCGTAAGAAGCAACGTTTCTTACGTTTCGGTTTATCAATCCGATTATTACGAAGTCAGATTTTATTACACCGTAGGCGAGAAAAGCACGCTTATAAAAACCGCTACGGTCGCTCGCGGCGGAAACGCGCTCGACGTCGCGCCCGAAATACCCATAGTGTCCGGATACAGCAACGGAAGATGGAGCAACGAAGAAGCAATGAAGTCCGTAGGGGAAAACAACACGGACTTTTACGCCGTTTACGACTCAGACAAAGTTCTGATTACGTTTTCGTATTACAAATACACCGAAGGAGTGTATTACGATTACGACGTTTCCTGGAGCGTCGATCTCGCTACGGAAGGCGTTACTCCGCCGGACGACGCCGAAAGACTGGAAGACAACGTTTTCCTTTACTGGTACGTCGAGAGAAACGGCGAAGAAATAAAGACGACTTTCCCTTACAAGGTCACCGGTGAAATGAAGTTCACCGCAAAGTACGTTTCCTTTGCAGACGGAACGCCCGAACTTGAATACAAACTCGACGACGAAGGCACCGGCTATGTAGTAACGGGTTTGAAAGCGGACAGCGACGCGGAAACGGTCGTTATTCCGAGTTATTATCTCGGCTTGCCCGTGAAGAGCGTGGAGAACGGCGCGTTTTCGTACACTTCCGTTAAAAAATTCGCGGTAAGCGACGACAACAGGTATTTCAGAGCGAACGACGGCGCGCTTTATGCCGTTAATGCGAACGAAGTAACGCTTGCGGCGTACCCGGTCGCGGCGGAAAGAACGAGTTTTACGCCGGATACGAGAACGCGCGAAATAGCCGCTTACGCTTTCAGGGGAGCGAACAATCTTGAAGAGATTATTCTTCCGCAAAGTCTGACGGAAATCGGCGCGGGAGCGTTTTCGGAATGTGAAAATCTTGCCGAAGTCGCTCTTCCGGAAAACGTACAAACGGTTTCCGACGAACTTTTCAAAAACAGTCGTTCGCTCGTTTCGGTTACGCTCGGTTCGAGAGTTACCGAGATAGGCGACGAAGCGTTCTGCGGAGCGGCTTCGCTTACGGCTATAGTTTTACCCGCGTCGCTTGTCCGTCTGGGCGAAAACGTATTTATCGGCTGCGGAGAACTCGCAAGCATAACCGTGTCTGGGACTAGTTCGTCCGTAAATTCGGGATTTACCGTCTACGGCGGTGCGTTGTACGGATACAGAGAAGGCGGTACTAATCCGTACGCGTATCTCTACGCTTATCCGGCGAAATATCTCGGCGTCAACGGTTCGGCCGAGTTTACCGTCAATTCCGACGTTCAGGTAATTAAGAAAGGAGCGTTTTACGGCGCGGCAATAGAAGGAATATACGTAGGTACGAGTTCGATCGAGTTCGAAGAAAACAGCGTCGTTTGTCCCTTGCTCGTATCGATAAGGTTCGGCGCGACGAAAGTCAATATGCCGGAAGAAACGTTCGGCGGATATAAACCCGAAGTAATCTACGTTACGAACGAAACGTCTTTCGGCGGCAGCGACACGTTCGGAATAAGAGTGGAAAACTATTCCGGCACCGGATCGCCTTACAAGAGTTTCGTCGGCGGTTTTGCTTACGAAGTAGACGAAACGACGAAAAAAGTAACGGTCACCGCATACAAAGGCAATTCGTCCGTACTGACGATACCTTCGGAAATAAACTCTTTCGCCGTTGCGGAAATAAGAGACGGCGTGTTTATGAACAATTCTTCGATAAGGGAAGTCGTTTTTCCCGATACGTTGGAAGTTATCGGAGCGGACGCATTCGCTTATTGCAACAATCTTAAAAAAGTCACTTTCGGAAAGAACGTTCGTAAAATCGGAGAGAACGCGTTTGCCGATTGCGGAGGAAGCGTCGAATTCGTGAGCGGAGAAACGAAAATAACCGAAGTCGGCGACAACGCTTTCGGAAACTACGCAATCGATCCGGACGAAAACGGCGTAATCGTTATAGGCGGCGTGGTCGTCGGTTACGTCGGTTACGAAAAAAACGTTATCGTTCCGGAGAACGTCACGATAATAGCGGAAAGAGCGTTCGTTTCGGCACGGTTCGTTTCCGCAATAGATTTTTCTTCGGCAATCGAATTGATCGAAATAAAAGAAGAAGCGTTTTCCGGACTGGAAGAAATAACTCGCGTGGATTTTCCGAACGCTTTAAGGATTATCGGCGAGAAAGCGTTCTTCGGTTGCGTCAGACTTAAAGAAATAAACGGAACGCCCGAAAGCGGCGTCGCTTCGTCCGCTTTCGACGAATGCGGAACGGAAAGAAACGATTGCTGGGAAGTAAGGAACGGCGTTTTGAGAAGATATCGCGGAACCGCGACGTGCGTCGTTTTGCCGAGCGGAATAACCGAGATTGCGGACAATGCGTTCAAAGGCAATTCTTACGTCGAAACCGTCGTTTTCCCGGACGAACTTACCGTCGTCGGCAATTCTTCGTTCGAAAACTGCGTTAATCTGAAAACGGTAATAATAAACGCCAAACTTACCGCAATCAGCGCAAAAGCGTTCTCGGGTTGCGAAAGGCTGAGCGCAATAGATTTTTCGTCGGCGAACGGACTCGCCGATATTGCTTCCGATGCTTTCGAAGCAACCGAGTGGCTTACCCGATATCCAGACGACAGCGTCATCGTAAACGGCATTTTCTACAAATATCTCGGGCAACTCGAAGATTTGCATATCCCGAACTCGGTAAAAGCAATAAACGAAAAAGCGTTTTACGGCGCGGCGGTAAAGACGCTGTATATACCCGAAAGCGTTAGGATTATAGGAGATTACGCTTTTGCGAATTCCGATATATCGAAGTTTAATTTCGGACTGAGAAACGTATCCGTTGAGATCATCGGAGAAGGGGCGTTCGAAGGATGTACATCGCTTGCGTTTTTGGATTTAGGAAATATGTCCAAATTGAAGACGATAGGGCAAAGAGCGTTTTTCGGTGCGAAATCCCTTGACGACGGCAAGAGCGAAATGCACGTTTACCTCCCCGCTTCGGTAACGAGCATAGGGGAATCGGCGTTTGAAAATTCCGGGATAAGAACCGTAAGAATGGCGGCGGGGAGCAAACTCGAAACCATAGAGAGAAGAACGTTCTTCGGGTGCGAACTGCTTACTTCGGTGATTTTCGAAGGGAAGAGCAGTCTTACGAGCGTAAGCGAAAGCGCGTTTGAAAACTGCGTCGCTCTTAAAGTTTTCCATAACGCGCAAGGCAACGTTTATTCGCTCGGAGAAAGAGCGTTTTTCGGAGCGACGGCGCTTGAAAACTTCAAAATCAACGAAGAAAGCCTTACCGAAGTAGGAAGAGATTGTTTCTTCGGAAACAAATTCATCGGCGACAACGAAGACAAAATGGTTTTCGTGGGAACGGTTCTCGTTAAATACAACGGAAAACTCGATTCAACGGTTTTGATTCCGGCAAAAACCACCGCGATAGGCAACTCTGCTTTTGCGAATAACGCATATATAGAAATGGTTGCGTTCATAACCGACGGCGGCAAAACGAATATTAAAGAAATACAGGAAAGCGCGTTCGAAAACTGCGTTTCCCTCAGATCGGTAAAACTCCCGGACAGCGTGACGACGATAGGACAAAACGCCTTTGCGTCTTGCAAAGCGCTTGCCAAAATCGAACTCGGCAACGGCGTTACCGACATAGGCAAAGGGGCGTTCTCTTCCTGTGTCAATCTCAGAGAAATAACGATTACTTCTTCGGTCGTGAATTTTGACGGAAGCGCGTTTAACGGTTGCTCTTCCCTTAAAGACATAAAAACCGAAGGCAATACGAAGTTTAGTTCTATCGACGGAGCGGTATACGAATATTGCACGACGAGAAACGGCGACGAACAGATCCGGAATGCAAAACTCGTAGCGTATCCGAACGGACTTGCGACGGAAAGCGGCGACTACGCCGTGCCCGAAAGAATAACGGTAAACGGAACGAGTTACGCCGTGGACGCTATAGGAGATTACGCTTTCTCCGGTTGCGACAAAAAAGTCGTATCGCGGATTTTGCTCCATTCCGGAATTGCGTCGCTCGGGCAGTACGCTTTCGAAGAAACCGAAGCGGCGGTAGTTTTTGCCGACGACGCAACGATTACCGAAATATCCGATTACGTTTTCGCTAAATACGAAGGCGGTGAGATAAAAATACCCGAGTCGGTGACGAGAATAGGAAAACACGCTTTTGAAAGCGCGAAAAACGTTTCCGTGTTGGATATTCCTGCGGCGGTTGCCGAAATAGGCGAGTACGCTTTTTCGGATATGGGCGCCGAGATAAAATGGAACGCAAACTGCGCGATTAAGTCCGTTTCCGATTACGGTTTTGCCGGATATTACGGAACGAAACTTACGATACCGAACACCGTTGTCGGTATCGGAAGATACGCTTTTTCGGACATCACCGCGGATCTGACTTTGCCGACGGGTTTGACGGGGATCGGAGAGTACGCTTTTTACGGCTATCGCGGCAAAAACGCTCCCGAAATACCTGCGTCCGTCCTTTCGATAGGCGACTACGCCTTTGCCCGTATGACGGAAATTACGGGAGAAATAAAACTTAATTCCGCAATAGAAAGCGTAGGAGCGTACGCTTTCGAGGGCGTTTCCGCTCCGGTTAAAATTGCGGATGGGTCTAAACTTACCGAAATAGGAGAATACGCTTTCGCCGGATATCTCGGCGATAAAGTCGATATACCGAGCGGCGTTGCGCGTATTGCCGCGTACGCTTTCTACGGTTGCGAAAAGCTTACTTCCGTAGGCGGTTTGAACAACGTGACGAGCATAGGAGAATACGCTTTCGCCTATTCGAAAATAAATTCCTTCGTTGCGCACGACGAACTGTATTCGATCGGCGCGCGCGCGTTCTATTCCTGCGAAGAACTTACCGAAATTCGTTTCGGAAAGACGAGCGGAATAACGAACGTCGGACAGGGCGCGTTCGAAGGTTGTTCGACGTTAATCGAAGCGGATTTTTCCTTCGTGGGCGGTTCGATCGGGTCGGGCAACGGCTATATCGGATACGTCTTCGGCGGAAAGAATTATTCGGACAACGCACGCGTCGTGCCGACTTCGTTAAAAACGGTTACCGTGCACGGCGGCGTGATCGACGCCAACGCGTTTTACGGTTGTTCGTCGGTTGAAAAAATAACGGTAGACGAAGAAGTGCTTAACGTTAAGGAAGGCGCGTTCGTCGGATGCACGGGATTGAGCGAAATTTCTTTGCCTTACGGCGGAGTTTTCGGACTGCTCTTCGGCGGCGATAAATATTCCAACAACAAGAGTTACGTTCCGACTTCTCTCAAAAACGTAGAACTTAAAAAGATAACCGAACTTAGCGACAACGCGTTTTACGAATGTATAAACGTTAAGACGGTGGTCTTGCCCGAAAGCCTTACGAGTATCGGCACCGCCGCGTTTTACGGTTGTTCCGCTCTTGAAAAAGCGAACGTGGGAGCAAACGTAAGCAAAATCGGCGCAAACGCGTTTGCAAGATGTTCTTCGATGAAAAAAATCGAAGTCGACAGAAACAACGCAGCCTACGTGGGAGACGACGGTGTTTTGTACGCTTACGGAAAAGATTCGACCGGAAAGAACGTAGCAAGACTTATGATTTATCCGCAAAAAAGAACGGCAACGGAATACGAAATCGGACTTAACGTCAACGGAACGGACTACGAAATAACGGCGATCGACGGCTATGCGTTTTATTACACTTCGCTTAAAAAAGTTATTTTCCCCGAAAGCCTTAAATCCATAGGCGAGTATGCGTTTGCGTATTCTTCGATAAGCGAAATTACCTTGCCTTCCGCAACGGAAAGCATAATACAAAATGCGTTTACCGATTGTTCTTCGTTGAAAAAAGTGTATATCGACAATGCGAATATGCTGATCGCGCAAACCGACGTTTACAGAATTTTTGCGAAAGCAAACGAAATATACGTCTTAAACGAATTGTCCGATTCCGTCAGAGAATCGACGTATATCTATAAAAACTTCGTAAAACTCGTTTCGAGCGCAACGAACGACGACGTCGTTATAAGAAACGACGGAAAAGACTACGCGGTATTCTATCGCTCGGGTGCGGTTACGCCTTTGGGCGTAGATATTACTTTCGACTCCAAAGCGGCGAAAGTGTACGTAAACGGCAAAGAATACGGCGGAAGAAATACTTATCTCGTAGGAACGGAACTGAATCTGAAAGCAGAACCGAAAGACGGATACGTATTCGTAGGGTGGTTTGTAAACGACGAGTTGCTCAGCGGCGACAGAGAAATCGATTATACGATAGAAAATAGGAACGTATCTCTCAGTGCAAGGTTCGTTTACGTTCAGGGAACGCAAAGCGACTGGACGGTGGAAGAAACCGCTTTTCTCGGCGAAGGAACGACGTATTACGTGGTATCCGCAAAATCCGGTGAAGAAATGAGTACGCACAAGATACTTCTTTTCGTCGGAAACGGTGCGTTAACGTATAAATCCGCGAATTATCCGAGCCATAAAAACTATATCACTTCGTTGATCGTTGGAGACGGCATTACTTCGATCGAAAACGGAGCGTTCGAAGAATTTACTTCGCTTACCGACGCGTCCTTGCCGAAAACTCTTACCGCTATGGGCGAAAGAGCGTTTGCCGGATGTATAAAACTTGAAAACATAAATCTGCCCGACAGATTAAGTAAGGTAAGCGTTTCGGCGTTTGAAAATTGCGTTGCGCTTGCCGAAGTGACGTTCGGAAAAGAAACCGCTTCTATAGAAACGAACGCGTTTAAGAACACCGCCGTTGTTTCGGTCGCACTTCCGTTTACGATAAAATCGGTAGATTACCGAGCGTTTGACGGAGCGAAATCGCTGAAATCATTTGAAATCGATACGAACAAGAAATCGGCGCAACAAGGCGGAGATATCGCGTACGTTGCGGACGGCGGCGCGCTTTACGCGTTGAACACGACTAACAAAGAAGCGACTTTGGTTATCGTTCCGCTTGCAACTTACGGAAAGTTCTCGATACCCGAAAAAGTGGAAAGACGGTGCGTCGATTACGAAGTCGTCGCAATCGGTAACGGCGCGATGACCGGCTGCGAAGAAATAACTTCCGTCGTTATTCCGTCCACCGTTTTGACTATAGGTAACGAGGCGTTTAACGCAAGCGGAATAGAAGCGATAGAAATGAGTGATAACGGCAAATACGTTGCGATCGACAATGTTTTGTATTCGTATCTTACGACGGAACAAGGAAAGAAAGAAGCGACCGTAATTTATAACGCGTCGAAAACCACGCCGCCCGAAACGGTGACGATAAACAACGAAGAATACACGGTAACAAACCGTTGACAAGTAGGTAGAGTATGAAAAGAAAATTACCGATTATTTTATGTACCGTACTGATAGCGGCGCTTGCGTTTACGATAGCGGCTTGCTCGAACAGCGGACTGAAACACAGCGATATCAAATCGATAGACGTAGAACCGGATTTGAGAAAGGAAGATTTTCTCGGATTCCCGTTGCAGTCGTTTGATATTTCTCAGATTACGCTTGTCGTCGAATTAAAGGATACCGTGGACGAGTCGGGCAATACCGTTGCCGGAGAGATCAAACGTATCGAAGCAAAAGATTATATGCTTAAAGCCGCCGACAGAGAAAAACTGAAAACGTCGGGCAGAAAGGATGTTACTTTGGTTTGTTACGGTTTCGAAATTACTTTTCCGCTTACTCTTTACGATGAAATAAAAGAAAAGTACACCGTGGCGTTTTACGACGAAGATGGGACTACGAAACTCGGCGCAACGCACAGGGTACAGGAAGGCGGAAGGGCAGAACCGCCCGAAGTGTCGGCAAAAGAAGGTTATACTTTCGTCGGTTGGATCGATATAGATACCGGCAAGAGCGCGACTTTCGACAATATAAGAAAAAACACTCGTCTGAGAGCGTATTACGAAAAAAATACTATTGAAATAAGGTATTTATACAACGACGGAACGAAAGACGTCGTAATCGAAGAAAAAAGCCTGCCGTCGAGCGAAAGGGGAGAAGATTATTACCCCGAACCGCCGATAAGACAGGGATTCGAGTTCACCGGTTGGACCAAACGCGACGATAACACGTTTTATGCGGAATACTCGCCCGTCAAGTACAGCGTAAGGTTCGTTTACAGACCTTATACCGAAGGAAGATACGATTCGACCGGAGAGTACGACTTCGGCGGAAGATACAGCGACACGCTCGTCACGAAATCCGTGTCGATAACGGACGATAACAAAGAAATAAACGCTCCTACGGACTATCTGCCCACCGACGCAAACAGTAAAGGCAAGAGCGACGCGGACGATTATCGTTTCGTTTATTGGTACGTTTTGCACGGCGACAGAAAAGTACCCGTGTCTTTCCCGATGACGGCGAAAAACGCTTACGAAACCACTTACTACGCTTATTATATTGATATGAACGTGGGAAGCGAAGGATTAAAATACAAACGCACGGGGGATACCTGTATCGTTGACAGATACGACGGCGACGGCGGAATAGTCGTAATCCCCGAAAAAACGGTTGTCGACGGTAAAGTTTGCACCGTAAGCGGAATAAGCGACGGCGTGTTCAAGTCTGCGTCCGTTACCGAATTCGTGGTAAGCGGCAAAAACGGTTATTTCGCTACGGAAGACGGCGTGCTTTACAATACGGACTATACGATACTCTATGCGTACCCGGCAGGTTCGGAAGATAAAGAAACGACGATTAAGGCGGACGTGGAAGAGATAAGTTCTTACGCTTTTCACGGCGCGAAAAATCTCGTTAAAATCAATTTCAACGAGAAACTTAAGTCGATTAAAGACTACGCTTTCCGTAACTGCGTTTCGCTCGAAAGCGTGGAAATTCCCGCGTCTGTCGTATCGATAAGCGAAGGCGCGTTCAAAACCGACGGAAACAGTGCGTTAAAAACGTTTACTTTTGCCGGAACGGAAGTCGTGTCATTAGGCGACGAAGCGTTGTACGGGTTAAATTCGCTTGAAGAACTCGTTTTGCCTGCGTCGTTGTCTTCGATCGGGGACGGAACGTTCTACGGTTGTTCTTCCCTAAAAAGGGTGGACGCTACCCGCAATTCGTATTTTACCGAATATAACGGCGCGCTTTACAGCGTAGATTTCCGGACGTTGTATGCGTATCCTGCTTTGTACACCGAAAACGCAAACCCCGAAGTTTCGTTACACGAAAATTGTAAGACGATTTCGCGCGGCGCGTTTTATTATGCAAACGTGGTGTGCATTACGTTTAATTCCGACGTCGAACCGGGAACTTACAGCATAGTTTGTCCTTCGCTTAAAAGCGTAAGAATAAATTATTCCGGTTATAAGTTCGTTAAAGAAACGTTTATGCAGGCATTTGCCGAATACGCTCCGGATATTTTGTACGTGAAAAACGGCAATCGGTCTTTCGAGAACGTAACTCTTTCCGATACGGAAATACGTTTTTACGACGAATGGATCGGATATAACGATTACTATAACGGTTTTGCTTATACGCTTAACGACGATCAAAGCGGAGTAATTATAAACGGATACAACGGCAGAGAAACCGCGTTGACGATTCCGTCGATGATAGACGACCTACCCGTGGTGGAAATTGCGGACAATGCGTTTAACGGCAACGCAACGATAGAAACCGTAGAAATCCCGGTCGAAGTCAAGAAGATAGGAAAAACGGCTTTTGCGTCTTGCGTCAGGTTAAAATCGGTAGCGCTTGCCGCAGAAGGCAGTACGCTTTCCATAAGCGACAGAGCGTTTAACGGTTGTTCTTCGCTCGAAACGTTCGACGTAAGCGAAGGGGTGATTATTTCCGATTTCGGAAAATACGTTTTTGACGGAACGCCGATTTTTGAAAACGGCGACGAGTTTACCGTTATCGGCGGAGTACTCGTCGACTACAAAGGTCACGATCTGTCGGTTACCGTCCCGGCTAATGCGGAATACATAGCGACGGACGCATTCAAAGATTGCGGATTTATTACTTCGATAAGTTTTGAAACGGGAAGTAGACTCAGAGTAATAGACGAGTATGCGTTTCTTAACTGTTCGGGTATCAAACAAATCGTAATACCGAGTTCGATAGAAGAAGTAAAAAATAATGCGTTTTACGGTTGCGACTACCTTTATTCGGTAAAATACCTTGCGGCAAAAGCAATCGTAACGATAGGAAACGACGCATACTATCAGGCAGGCGGTTTTTACGGCGAAGGCGTTTACGAAGAATTTTCCGATACGGTTAAAGGTAAAATTCTTTACTACGTAGGTAATTCCAACACCGAAGCGGAAGGAATAGCCTTCGTAGAACCCATCGTTCCCGAACTCGGATCGACCGAACTCTTCGTAGGTTGGTTCTACGATTCCGATTTTACCAGAAGAGTTAAGTTCCCGATAAACGTAGAAAGCGACGGACAAATCAGTTTGTACGCCTGCATAAAAGACAGTTCTTACGTGTCCGACGGACTCGTTTATTCGAGAAATGAAGACGGAACGTACACGATCACCGGTTACGTCGGCAGCGACGACTACGTGGTTATCGGCAAAACGTATATGGGCGCAGTCGTCCGCGGTATATCCGAAAACGCTTTCGGCGAGAAAGTAGTAGAACTCAGAATTCCCAACGAACTCGATTCTTCAACGTCCGAGTACGTTTCCGACATAGTTACGATAGGTCTGGACGCGTTCGTGAAAACGCAGTGGTACAAGAATATGGCAGGCGACTTCGTCATATACGACAACCTGCTTATCGCGTACAAAGGCGAGTCGAAAATTGCTATCGTCCCGGACAACGTTACCGTACTTGCGGCAGGCGTTTTCAAAGACAATAAAAATCTTGAATACGTCAAACTTCCCGACGGAGTTTCGATTATTCCCGAAAACGCGTTCAACGGTTGTACGGCACTTAAAACAATCGTTTTGGGTAACCAAACTTCCGAAATTAAGAGCAAAGCGTTTTACGGATGCAAATCTCTTTCGGAAATCAACTTCGATTCTACGCCGGGACTAGGCATAATCGCGCCGGACGCACTCGACGGATCTGCGTGGATATACGAAAACGCCGAAGACTGCATTATCATAAACGACATTCTTTATAAATACAACGGCGCGGAAGAAACCTTGCATATTCCCGCCGGAGTTACCGGTATAGCCGAAAATGCGTTCAGAGATAATTCGACGCTCGTTAACGTTTATCTGCCGACCACGCTTACCATTATAAGAAGTTATGCGTTCGGCGGCGCGATATCGCTTAACGCCGTTTATATCCCGACGGAAAGTCCGATGCTCGCGTATATTATGAATAACGCTTTTGCCGATTGCTACAATCTGAAAACGGTAAATCTCGAAAACGCGACGACGCTTTCGGAAATAGGCGATTCGGCGTTTGAGAATTGTTCTTCTTACAAGTCGCTGATAATACCTGCCGATCTGATTTTCTTCGGCGAAGGGGCGTTCAGAAACTCGGGAGTAGAAACGGTTGCCGTAAGAGCGGAGTCAAGACTCGGAGAAATAGGCGACTATGCGTTCGATAATTGCAGAAGGCTTAAGTCGGTTAAATTCGAAGGAGAAAGCGCGCTTAACCGTATAGGAAAGGGTACGTTCAGAAACTGTTCCGCACTCGAAGAATTCTATAATCCGCTTGCGACGATCTCGGTGTTCGACGATTATTCGTTGTACAACTGTCAAAGCCTTTCCAAAGTTACGATAAACGAAGACAACGTGACCGTGATAGGTAAAGAAGCGGTTTACAGGCTCGGATATATTTCCGCGCAGAATAAGAATATGATTATTCTCGGCAATATCCTTATTTCTTATAGCGGTACGGAAAAAGTTATCGACATTCCGGACAACATAACGCTTATTTACGACTCGGCGTTCGAAGGCAATACCAACGTTTTGCAGATTAAATTCGGCGAAGGAAGTATGCTTAAAAAGATAAACGACAAAGCGTTTTACGGTTGTACCAACCTTGCCGAAATAAATTTCCCCGAAAAACTCGATACGGTTGGATATAAGGTAATCGAAGGAACGCTGTGGTATTCCGAAAAACTCAATTCCGAAGATTACGTCACTATTAACAATACGCTTATTAAGTACAACGTAAGTTATACCAAACAAGCGGAAGTTCCGGACTACGTTACGAGAATAATTCGCGGCGCGTTTGAAGGAGCGTCGGTTTACGATATAAAAATCGGACCCAACTTGACCGAGATTGCGGACGGAGCGTTTGACGGAATTATTCCTACCGAATGGGTGGAAAACACCGAAGTTCGTTCGGGTTGGACGCTTACCGTCGAAAACGATACCCCGGCGCAACTCGATTGCTCGTACGAATTCGAAAACTGCGTCGCGATCTACGTTCCCGACGAAGAATCGCTCGAAAGGTTTATACTAAGCGACGAATGGGCGGAACAGAGAAGTTTGCTGAAAGTTATCGAAAAATTCGCCATAACGTATAAAATCAACAAAGAAGAAGCGGTTGCCATTGACTCGGAAAGCGTGCACGCTCTCTACGGAGCGAAAGAAGTCGTAACATACAGTACGGCAAAGAAACAATACGTTTTCGTCGGTTGGTTCCTTGACGAAAAATACGAAAAAGCCGTTACTTATCCGTTTATTTTGACAGAAGACACGAAAGTCTACGCAAAATGCGTAGACTACGACATAGGCAGCAATCCGGACAAATATGCGCTCGAAGACGACGAAGACTATCCCGAAAGTTATACGATTAAACGCTATTTGGATACCACCGACAAAAAGGTAGTAATAATTACCGAGCAGGCGGGAAGAAGTATCTATTCGATAACGGGTTATTTCGGATACGTTCCTTACGACAGATCCGGTACCGAGTACGTAAGATACGTTTTCAATTCGGAGAATAACGTGTTCGAAGAGTATAATCCGTACGAAACTTATCCCGAAGGAACGGAAGTATACAGAAGAAACACCGTAATCGAAGAAATAGACTTTGCCAACAACTGCACCATAGAAGTGCTTGGGGCAAACTGTTTTGCTGGATTGACGGGATTAACGAAAATAAAACTTCCGTCAAGCGTAAAACGCATCGAATCGGACGCGTTTGCGGATTGCGTAAATTTAAGAGAAGTGGAGTTTGCCGACGGAATAGAGAATCTGACGATAGAAAGCGGAGCGTTCCGTAATTGTTCGTCGTTGCAGTCAATAAAACTTCCGTCCGGAGTTACCACGCTCGAAGACAAAGCGTTTGAAGAGTGTTATGCGCTTAGAGAAGTTTATTTACTTTCCGAAACGCCGATAACGCTTTATCAGGACGCACAACCTTTCGAATTTAACAACGGATTGAGAATTTACGTGCCTTACGGCAAGAAATCCGCGTACGGTTCGGCGTGGAAAGATTATGCGGATTATATCGTAGAAAGCGCGAAAGAAAGCAATCTTAGCGAAGAAGAATAAGGAGAGAACATAATGAACAACGGTAAATGGTTCGGAGGCACGCAAAGCGAGAACCTTACGAACAATAAAGAAAGAAACGCGTTAAAAAACGTTTTTATACGCGTAATGGAAACGCAAGGGTTTGACGAAGTAAACCTGCCCGCACTCGATTATTCGGAGAAATACATTCTTAACAACGAATATAGCGAAGCGCAAAATCACTATAAGGCGATTGCCCCCAACGGGGAAGTTCTCGCCCTGTCCGACGATCTGATAGCAGGGCTTATCTCTATGTCGACCACCGGGATAGAACCGAAAGGCAGACTGTGCGCTTTCGGCGAAGAAAAGAATTTTCTTGCGGAAAACTATGCCAAGACATCGGAATACCGTTTCGGCGGTATAATATACGGCAATAGCGGCATAGAAGAAGAATGCGACGTCATACTTGCCGGGATAAACTTTGCTAAGGAGATCGGAATCGAGCAGCCGAAAGTAACGATAAGCAACGTTAACGCCTTTAAGGGTGTGCTTAACCTTTACGCAAAAAGAGAAGAAAAACTTGAAAGACTTAAAAGCATAATGTCGGGAAGAATAGAGAATGACGTCGATTATGCCGTGTCGCAAACGCTTGCTCCGTATAAAAACGTCGAAGGCGGCGCGGAAACGGTAAAAGAACTTGCCGCAAAGATAGATAATAAACAAAGTATAGACGGCTTGCTCGATATTTTCGAAATATGCAATTTGCTTAATGCGTACGGTGCGGAAGGCAAAATCGTCGTTAAACCCGGCTATCTCGGCGCGTACAGACACGACTCGGGAATGGTTTTTGCAATCGAAGACGAAAAGCACGGCGTGATCGCTTACGGCGGCAGATGCGATTGCAAAAAAGGAAACGAAGATATAGGTTGTCTTTATATCGTAAGCAACGTCGACAACGCTTTGATTGCGGCAAGAGAGAACGGAGTTTTCGATAAACGACAGGCGAAAACCATAACGGTTGCCGTCGCTTCGACGGGAAAGGCTCTTGAAAAAGCGTACAAAATAAGACAAGACTTTGCACGAGAACAACTTTTTACGCGTATGATATACGGAGTAGATAAAAAAGAAGCGTATGCGCTTATGGGTAAAAAGACCGCAGGAATGGTAATATATATAGACGAAGACGGAAACATTTTACACAGTTAAAAAAAATTAAAAAAACTTAGTGTAAACGCTTGCATTATAATCCATAATTTGGTATTATATACGAGCAAACAGGTTAAGCCTAGTTGGCGGTATCACAGATAAACGTGCGGGAGTGGCTCAGTGGTAGAGCGTTGCCTTGCCAAGGCAAATGTCGCGGGTCCGAATCCCGTCTCCCGCTCCAGTTTATCGGGACAAAGGACGTAAGGCACCATAGCCAAGTGGTAAGGCAGAGGTCTGCAACACCTTCATCTCCAGTCCGAATCTGGATGGTGCCTCCAACAATCTGCCGTTGTGGCGGAATAGGCAGACGCAAGGGACTTAAAATCCCTCGGTGGCAACATCGTACCGGTTCGACCCCGGTCAACGGCACCAGATTGTAAAGAGTATAGAAACCGTAAGGTTTCTTTTTTTTATATATGAAAAAAACGCAAAAAAAGAAGCGAAAAACGATTATTGCAACTTTTTGCGTATAAAGTATTTATTGCAAAGCATTAAAACGGACCCACAAATTCACATATATGAATCTTTTAAGCCTAAAAGATAATCGGCAGAAATATTAAAAGCACTAGCAATTTTTTTTAACATA
>CAJLYQ010000007.1 GCA_905210905.1 uncultured Christensenella sp. | reverse complement strand
TAATAATTATGCAAAATCGCTTGCAAATAAAAAACGGTTGGTGTAATATGTAGACATAACACGAAATACGAAGCCGACAGGCGGAGAGAAAGGAGAAAAAATAAAGATGAAAAAGAAGGTAATAATTGCGGTACTGTGCGTAGTTCTTACGATTAGTTGCGTAAGTATGTTGTTTGCCTGCGGCGAAGCGAAGACGAAGATAAAGATGGTCGGAGTCGATTTGTCGAGCGAGGAGTACGCTTTTGCTATTAAGAAAGGCGATACCGAACTTCTTAACACGGTAAACAAGTTTTTTGACGATAAGGACGCGGATATCAAAGCGATATTTGCAAAATACACTGCCGAGGGCGTAGATCTTAACGACGCAACGAAGTTTGGCAGCGACAGCATTAAGACTACTCCTAGCAATTCGGACAAAGAACTCGTTGTAGCGACCAACCTTGAGTTTGCGCCGTTCGAGTACACGATCGGAAGCAAGATAGCGGGTATCGATATGGAGATTGCGCAAATGCTTGCCGACTATATGGGTAAAGAACTCGTAGTCGTACATATGGATTTCGACGCGGTGGTTACTTCGGTAGAAACCAAACCCGAATACGACATCGGTATTGCCGGACTTACGGTTACTCCCGAAAGACAGGAAAGCGTACAGTTTAGCAAGACTTATTTCGGAGCGACGCAAGTACTGATTACGAAAGAAGGGGATACGACCTTTGACGACTGCAAGAATGCGAAAGAAGTCGAAGCGAAACTCAAAACTTTGAGCGGCGACGCGGCTAAGTGCGGCGGACAGACGGGAACGACTTCTCAGTTCTACGTTAAGGGCAGCGAAGACTTCGGTTTTGAAGGATTTTCCAACCTGAGTTTCGGCAACTATTCGAGCGCTGCGGAAGCGGTAAACGATATGATCAACGGCAACATAGCGTTCGTCGTAGTGGACAAGACGACGGCGCAAGCGTTGGTAGCAAGTTTTAACGGTTAATTAAAAAAGGAAAAGTATGGCGCAAAAATGGGATAAATTCATAAGAGCGTTCATCACGAATCAGGGCTACAAGACCGTACTCGACGGATTTAAGTCGACTATGGAAATAGCCCTTTTCGGCTTTCTGATAGGCATCGCGATCGGTGCCTTGATTGCCATAATTAAGGTGAGCGCGTCTAGAAACAAGTTTATGAAAGGGTTGTCGGTAGTGGGCGACGTATACGTCGGATTTTTCCGCGGAACGCCTATAATCGTGCAACTTTTGCTGGTTTATTACGTTTTGTTCCCGGCAATGGGAGTAAGCGTGGACAAACTCGTGGTAGGTATCGTTACGTTCGGGTTTAACAGCGGAGCGTACGTGAGCGAAATAATGCGTGCCGGTATAAAATCGGTGGACGTCGGGCAGATGGAAGCCGGGCGGTCGCTCGGACTGAGTTATATGAGAACGATGGCGAAAGTGGTTTTGCCGCAAGCGGTGAAAAACACATTGCCGACTTTAGGCAACGAACTCATTGCGCTCGTAAAAGACACGTCGGTCGTGGGATTTATTGCGGTGACCGACCTTACGCAAGCGTTCAAACTGATAGGAGCGGGGACGTACGAGTATATTATTCCGTACGTAATGCTTGCGCTTGTGTATCTCGTAATCGTGCTTTGCATTACGGGGCTTATAAAACTTGCCGAAAGGAGACTTGCTAAGAGTGACAGAAGAAAATAGAACCGAAAAGAAAGTGCTTCTCGAAGCGAAGCATCTTACGAAATGTTACGGCGATTTGCTTGTTCTCGACGATATAAGCGAAGAAATAAGAGAAGGGGAGATCGTTGCGGTAATCGGACCTAGTGGCGGCGGCAAAAGCACGTTTTTACGCTGCCTTAACGTACTCGAAGACCCGACGGCAGGGCAGATAGTTTTCGACGGCGAAGACCTTACCGATCTGAAAATCGACATCAACGTTTGTCGGCAAAAAATGGGAATGGTTTTTCAGCAGTTTAACTTGTTTAACAACCTTACGGTGTTAAAAAACATAACGCTTGCGCCGATCATTGTAAACAAAGGGAAGTTGCGGAACGCAAAAATTCACAACTTTTTTATGCCGTTTTATAACCGGTATCTCGAAAAGAACAAGTCTAAGATATACGCAAAAATAGACAAAAAACTCGCAAAACAGAAGAAAATCATTGAAGACACTAGGGTTTTGCTTGCGCCTGTCGAAAAGGAATGGGAAATCACGAAAAAGGTCGTAGAAAACGCCGGGAAAAAACTCGTGACGTACGATTCGTCCCTTACGAAGAAAAAGATAAAACTCGTGACGAAAATCGAGAACGCGGAAAGAGTTATTGACAGAACGACTTATCCGCAACCGAAAACCGAGATAATTCCGCAGTATAAAACGGTAGCGGAGATAAAAAAAGCGGCGGAAGACAACGCAATGAAACTGCTTGCGAGAATAGGACTTGCGGAAAAAGCGAACGTTTATCCGTCCACGTTAAGCGGCGGACAAAAACAGCGTATCGCTATCGTAAGAGCGCTTGCGATGAACCCCAAAGTAATGCTTTTCGACGAACCGACGAGTGCGCTCGACCCCGAAATGGTAGGGGAAGTTCTCGACCTTATCAAGCAGATTGCCGCCGAAGGAATGACGATGGTAATCGTCACGCACGAAATGAGTTTCGCTCGCGAAGTCGCCACGAGAGTACTGTTTATGGACCAAGGAAAAATAGCGGAGCAAAACACGCCGCAGGAACTTTTCGGCAATCCGCAAAACCAAAGGCTCAAAGAGTTCTTATCGAAAGTTTTATAAAAAAATATTCTCCCTTTTGTACGAAAGCCCGTCTTGCGAATTGACGGGTTTTTCTTATTGCGCTTTTTATTGATTTTTACAGGATTATAAATTATAATGAGTTTATGAAAAAATTTATCGTGTTTTTAGTCGCGCTGGTCGCTTTATCGACGATTTCTATATGCGGTTGCACGACGGAAAAAGCACTTTCTTTTACCGATTTAACTCACTTCGGCTCGGTGTTGAAAGCCGATTTATATTGTAGTCAAACCGAATTCGAAAAGTTCGGCGACTACGCTAAACGTACGCTTTCCGATTTAAGCGAAGCGTTCGATACGTCGCTTGGCGGTTCGGACGCGGCGAAAATCAACGCCGCAAAAACCGGGGAAAAGGTAAAAATAAGCGACCTTACAAAAGAAGCGTTCGACGTGTCGCTCGTTGCGTACGAACTTACCGACGGTTTTTACGATCCAACGGTCGCGCCGCTCGTCGATTTGTGGGGATTTTCTTCGAGAATAAGAAACGGCGGTGAGAAAAAACCGTACGACAGGACGGCAAACGCCGACGGATCGTACCCCTTGCCGGACGAAAAATATATTAAGGCTTTCCGCTCTCTCGTCGGACTTAAAAAGTTCGTTTTAAGCGAAGAAAACGGCGAATATTTCGTTACGAAAACCGCATCGGGGGTGGAAGCGGACGGCGTAACGTACTATGCGCAAATCGATTTTTCTGCGCTTGCCAAAGGTTTGGCAGTGGAAAAACTGACGGAATTTTGTAACGAAAGCGGCATTACGCGCGGTTATATCAGTTACGGTTCGAGCAGTATAGGGTTGTTGAAAAATCAAAAAGGGAAAGAGTGGGATTTTCTTCTTACGAATCCGAGACGGGACGGTACGGAAACGACGAACAGGGAAAGGACGTACTGTTCGATGAAAAAAAGCGACGTTCAGGCGTCCACGAGCGGAGATTACGAAAGATGTTATTTTCTGGCCGGCCGCCGCTACTCTCATATCATAGACGCGGCGAGCGGTATGCCGAGCGATAACGGCGTTGCTGCGGTTACGGTAATCGGAGCGCGCGGTTCGCTTGCCGACTGTTTGTCCACCGGTCTTATCGCCGCAGGAAAAGAAAAAGTAATCGAGTTTGCACGCTCGGAATATGCGGTAAAAAACGGCATTACCGTGGTTGCGGCGTTTATAGAAAACGGCGAAATTAAGGTTTTTACCACGGAAAACGGACTTAAAATAACCAAAGGAAGCGCGTATGACGGATAGAGTGGAACGCGTGAAAGCGAGCGGTTATTTTAAGGTAAAGGATTTAATCCTTTACGCAATAGTCGCGCTTGCGGTAGCGGGGGCTTTTTTAGGCGTATTCCTTACCGACAAAAAAACCGATGCGGAAAAATTAGAGTTATATTATCGTGAAAAATTACTTTACACCTATGCTTTTTCCGAGAAAAATGGTATAATGACCGATAGCGGTAAAAATTACCTGACGATTACTGCCCGTGGCGACGATATTATCGTTTCGATAACCGTTCCCGAAGGGAAAAACGTGCTTACGATTTATCGTGACGGAGCGAAAATGACCGAGGCGGACTGTTCGACGAGAGCGGACTGCGTACGCTCGTTCGGTAAAATAACGCGCGGCGGCGAGGCGATATATTGCTTGCCGCATAAAATCGAAGCGCGCATAGTCGGCAAAAACGGCGAAGAGGCGATACTATGAAAAACCGTTTTTCCGTAAGAAGAATAGCCGCCCTTTCCGTGTTGTGCGCAGGTGCGCTCGTTGCGTTCGCTATCGAAAATCTTTTTCCGTCGTTCATAGTTCCCGGCGGAAAAATCGGCGTCAGCAACGTGTTCGTTATGCTTGTGCTTATCGTTTTAGGTAATGCCGAAGCGTTCGTACTGGTTATCGTAAAATCTACGTTAGGGTGTCTGATTGTAGGGAATATGGGAGCCTTAATGTACAGTTTAACGGGTGGAGTAGCGGCTTGCGTCGTAAGCGTTGTTTTGGTAAGCGTATTTAAAAAGGCGTTTAGTCTTACGGCGGTGTGCGTGATATCGGCGGTGGTAAACAATCTCGTGCAATGCGCGGTGTTTTATCTCGTGACGAAGAGTACGGCTACGGCTACGTACTTACCGTATCTTTTGCTTACGGGGGGAGCGAGCGGAGCGGTCGTAGGAATTGCCGTGACGCTTGTGATTAAGAAAATTCCGACGACGTATTTCGAGAGAATGTCGTCGTTAAAGAAGGAGGATAGAGTTGGAACCGAAAAAAGGTAAGTTTTTTTCGCGCGGAGTACACGTTCCGGACGGTAAGTCGCTTGCCCGTGACAGAGCGATAGAAGTTTTTCCGTTTCCGGAAGTGGCGGCTATAAGTTTATGTCAGCACATAGGCAAGCCGTCCGAACCCGTCGTAGGCGTAGGCGATTACGTTAAAGTCGGGTCGCTTATCGGTAAAAAAAGCGGTTTTGTCGGAGCGAATATTTATTCGAGCGTAAGCGGAACGGTTACCGGGATAGAAAAGCGCAGAGCGGCGAACGGCGCGACTAGCGATTACGTCATAGTTCACAGCGACGGGCTGGACGAAAAAACTGAACTCGAACCGCTTGCGGACAGAGAACCCGACACGATAAAAAATCGTATCACCGAGGCAGGTATCGTGGGTATGGGCGGCGCAGGTTTTCCTGCGGACGTAAAACTCAGTCCGAAAACGCCCGTGGACACGCTTATAATAAACGCCGCCGAGTGCGAGCCGTACCTTACTTGCGATTTCCGTCTTATGGTGGAGAAACCGGACGAAACCGCGCAGGGGATACGTCTTATCGCAAGGGCGCTCGGAGTAAAAAACGTTTTAATAGGAATAGAGAAAAACAAACCCGAAGCGATAGAACTTTTCTCGAAATACGACGACATTCAACCCGTCGTTCTTAAAAAAGCGTACCCTATGGGAAGCGAAAAACACCTTATTTATTGTTGTACCGGAAGGAAAGTGCCGGTCGGCAAACTTCCGTCGGACGCAGGGTGCGTCGTGCAGAACGTGGCTACCGCGTACGCTGTGTACGAAGCGGTAGAGAAGAACAAACCGCTGTACGAAAGGGTGCTTACGGTTTCGGGCGACGGAACGGTCGTTCCTAAAAACCTTTTGGTAAGAAACGGAACGAGTTTCGTTGCGTTAAGACAATATTGCGGCGAAAAAGAGAACGTAAAAATGCTCGTTTGCGGCGGACCGATGATGGGCTCGGCGATGGTAAGCACGGACGTTTACACGACGAAAACGGTTTCCGGGTTCATAATGCTCACCGACAAAACGGCGGCGGCGGACGAACCTACGCCGTGTATTAACTGCGGTCGTTGCGCGGAAGTTTGTCCGATGAAACTTCTCCCGATGCAAATCGATTTTTACACGCAGGCAGGCGATTACGAAAAAGCGGCGAAGATCGGCGGAGTAAGGAACTGCATAAGTTGCGGTTGCTGCGCTTACGTTTGTCCGGCGAAACGCGCGCTCGTACAAAGCATAACGCTTTGCAAGTCCAAACTGGGGAAATAACGGAGGGCAGTAATGGAAAGAGTAATTATCAGCGACTCTCCGCATATCAGGAGAAAAACGACGACGAGAGGCATAATGCTTGACGTGCTTATCGCGCTCGTGCCGGCTACCGTCGCGGGACTGGTTTATTTCGGCGGAAGGGCGGCGGTAACGCTCGTTCTTTCGATTTTCTCGGCGGTTGCGACCGAATTCGTGTGGTTGCTTTGTAAAAAAGTAAGTTTTAAGCAAATTCTCGCTAAGTTCGACTTCACAAGCATAGTAACGGGACTTTTGCTGGGGCTGACGATGCCGCCGCTCGAATACAAGTTGTGGTACGTGCCCGTTTTAAGCGGTATTTTTGCCGTAGGCGTGGTTAAAATGCTTTTCGGAGGAACGGGCAAGAACATCGTAAACCCTGCGATTGCAGGCAGAGTTTTTGCGTTCATCGCGTTTTCGAGCGCAATGGTGTCCGGTTGGATCGCCCCGGCGTTCGGCGCGATAGGCGGAAAAGAAGCGGTCGTAGGCGGAGCGACGCCCCTTACCGATATGCTTAACGGCAACGGTATGCAACTATCGAATCTCGACCTGTTTTTGGGGACGGGACTAGCCGGTTGCATAGGCGAAACGTGCAAACTCGCCCTGATCTTAGGCGGAATTTACCTTGCCGTAAGAAAGGTGATAAAACCGCAATATCCTATTATTTATATAGTCGTGACCGGGCTTATAAGTATGGCTATGAGCAAAGACGCAAGCGTGTTTTTGCCGTCGGTACTGAGCGGCGGACTTATTTTAGGCGCGATATTTATGGCTACCGATTACGTAACCAGCCCGAACAACAAATGGGCGGCGTACGTTTATTACGTCGTTCTCGGCGTGATTACCGCACTTTTAAGGTACGGAACGAAAATCGAAGTCGTGTCTTTTGCGATACTGCTGATGAACTTAATCGTGCCGTTGCTTAACGCCTATATCCGTCCGCGTCCGTTCGGTTCTACGCCGATAACCAAACTTATAAAAGAAAAAATCGAAACGGTTAAAGCGAAGAATGCGGAAAAGAAAGCGGCGAAAGAAGGGAAAGGAGAATAAGCGATGACGGTAAAACAGTTTATAAAAAGCAAATCGTTTAAGTGTATTCTCGTGCTGCTTTGCATTGCGCTCGTTTCGGGCGCGTTGCTTGCGATATTGAACGACGTTCTTGCGGTTTCCGACGAAGAACGCGTTATGCGCACGATTAAGAAAATTTACGGAAAAGAGATCGACTACGTAGAAATCAAGTTCGATTTCGAAGCGGATTACGGCAGAATAGACAATATGTACAAACTCGCCGACGGTAACTATCTCGTCAAGGCGACGGGGTTCGACGGCTATCAGCAAGGCACGGTTTCCGTGTGGGCGGTCGCGCGTTTTGCCGACGGAAAATACGTCGGAATCGACGAAGTCAGCATTGCAGGCAACGAAAAACAAACGCTTATGAGCAAGTTTAACGCCGCTTTTTTCGATAAGTTCGAAGGAAAAGGGGAAGAAAAGTTCGATTTCGTCGTAAGCGGAGCGACTTTTTCGTCGAAGGCGATCAACAACGCGGTAAACGTGATAACGGCGTATTTTAACGCCCAAAAAGGCTAAGGGGGTGCGTAGATGAAACTCGACAGAATAAAAAATATCGGAATCGACGGGCTTTTGAAAAACAACCCGACCTTCCGTTTGGTTTTGGGAACGTGTCCTACGCTCGCGCTTACGACGGCGGCGATGAACGGCATAGGTATGGGACTTGCCGTTACGTTCATTTTAATTTGTAGCAACGTGATTATTTCGCTCCTGAGAAAAGTTATTCCCGGCGAAGTAAGAATACCGGCGTTCGTTATGATTATCGCTACGTTCGTTACTATAGTAAGAATGTTGCTCGACAAGTTTATCCCGGATTTGTACGAATCGATGGGCGTGTATTTGCCGCTAATCGTAGTCAACTGTATCATTTTGGGCAGAGCGGAAGGTTTTGCAAGCAAAAACCCCGTTGCGGATTCCGCACTCGACGGACTTTTCACCGGTCTGGGCTTTACCTGGGCTATGACGGCGATGAGCATAATAAGAGAAGTGCTGGGCGCGGGGCAACTTTTCGGCGTCACGCTTTGGGATTTCAAGATAGAATTCTTTACTTCGAGCGCGGGCGCGTTCTTCGTGTACGGTATTTGCATAGCATTGTTTAACGGCGTTTATACGAAAATCGAATCGAGTATGCGCAAAAAACAATTCCGCAAAGTCTACGAAGCGCCCGTGGGCGCGGACGCACTAACCGAAGCGTCCAAACAACTCGGCGAGGAGGCGAAATAGTATGGGAACTTTCTTTACCGTAATTATTATGGCGGTGTTCGTAAACAACTTCGTCGTAGTGCAGTTTCTCGGAATTTGCCCGTTTCTCGGCTTGTCGAAAAAGACGTCGAACGCGGTCGGAATGGGCGTTGCCGTTACCGTGGTAATGACGATAACGTGCCTTATTACCTATCCCGTTTACACATACGTACTCGTTCCGCTCGGACTCGAATTTATGGAAATAATCGTGTTTATTTTCGTAATCGCCGCGCTCGTGCAGATGATAGAAAAAGTAATAAAAAAATTCAGTCCGCCGCTGTATAACGCTATGGGTATTTACCTGCCACTTATCACGACGAACTGCGCCGTTCTCGGCGTGGCGGAAGCGGTCATCGACGAAAAAGCAATGATCGCGTCGTTCGGCGCGTCTAATCTTGGCGTAAGCGTTTTGTACGGGCTTTTCGCAGGCGCGGGATTTACCGTAGCGATAGTAATACTTAGCGGATTGAGAACCAAAGTCGATTATTTGGATACCGCAAAACCGATGAAAGGTTTTCCGATAACGATGGTCACGGCTTGTTTTATGGCAATGGCGTTTTACGTGTTTAACCTGATTACGCTGTAAGGAGAATGGATATGATATACGATTTACTTGCCGCGTCCGTAAACTGGGCGAAAGTGGGAATGGTGCTGGGAATTGTCGCCGCGCTGGCGATAGTTTTTGCGGTGCTTATACTCGTCGTGACGAAAGTTTGCAAAATAAAAGAAGACGAAAAGGTGCTTAAAATTCTGGAAAACTTAGCCGGCGCAAACTGCGGCGGTTGCGGTTTTTCGGGTTGCGAAGGGTTTGCCAAAAGTCTGGCTTGCGGAAAAGCGTGTTTGTCCGACTGTAAAGCCACGAGCAACGAAGCAAAGGGAATAATCGCAAAAATCGCCGGACTGCCGTTCGAAGCGGAAGAACCGACCGTAGCGGTGGTTAAGTGCAACGGCGGAACGAACGCCGCCGATAAATATACTTACGTCGGAAACGAAGGTTGCCTTAACAGAATGGTTTATCACGGCGGAAACAAGATTTGCGCCACGGCGTGTCTGGGCGGCGGAAACTGCGCCGCGGTTTGTCCCGTAGACGCTATTAAAATAACCGACGAAGTCGCAAAAGTGGACAGAGAAATCTGCATTTCGTGCGGAGCGTGCATAAGGACGTGTCCGAAAAACTGCATAGAAAGGATACCGGCAAAGGCGAAAATTTACGTCGCTTGCAGTACGCACTGCAAAGGGAAGGAGACTACTTCGTTCTGTAAAGTCGGTTGTATCGGCTGCGGAATGTGCGCGAGAAAATGCCCCGAAGGCGCAATAACTATGGTGGACAATTTGCCGAAAATCGATTACGATAAATGCTCCGGGTGCCTTACCTGCGTGGAAAAATGTCCGCGTAAGATAATAAAAACCACTTCGAACGCCGTTCCCGAAAGGAAAACCGAAGAGAAGAAAAAGTAAGTTTTTTCCGATAAGCACGGATTAAAAAGCGGCGCCAAAATGCTATGAACCACAGAAGTTGGAAAAAAAATTAAATTAATTAGATTTGTGAATGAGTTCGGTATTGTACCGGACTCATTCCGTTTAGACTGAGAGATATTCTCTCATTGTTCCGGTAGTTAATGTACTCTTTCAGACAGTGGACGAATTCGTCCACTGTCTGAAACTTTTCTCCGTAAAAAATCTCCACTTTTAACCGTCCGAAAAAGTTTTCAACTACACTGTTATCCGGGCAGTTGTCTTTTCTAGACATGCTTTGGATAATGTTATGTTTTTTCAGTTGTCTTTGAAACTCTTTCATTTGGTATTACCATCCTTGGTCTGAATGTAAGATCGGGCTTGCTCCTTGCGGTAGTTTTTCAAACAATCTTTTCAGCATTTCTCTCGTTTGTTTGAAAACGGGCGTATTATCGAGCAAGGAAATCACGAAACGCTGATTGCTAAAAAGGGTGTGTATTACCGACTTTATACGGGCGCGTTTGAATTGGAGTAAACAAATACACATTCATGACAAAGAGTTAAATTTGACAGTCAAAACATATCATTCAAACTCGTCTACAAGCGCAGAGTTCATCTTGCCGTCGAGCGCAAAGGATATTTTGTTAAAATTGATAAAAGCTTTGAACTAAAAGTAATAACATATAACTTGACGGAAGTTTGTAAAAAACAGACTTCCGTTTTGAAGAGTTAAGAAATTTACGCTATTAATTTCTATAAAAGTAATTATAAAAATACAAACAATAAATCAATTTCCTACGAATAACGGCAAACTAATTGATGTTAAGAGGGGAAAAGGCGTTGAAAAAAACAGAAGAAAAATGGTATAATAAAAACAATCTAACGATAGAAGGAAAAAATCGTATGGAAAATAAAATCAAGATTTTTGAGAATAAACAAGTTCGCACGGCGTGGAATGCAGACGAAGAAGAGTGGTATTTTGCCGTTGTAGACATAATCGAAGTTTTGACGGATAGTCCTAATCCTCAAACATATTGGCGAGTCTTAAAGAAAAGGCTGAAAGACGAAGGGAATGAAACCGTTACAAGTTGTAACGCTTTGAAAATGTTGGCAAAAGACGGTAAAAACAGATTGACCGACTGCCTTAATACAAAGGGCGTTTTGCGACTTGTCCAGTCTATTCCGTCCCCGAAGGCAGAGCCGTTCAAAATGTGGCTTGCACAGGCGGGTAGCGAACGACTTGACGAAATAGCCGATCCCGAAAAGGCGATACTACGCGGAGCGGATTTTTATCGTGCGAAAGGTTATACGGAAGGTTGGATAAATCAGCGTTTGCAAACGATAGAAATGCGCAAAAAACTCACGGACGAATGGAAAGAGCGTGGAGTTCAAGAAGGTAAAGAATACGCCATTTTGACCGATGAAATGACGAGAGCGTGGAGTGGATTGTCCGTAAGAGAATACAAGGAACTCAAGGGATTGAAAAAAGAAAATCTGCGAGACAATATGACGGACATTGAACTTGTTTTGAATATGCTTGCCGAAGTAACTACGACGGCGTTATCCAAAAGCAAACGACCCGAAACTTTCCGTGAAAACGTCGCAGTGGCAAGAGATGGTGGAAGCGTTGCAAAAAGCACGAGAAAGGATATAGAAAGTCGATTGGAAACTTCCGTCATATCTCCTCTCAATGCAAGCGACAAGCCTGCACTTGAAGTCAAAAAGCCCTATGACGAAGAATAAAAAAATCATAAAGATTTTTTCGCGCGAATTCGACTATTGTGATCTTTCGAGCAAAATATGCGTACAACAAATAGCGGTAGTGTTTTGTTTAAGAAGCAAATTTCACAATATATCGGTCGTTATAGGTTGAAATTCACGCCAAAATATGGTATAATATATCCATAAAGATAAAGAAAGCGGTTGAAAAACCGAACGGAAAAGAGGCATAATTTACAAGCAAAAGACAGATAAAACAATAACAAATACTGACAAGACATAAATCAACTAACAAGCAAGCGGAGCAAGGCGATTGCTCCCGACACGTGCAGACAGAAAAACACGGCAACTTGTGCGAAACGCACCGACTAATCTACGCCCCGAATAGAGCGCAAAAAGCGGCGAACGTCTTTAACAAGCTTACGCCGAAAGAAAAAAGTTCGCGAAACGTCGGGAATGAAGCCTTGTTTTTTGTTGTTTACGGAGTAGGTAAAAGAAACCAAACATAAAGTTGTAATAAAGGTAAAATGAAACACAGAACAATTCTTATTTTTATAACCGTTGCGATAGCGGCGTGCGTAGCAGCCGTCCTTTCTGCGTGCGACTTTTTCGGGAACAACCGTTGCGGAAACAACCACGAATTCGGGGAGGTTATAGAAGTAACCGCACCTACCTGCACCGAAGACGGAACGGGCAAAAAGGTATGCGCCGTTTGCGGGTACGAAAAGAGCGGGTTCGTATTGAAGAGTAAAGGACACGATTTCGGCAAAAAGGTTGTCGAAGAAGAAGCCACCTGCGACGAGCAAGGCAAAGAAAGCAAGATCTGCTCCGTATGTGGGCATAAAGAAGAGTTCGTTATACCGATAAGGCAACACGAATTAGGCACGTGGGAAATAAAGACTGCATCTACCTGTACCGCTTTCGGCGAAAGGGTAAAGAAATGTAAGTTTTGCGATTACGAAGTTACCGAAAAATTAGGCTTGTCCGCCCATAATTATGAAGAAGCGGAAAGTAAAGAATCTACTTGCGAAGAGCCGGGATACGTTAAGTCGGTATGTTCCGGGTGCGGGGAGACAAAGACGGACGTCACGGAAAAACTAAACCATCGTTTCCCTGCGGGCACGGAAATGAAGTACGATTATAGGGATAATTCGGACGAAAACTACTGTTATTATGCGTATAGAGAATGCGCAAGGTGTCATAAGGACGTTTTTTATAAGACGCAGTCGCACAGTATGAAGAAAGACTCAGAATTTTTCGTCGAAGCCACCTGCTCGTCTACGGGCGTGGACGCGAAAAAGTGTCTTTATTGCAATAGGCGTACGACGGAAACTATTCCCGTGGTTCCGTACAATCATAAAAGAGGAGCCGCCGTATATGGCGAAAGAAACGCCGAAAACTGTACCGTCAAAGCGACGGTATCGTGTACCCTTTGCGGCGAAGAAATAGATAGTTGGTACGAACCTCGCCACGACTACGACGAAGAAGCGTTCGTGTGTACGAGAGAAGGTTGCGGTAACGTGAAAGAGATACCGTCGTCGTATTTTACCTTTTCGTTGTCTAATCGTGGCGGTTGGGCAATCAAGGGAATAAACCCGAAAAAAACGGAAGAGTTCAAGAAGTATATAGACGACAATGACGGCAGAATGAGATTGCCGTTGCAAGGCCGTTCCTCTTCGTCCGAGTTCGACGTGAAAGCGATTCTCGGCAAGGTTTTCGACGCTCTCGGCGAAGAATACGCGGCGAAAATAAAATATATCTACGTTCCGTCGGGGTACACTTATATCTTTTCGTACGCGTTCGCTGATTTGAGCGGTCTTAATAAAATAATCTTTCCTAAAACCGTTACCGGGATAGAAAATTACGCCTTAGCGGGCTGTAAAAATCTTACCGAACTAACTTTGCCTTACGATAGTTACGCCGATATAACAGGCATTTTCGGCGCTAATAGGAATACTTTGACGGGGTATAAGTTGACCACCCTTAACGTGCATCGGCCCGGTGGCAAGTCGACCGTCGAGTTTTTAAGCGGGAATTGCGTTCTGTTCGAAAACCTTACCACCGTCAATATCTACACCGAGTTTATCGGCGGTATAACGTACACGGTGGACGGACGGAAAATAAACGTAAGCAAGACGGTATTTAAGAACGGCGTGGACGAAACGAGCGGAACGATAACGTATTATCTTAAATAATTCCGGTTTTTATTGTTCCGTCAATTAAAAAGAAATCCTTTGCCGACCTGCTCGCAGTATTCAAGACAAAATAATAAAAGTAAAAAAACGGAGGTTTTCGCTATGAAAAAGAGAGTTTTAAGTGTTTGTCTGGCGATCGCACTGATTTTTTGTTCGTTTGCGATGCTTTCCGCATGTGAAAGAAACTTGAAAGACAGAGAGATAACCCCTACGATCGAAGAGATTTGGCAGGATTATAGGGGAACCGTATGGGTTGAAGTGGGAAATCTCGGCAATTATTTACAGGATAAAGACGCAGCTCAACAATTGGAGTTTTCCGTAAACGGCGGTAATTGGCATATCTGTTCTCATAACAACTCGATTGAAACAACGCCCGGCAACGGAATTTACAATATTCTCTATTCGTTTTACGAAGAAGAATACACAAACATAACAGAATATAGGACAGGAGACGGACAACTTGTTCAGCCGAGGACGACGATAACCGTATCCGTGCGCACGCCTAAAAATTACTATTACAAGCCGAGCGCCGCGTCCGAGCAAAAGACCTACACTTTGAAATCTAAGCAGCAGAATGCAATTTCTTTGAGTGCTGTTTGCCGGTTTAGCCGAGACGTTGATTCTTCGGCTCCTACGTTCTCTTCGACCGAGCAAGACGAAAACAGGTTCGTGTTTTATTACCACAAAAGCAATCCGCGCGTTGTGAAAATAGGCGTTCCTGCAAGTACTTGGGACGAGAGCGAGAAAATGTACCGCCATTAAATAAGGGAATTGACCGAAGAGGAAAAAGCAACGGTTGCGGGTTTCGGGCTGGAATACAAGGTGATACCGTACAACGAAAAATATCTGAAAACCCATGATGACGGAGGAAAGTCCGTTAATGGTAGTTTTTTGGAGCAGGAAGAAAACGAAGGAAAACCTTCGGTGTACGGGTGGACTTCGATGTTGAATCTGCAAGAATCCCACGTCTGGGAGTTTATGCCAAACGATGAAATGCAGGTAAAAGGCTTTGTTTTCCTCGTAAGGCAAAAGGCAACGAAGGACGCCGTTCAGTCGCAAGCATTGGCGTTCCGGTATAATTATAGCTGGGAAAGAGTCGGCGTATATCGCAAAATAACCGCCGAGCAAGCGTATGAAATGATGAATACGCAAGAAGTCGTAATTGTGGACGTGCGCACGCAAAGCGAATATGACGAAGGGCATATTCAAAACGCCGTTCTTATTCCAAACGAAACGATAGGCAGCGAGCCACCCTCAAATCTTCCCGACAAAAATGCGGTTATTCTCGTGTACTGCCGTAGCGGAAGAAGGAGCGAAGAGGCGGCAAGAAAGTTGGTAAATCTCGGTTACGTAAGCGTCTATGATTTCGGCGGCATAAACGACTGGACATACGGCACGGTCAAAGATTAAAAAGGAAAGCCTTACCGCAAAAACAAAGGGAATAATTTTTTATCTATAAAAATCCTTGTTTTGCGGTAAGGTTTCACAAGACATCGGCGGCATCGACGACAAAATGATTTTTGTCGTATTTTATTATGCCGTCTCTCTGCATTTTGGACAACTCGTTGCAAAGCGCACTGCGTTCCACGTTGAGATAGTCCGCAAGTTGTTGACGGCTGTAAGGGATGTCGAAGGAAAAACTACCCGTTTTTTTGATGTATTCCGAAAAAAGAGAAAGCAGCCGTTGTCTGATCGGTTTGGGCATAGTGTGTAGCATTCTTTGGGAAAGTCGCAGGTTTTTTTCGGCGCAAAGAGAAAGCAGATTTTGTATCAGTTTTGTGTGAGCGGCGCAGGTACGCGAGCACGGGTGTGAAATACAACGCATACTGACAAGAAGCACCGTCGAATCCTCTGCGCAAAGGACGTTGACCGTCATCGGCTCTCCCGGTATGCAGGCAAATGCTTCGGCAAAGGTACCGCCAACGCCTATGCGACTTATCACACTGTTGTTTCCCCACACGTCGCTGAGTTCTATTATCACCGCGCCCGAAAGCACGATGCCTATATATTCCGTCGGATTGCCTTCTTTCAGAATGTATTCTCCCTTTTTGAATGCGATTTCTTTCGTTTCAAAGCAGCCAAGTAGCGATTCTATTTCCGTTTCTTCTATTCCACGGAAAAGTTGCGTGTTGGATAGTTTCATAAAAACCCCGTTTTTTGTTGTTGAAACAACAGATTTTCATTTACGATTATAGTATAATCGAATTGTAAAGTCAAGAATCGGAGGTAAAAAAGATGATAAGACGCATTATCGAGATAGATAAAGAAAAGTGCAACGGTTGCGGTGCGTGCGCGGACGCTTGCCGCGAGGGCGCAATAGGAATGGTTGACGGCAAAGCGGAACTTCTGCGAGACGACTATTGCGACGGACTCGGCGATTGTTTGCCGACGTGTCCCACGGGAGCGATAAAATTTGTGGAAAGAGAAGCGGCAGAGTACGACGAAGCGGCGGCCATGGAAAACAAAAAGAAAAAAGGGGATAAAAATACGCACTCGCACGACCATACGCACGCTCACGGCGGTTGCCCCGGGAGCAGAATGAGACAGATGTCGCCCCGTCCCGTCGAAGAAAAAACTTCAAAAGAAAGCGTTTCTCAACTTGTGCAATGGCCTTGCCAGATAAAACTTGTTCCTGTAAACGCGCCATATTTTGACGGAGCGAAACTTCTGATTGCGGCGGACTGCACAGCCTATGCTTATGCGGCTATGCACGACGAGTTTATGAGAGGAAGAATCACGCTTATAGGATGTCCGAAATTGGACGGCGTGGATTACAGCGAAAAACTGACGGAAATTCTGACGGCAAACGACGTAAAGAGCGTGGCGATCGTCCGTATGGAAGTTCCTTGTTGCGGCGGGCTCGAACAGGCGGTGAAAAACGCACTCATAAGAAGCGGAAAATTCATTCCGTGGCAGGTGGTAACCGTATCGGTGGACGGACAAATTTTAAGCGATTGAAAGGTGTGACTATGAAAAATATAACGTGGAAAGACAAAATCGAAACTTTTGAGGTTATGGACGTGAGGGGCAGAGCGTTGAATTTCTTTTCTGAATTGAGGCAAAAAGCCGCCGCATTAAAACGGCGTAAGGGAACGAAAAACGGGTAGGAACTAAACTCCTTACCCGTAAAATTCCCCACGAATTACTAACATTTGGGGTCATTTCAAAACGCCGCTTTTATATTGATTATTATACTTGACAAATATATATAGGTAATTAGTAATTTTCTTTTCTTACTTCGAAGAAACTTTGCGGATGGGCGCAAACGGGGCAAAGGGTAGGGGATTTTTTGCCGATCACGATATGTCCGCAGTTGCGACATTCCCAAACGGTGATTTCGCTTTTTTCGAAAACAGCCTTCGCTTCGACGTTGCTTAAAAGTGCGCGATAACGTTCTTCGTGCGTTTTTTCGATAGCGGCAACCATACGGAATTTTGCGGCGATTTGCTTAAACCCTTCTTCTTCGGCAACCTTTGCGAATTCGTCGTACATATCCGTCCATTCGTAGTTTTCACCTGCAGCAGCCGCCGTCAAATTAGCCGCGGTATCACCTAATCCGCCGAGTTCTTTGAACCACATTTTGGCGTGTTCTTTCTCGTTTTCGGCAGTTTTAAGGAAAATTTCCGCTATTTGTTCGTAGCCTTCCTTTTTAGCGACGGACGCAAAATAGGTGTATTTGTTGCGCGCCTGACTTTCGCCGGCAAATGCCGTTTGTAAATTCTTTTCGGTTTGACTTCCTTTAAGTTCCATCTTTTTTCTCCTTTATTCTTTATTTATTGTATTCCGTGGGGATCGAATTCGTCGCACAATCCGGACAAACGTAGTATACGTTCAAATCGTAAGAATCGGGCGAAATTCCCGTTACAGATAAAATGGTCTTTCCTATCTCGTCGCTGAAAAAATCGCTCACTTTGTGACACTTTTCGCAAATCAAATGCCCGTGAGGCATATACACCTTGTCGTATCGGTCCTTGCCGTCGCAGGCAGACGGAATTTTTCGAATTAACTTTTCTTCGCATAATGCGTTAAGATTGTTATAAACCGTCGCAAGGGAAATATTTTCTCCGCGCTTTTTACACTCGAAAAATACTTCTTCCGCAGTAAGATGTCCGCCGCTTTCGTCAAGCACCTTTTTTATCAGCAATTCGTTCTTCTTCATCTCTATCTCTATTTTAAGAATTAGAATAATTCTAAGTCTGTATTCATTATAAAACACATAAATCCCTTTGTCAAGCGGTTTTTCCAAAAAACGTGCGGTTTAATTAAAGCGATTTTATTAAAGCAGTTCTATAAAAAGTCGTGTGAAAACGACGTTATAAATAAGTCGTAGAGAAATATCTGCGAAAAGGCGGCGTTAGCGGCGTTAGGATAAGAAGAAAAGCAAGAGAATAATTGACCGTAAGAAAAAACGAAAAGAAAACGGTTAAGCAATGGGAAAGCGTTTTAGATTAAAAGAGATCGAAAAAGCGATAATTAGATGAAAAAGGAAATCAGGTTTTTGCGAACGATATGAAAAATTTGCAGAAAAGCGGTTTTCGGGGTAAGAAAGTCAATCTCAGTCAATAATCCGTTTTACCGATCAAGAAGTCGACCGACACGGAAAAGAAGTCGGCAAAATCGAGTAAAGTGTCCAAAGACGGCTCTCTTTGTCCTTTTTCGTAGTGCAAATACGTGACGCTGTTCATATTCAGTTTTTCCGCCAACTCTTTTTGCGTAAGGTTTGCTTCCTTTCTTAATTGCAGCAATCTTTCGGGTAGTTTATTGCGTTTTTCGTCCATCGTTTTGCCTCGGATTATTTATTTTCGGTATTTTAATCTTCCCCTTTTTACGTTGAAAAATGCCTGAATTTATCGTTTGTGCGGATATTATCGGTATTTATTTGCTTTTATATATTGACAATCATAAAAAACTTTGCTATTATAAAGAACGGAACTACCAAAATGGTAGTTTCAGAAAAATAGGAGGCGTCAAAATGGAAAAAGCAAAGAACTACGACGAAAAGAGAGTTCCGTCAAGACTTGCCGAACAGTACACTAATTTCGGTTGGGTTCGCGCAAGAAACAGGGTGAGCGAAGAACTCGACAGAAAAGCGAAAGGAATAGTGCTGATGCCCGGTCAAGACAACGAGTATATGGAAACGATAAGAAGAAAGAAGCGTTTCGGCTATTCCGATAAACTCGTAGCCTTGGAAAACGAGTACATTAAGTGCATATCGAGAACGAAAAAATACGGAAAGGGAGCGGGACTTTTAATTTTTCTTGGAGTATTGTTTCTTTTACTTACCGTTTTTTGCGTTGTTTTTACATTCGTGCCTAAATATCCGTCTACTGTTGCGGAATATAACGCCACTTCTAAAATCCAAAACGTTTTTAACGATATCGGACTTAAAATTAACGGTATGCTTTTTTACGGCGATCAGTATTTTGTAATGGATAGCGACGTAAATAAAGATGCCGAAGAAACCGGAACCGTTGTTACCGTGCCGGGAAGTTTGACTAAAGCATACAAAATCGATAAAAACGGTCAATTAGTAAACGTCGAACTTGAAACGTTGACCGAGAAACTTACTCGCGACGAAGGCGGTAACGTTAAAATACTCAGAGTAGAGAAAGCGTATCTTGATCCCGAAGACGAAAGTAGCGAGTATTACAGATATTACGTTCTTTACGACGTAGATACTGCGCCGCTTGGATTTGTTAACAACGTTATTGAAAAGTTGCCGGCGGCTTTATCGAGCGGATTGATCGTTTTCGCTGTCTTATTTTTGATTTTGACAATAGTATTTTTGGTTTGGGGCGGTTGTTTGCAAAAATCCAAACAAAAGAATTTCGAGCATAAAGATATGAAACTTCTTGCGGAAGCGGCTTATATAGTCGAACAAATGAAAGAAGAAGATCCGGGTCTTATGAGCAAATCGCAAAGACATTTTTATTCCTGGCAAAAACTTGTGGCAGGGGCAATCAATATGTCCAACGTTGCGAAGAATGATAATTCGGGCGCAGACGGCGAGTCCGAAAGCGAGTTCGAGTTTTAAGCGTTGCGCATAAAACAACAATCGGCGGAGGATAATTAAAATGAAAAAAAGGATATTGTTTTTTACTTTGGCAATTTGCCTGATTTTGACCGTCGGGACGTTAATCGGTTGTACCGGGAAATGCTCGGTGCACGAGTTCACTATGGCGCATTGCGACTGGAACGAAGACGGAACGGCGTCGGTGACTGTTGCTTGTGCGATTTGCGGTGAAAAAATTACGGAAAAAGCAGACGTCAAGGAAGAAATTACTGCAAAACCGACGTGTTTTCACGATGGGAAAAAGAAATTGACCGCTACCGTCGAAATTGGCGGAAACACTTTTAACAAGTTCGAAAAAACTTTGAACGTCACAAAACTTACGCACGAGTACGGAGTGGCGAAATACGATTGGGCAAGCGATTGCTCGTCTTGTACGGCGACTAAAAAATGTTCTTTGTGCGGCGACGTCGTTAAAGAAACGGTTAAATCTACCGTAGGCCGCAGGACTGAAGCAAGTTGCCTTCGTGCCGGAGAAGTTGTTTACAACGCAGTATTCAAGGACGGACAGTTTGTAAAACAGACGAAAAGCGTTCAAACGGCGAAAAAAGAGCACGTTTTTACCGGTGCGATAATCTATAAATGGAACGGTGACGCCTGTACGGCGGAAAGAAGATGTATAAATTGCACGAACACGAAAAAAGAAACCGCGAAAGGTAAATTGATCGTTATCGGCGAAAAGACTTGTACCGTTGACGGAAAAGGCGAATATCACGCCGAATTCAAAGACAAGGATTTTTCGGAGCAGGTGAAAACGACGGTTATTCCCAAAAGTCACTACTACGATTACGAAAACCCCGAATATACCTGGGCAAGCGATCGTTCTGAGTGTAAAGCCGTCGTTAAGTGCAAGCATTGCGAAAGTTCGGACACGGAGAACGCCGTAGTAACGGTTAACAGAAAAGACGCCGATTGCGTCGAAGACGGTTATATAAAGTACGTTGCGAAGTTCGAAAACGCAAAAACGCAAACGGTTGAAGAAGTTTTGCAGTCAAGAGGCGGACATAATTATTCCGAAGCGGTGTACATCTGGAAAGTAGGGGATTCGGCTTGTACGGCAAAGAAAACCTGTTCCGCTTGTCAACAAACCGTAAGCGAAGACGCAATAATAACTCGCAGAACGTTAATAGCGGCGACTTGCGAAGAAGACGGGGAAGCGCAGGTTACGGCGTCGTTCGTTAAAGCCGGATTCGTCGAGCAAGTGAAAAACGAAGTCGTCAAGAGAAAAGGGCACAGCGTAGGGAACGTTACTTACGAATGGAGCGCCGACGACTCGGAATGTATCGGGAAAGAATACTGCGCCGCGTGTAAAAAGTTAATCGAAGAAAAGAAAGCGAAACGAGTTAAGAGCGAAGTTACTCAAGAAAAAACCTGTACCGCGGACGGCAAGAGAACGATTACCGCAGAGTTTGAATTTTCCGACGGGACGAAGCGTACCGAAGGTAAAACCGTTGATATTTCGCCAAGGCACGAGTTCGGCGAAGTTAAATACGAATACTCGTGGGAAGGGAACGTTCTCGTATGCACTGCAAGCAAGACCTGCCGTGATTGCGGAGAAGTAGAGTCCGAAACGAAAAACGGTACGTTTACCGTAAGAGTGGAAAACGGAAAAACTTATATCAGGTATACGGTTATGTTCGATAACGAAGATTTCGGCGAAAAAACGTACGAATTCGAAGTAAAATAAAACGAAAAAAATACGATATTTATTTTAGGGTGGGAAATACGACGGCGAGCGACGATAAGTCGCCCGCCGTCGTCGTATAATGACTACTTTATTACGAAACGAATTAAGCAAGAAATTATTCCGAAACGAATTATAAATCATTACGAAAAAAGAGTTATTACGGAAAACGGGTTACATTTCGGCAACCCGTTTTCGGTTGGTTTATAACGTGATGGGATTAGTTGAAGTTTTTGATGAACTTAGCGAGTTCGTTGAAGATTACGTCAAGTCCGTGTGCGCCTGCGTCGGGATAGCCGATACTTCTTTCGCCTACGGTGCCGGCTCTGCCGAGGGTAGCAACGTGGGATTTGGTCGCTTCTGCGCCTTCGTGAGCCGCTTTCGCGCCGAGATCGAGACCTTCCTGAAGTTTCTTTCCTTCTTCTGCCGCTTTGGTAAGAGCGATTGCGCAGGGTTTGAGAGCGTCTACGAGCGTTTTGTCGCCGATGTCCGCGCCTTTGCCGAAACTCTTCTTGCCGGTTTCGTAAACGCCTCTGTTCGCTTCCGTGAACAGGAACGCTACGTCGGTAAGGTTAACTTCTTTCTTGCCGAGCATTGCTTTACCTGCGTATTTGAACGCCGAGCCCCAGATAGGACCGCTTGCGCCGCCGCAGTATTCTTTGATGATTTCCGAGCAACTTACGAGGAACTGACCGATATCGCCTTTCTTTCTCGTAGCCCAGTCGGCTTTGAGTTGCTTAAATCCTTTTGCGATACTCATACCGAAGTCGCCGTCGCCCATTTTGTCCGCTTCGCAGAAAGGAACTTCGTTTTCGATAATGACGTCCGCCATTTTTTCTACGATTTTTACGAAAGCGGCGGTGTTAATCGTTTCGCCGATAGCCGGGGTGCCTTCTACTTCGTATACTGCGTTTGCGTCTTCTTCTTCGACTGCTTTCTTAGCCGCTTTTTTTGCGGGAGCCGCCGCAGCGGCAGGGGTGATGTTAAGCGCTTTCGCGATAGCCTGCATTGCTTCGACCGCCGCTGCCGCTTGTTCGTTCATCGCGCCGCCCCAGGTAAGAGCAGGAGTGTTTACGGGATAATCGACTAGTTTTTTGAGTTCTTCGTCAACTCTAAGTACGGTTATGGACGCGCCCGCCATATCTATGGACGTCATAAAGTTGCCGACGATGGTGCGGTGGATCCTGATACCGTCCGCTTCGAGAGCCTTGTTGACGGAGTTGTTGAGAATGTACAGTTCTTGCAGCGGGCTGCCGCCGAAACCGTTAATCAAAAGAACGACTTCTTCGCCTTTTTTAAGTTTGAGATCTTCTTCGAGGTCGGTTACGATTCTTCTTGCGAGATCGTCGCTGAACGAGCCTTTGGAGTAGTCGATCTTTTCGCGGAAACGTCCGGGTTCGCCGTGGATACCTACGCCGAATTCCATTTCGTCGTCGCCGATTTCAAACGTCGGATGACCTGCCGCGGGAACGGTACAAGAAGTAAACGCAAAGCCGAAACTTCTTACGTTTTCGATAACTTTGTTGGCTACGGCTTTAACTTCTTCGAGTTCTTTACCTTGTTCTGCCGCCGCGCCTGCGCATTTATGAACGAGAACGGTACCGGCAACGCCGCGTCTTCCGACGGTGTAAAGACTGTCCTTAACGGCGATATCGTCGTTTACGTAAACAGCGTCTACCTTGATGCCGTCGTCCTGCGCGTCCGCCATAGCGTTATTAAAGTTCATGCAGTCGCCGGAATAGTTCTTTATGATGAGAAGCACGCCTTTGTCGGTAGCGCATTTTTTAATCGCGTTGTAGACCTGTACCTGGCTGGGGGAAGCGAAAACGTCGCCGCAAACGGCGCAGTCGAGCATACCCTTACCTACGAAACCTGCGTGAGCGGGTTCGTGTCCCGAACCGCCGCCGGAAATAAGGCTGACTTTTTCGTCGTTTATTTCAACTTTCTTTACGATTTTGAACTTTTCGACGAACTCGAGTTCGGGATGAGCCTTCGCAAGACCGTGACACATATCGTATACGAAGGTTTCGGGGGTGTTCATTATTTTTTTCATTATGATATCTCCTTAATACTGAGTTTAGTCGGGAACGAAACGCTCCCGACCAAGTCGTTGTTTTTTCTTATTAAAAACTAGTCGTCAAGTCCCTTGTAAGCACGACCGATCTTGTCGGCGGTCTTGATAGCCGCGATTACCATTTCTTCGGTAACGGGGAAGGGCATATTATGAATGGATTCGTCCGGGATGCAGGTCTTAGCCGCTACAGCCTTCAATTCTTCTTCGGTGAGTTCGGTTCTCGCAACTTCGCCGGTCTTCTTGTTGGTCATAAGATCTTCGAGACAAACGGGGAGTCCTACGGTGTCGCAGAAGTCGAGTACTTCGTAAAGTTCTTCTTCGGGGCTGTTTTCGAGTACGAGTTGGCAAATGGTGCCGAACGCGACTACTTCGCCGTGGAAGTTGTTAAGGTGAATGTCGTGTACTACGGTAAGTCCGTCGTGCATAGCGTGTGCGCCTGCAAGACCGCCGGATTCGAATCCTAGACCGGAAAGAAGAATGTTGGTTTCTACGATTTTTTCGAAAGCGGGAGTAATCGAGTTGTTTTCGCAAGCGACTTTCGCTTTGTAACCGTCGGAAATAAGGTTCTTGTAGCAAAGTTCTGCCAAAGCAGCCGCAGTGTAGGTGCCGTAGCCGAGCAGAGTGCCTTTTTTACGGTTTGCTCCGCAGGGAAGTCCCGCGTTTACGTTGCTGTAAGATTTAACGTTTGCACGCGCTTCGAAGTAAGTGGAAAGAGCGTCGCCCATACCGGATACGAGGAAACGAGCGGGAGCGTTCGCGATAACGTTAAGGTCGATGAGAACCACACTGGGGCTCTGACGGAAGTAAGCGTAATCGTCGAATTCGTGATCGTCGGTGTAAAGAACCGCGCTGTGAGAAGTAGGAGCGTCGGTCGCCGCTATGGTCGGGCAAATGATAAGAGGATTGCCTGCAGCAACGCACTTGGACGTGTCGATGGCTTTTCCGCCGCCGAGACCGATCGTGCAGGAGCATTTGTTTTCTTTGGCAAACGCCTGAAGTTTAGCGACTACGTTACGAGAGCATTCGCCTTTGAAGATATCTCCGCAACCGATAAGTTCAATCCCGTATCTCTTTTGGGTTTCTTCGAGTTTGTCCTTAACAAGACCCAACGCAAACGGATCGGCGATAAGCAAAGCCTTTTTTCCGAAAGTCTTTACAAAATAACCTAAGTTAAGTAATTCGTTTTCGCCTTGAACGTACTTGGTCGGGCAGATAAATGCTTTTCTCATAAATTAAAAATCTCCTTTTGAAATGTTTTTTTATTGTAAGTAGGCACTCTCGCGCCGTTACTATCATTATAAACTATTCGTATAGCCGATTTCATTAGACAATCTTATTTTTATATGGTAATATATTGACATATAACGAAAAGGCATTAAGGTTATTTTATGGGAAAAATTTTTTTAGAACGCCCTAACGCAGTATACGACGCGCTGAGTAGGGGCAAAAAATTAGTGGTTTTTGAAGTTGACGTCAACGAAAAACCGATTTTTCGCGTGAGTGAAATAAATGTAAAAAACGATATGATTTTGCCAAAAAATCGCGAAATTATCAGACCTGCCTTAAAGTACGTCGGGGAGCATTACGACAAGGAAATAAGGTTGGATATGCTGGCAGGCTTATGCGACCTGTCGAAGAGTTACTTTTGCAGATTGTTTAAGGAAACCTGCGGAGTGGGCGTAAGCGAGTACGTAATCGGGCTGAGAATGGACGAAGCGTGTTCTTTGCTGGAAAAAACCGACCTTACCGTCGTTGCCGTCGCCGTGGAAGTCGGCTACGCCGATTGCGGATATTTTAACAAACTTTTCAAAAAGCATATAGGCTGTACGCCGCTCGAATACCGCAAACGTCCGAAATATATTACCGACTGATTATTCTGTCGTTTAAGAAAAGCGATCGGTTTTGTTATTGCGGTTAATAAAGAAAACCCTTCCGGCGGTGCGGAAGGGAATTTTTTTTACATAAGTTTTTTCTTTTTCAGTATCCAAGCAAGGATCCCCGCGGTCAGGAAGGATACGCCGGACACGACGCCGAATGCCCACGGCGCGTTTTTCGAGCCGGGAATTCCGTCCAGGTTCATTCCGAACAAACTCGCTATCAAAGTAGGGACGGAGATAATCAGGGTAATGGAAGTAAGGACTTTCATTACGATGTTAAGGTTGTTGCTGATGACCGAAGCGTAGGCGTCCATCGTTCCGCTGAGAATGTCACGGTAGATGTTACACATTTCGATTGCCTGGCTGTTTTCGATAGCGACGTCTTCGATTAAGTCCTGATCTTCTTCGTGTTTCTTTATAAGACTGGTTCTTGTGAGTTTGTCGATAATCGCGGAATTCGCTCTGAGCGAAGTCGAGAAGTAGACGAGGGAGTTTTCGATGTCGAGCAATTCGATGAGTTCTTTATTTTTCATCGATTTATGAAGTTGCGTTTGTATTCTTTGGCTGCTCTTGTCGATACGGCGCAGATAGAACAGGTATTTCGTGGCTATCTGGAAAAGCAGTTGGAAAGTGGTTCTGCTGTGCATTTGCAGGTTAATGCCTTTGACTTTGCTTACGCTCTGACCGAATTCCTGAAGAATAGGGGAGTCTTCGAGACATACGGTGACGAAGTAATCGTCGCGCATAATGATACCCATAGGTATCGTCGAGTACGTGCAGTACGATTTTTTCTCGTCCATAACGACTGTCGGAACGTCTACGACGATAAGCAGGCAATCGTCTTCTTTTTCTATACGCGAGCGTTCTTCTTCGTCGAGCGCGGCTTTAAGAAAATCCGAAAAGATACCGGTCTTGCTGGCGATAAAATCAATTTCCCGTTCGTCGGGGTTGATCAGTTGAATCCATTTGTTGGAAAAATCTGAACTCTCGTTAATGAGTTCTTTGGGCACTTTCGTAACCCGTCCCGTGTTGGCGTCCGTATAGCAAACACAAATCATATTAAACCTCCTATGGCAGTCCATATAAACCCGACTTGCCGCTAGGAAGGACAAATCGAGCGTATCAACCTAAACAATTTCTACTGTAAGGGTCAGGGTCCATTACGCTACCTCCGAAAAAATTACCTCAATTATAACACCCTCAAAAACGTTTTGCAAGTCATTTTTAGAAAAGGTTGTTCGCGGCCGTATCGTTAATATATTGTACGCGCGCGAAAGGGCGACGGTGCGGAAGGGAAATTCCGTTGACAAATCCGTTCGGTTAGTGTAATATCTATATAATGGAAACGGGTAGAGTTTTTCTGAGAGAAAAAACCAAATTCAATAAACACGCACTTGTCTTTCCGCACGGAAGCGCGGAAGGGATAAAAAAGCGGTCTGAAAGCGATTTTATGCGCGACGGACTGCTTTTTTCTTAAATAGAATTTTTTGTTTCGGAGGTAAAAATAATGGCACATTATTACGACGAACCGTCGAGAACGTTCAGCGAATATCTTCTTATTCCCGGATATACGGACGAAAACTGTATTCCCGCAAAAGTAAATCTTTCGACGCCGCTCGTTAAGTTCAGACAAGGAGAAAAAAGCGCGATTACGCTTAATATCCCCCTTACTTCTGCGATAATGCAGTCGGTCAGCAACGACACTCTCGCTATCGCACTCGCAAAGGAAGGCGGTTTGTCCTTCATCTTCGGCAATCAGTCGATACAAAGCGAAGCGGCGATGGTAAGAAGGGTAAAAAATCATAAAGCAGGGTTCGTCGTGAGCGACAGCAATCTTACGCCCGACAGTACGCTCGGAGACGTGCTTGCGCTCGTTCAAAGAACGGGTCACTCCACGATTGCCGTAACCGACAACGGCGAATGCGACGGCGTTCTGCTCGGACTGGTCACAAGCAGAGATTACCGCGTAAGCAGAATGACGCCGGATGCCAAAGTTTCTACGTTTATGACCCCCATAGAATCCCTGATCACCGCTCCGATAAGCACCAACCTTGCCGAAGCGAACGACGTAATTTGGGAACATAAACTTAACCAACTCCCCATTGTGGACAAGGACGGAAAACTCGTTTATCTCGTTTTCAGAAAAGACTATTCCGAACATAAAGAAAATCCGCTCGAAGTGCTCGACGATCAGAAACGCTATCTCGTAGGCGCAGGTATTAACACGCTGGATTATGAAAAAAGGGTGCCCGAACTCGTCGAAGCGGGAGCCGACGTACTGTGTATCGACAGCAGCGAAGGCTATACGATCTGGCAAAAACGCACGATAGATTTTATCCGCGAAAAGTACGGAGAAAAGGTTAAAGTCGGCGCCGGCAACGTCGTAGACAAAGACGGATTTTTGTTCCTTGCAAAGGCAGGCGCGGATTTCGTAAAAGTGGGTATCGGAGGCGGAAGCATTTGTATAACGCGTGAACAAAAAGGTATAGGCAGGGGTCAGGCGACCGCTCTTATCGAAGTTGCGCAAGCAAGAGACGAATACTTTAAGGAAACGGGTATTTACGTTCCTATCTGCTCGGACGGCGGCATAGTCCACGACTACCATATGACGCTCGCTCTCGCTATGGGCGCGGATTTCCTTATGCTCGGCCGTTATTTCGCTCGTTTCGACGAAAGCCCCACCACCAAACTCAACGTCAACGGAACTTACGTCAAAGAATACTGGGGCGAAGGAAGTAACCGCGCGCGTAACTGGCAACGCTACGATCTCGGCGGCAAAAACACGCTCGGATTCGAAGAAGGCGTGGACGCTTACGTTCCTTATGCGGGCAGTCTGAAAGACAACGTAAACAAGAGCCTTTATAAAGTCAAAAGCACTATGTGCAACTGCGGCGTAACCAACATACCCGATTTGCAGAAAAACGCAAAAATAACGCTTGTTTCCGCTACGAGTATCGTTGAAGGCGGCAGTCACGACGTAATGATTAAGTCGCAAAACCGCCCCGAAAGATAAACTGTTTGTTTGTCGTGTTCGGAGCCGAACATCGAGCGAAAAAATACGAAAAAATATAAGGAAGTGGATGAAATGAGCGAAAAAAATTGCAATCTATGTTACATTCGACAGTTGACTACGCCGCATAGGCGCGGCAGAAACGTTTACGACGAACCGCCGTACGACAACGGAGTTACCAAACCGCCGATGGGGTGGTCGAGTTGGAACTGTTTCCGCAACAACATCGACGAAGAAAAAATCACGCGGATAGCCGAGGCGCTTATAAAAACCGGGCTTGCGGACAAGGGGTATAAGTTCGTTAATCTCGACGATAACTGGCATTCTTCGATGCGCGACGCCGACGGCAATTTGCAGGGCGACCTCGTTCGGTTTCCGCACGGAACTCCCGCTTTGATTAAAAAGATCAACGATATGGGGCTTAAAGTCGGTTTATACAGCAGTAACGGCACGCTTACCTGCGAAGACTTGCCGGCAGGGTTCGGCAACGAAGAACGCGACGCGTACACGATAGCGAAATGGGGAGCGGAATTTTTCAAGTACGATTTTTGCCATCACCACGCATATTCGAAAAAAGCGCCGCTCGTAAGCACGATCGAACTTATGAAAATCGGTTCTCCTTCCGTTAAAATCGAACTTAAAGCGGAAGACGCGGTTCTCGGCGGAAAAGCGACGGTTGTTAAAGACGAAAAAATGCCGTGCGGTTCGTTCGTTAAAGGACTGGACGCCAACGGCGGAATTATAATTTTCGACGCGGTGGACGCACCCGAAGACGGCGAGTACGCGCTCAATATCACGACGAAAAAACACGGCGAATACGAAAAGTTTATCGCAGTGGAAACGAACTCCGAATACCCCGACTTAATCGTCGTGCCGAGTTGCAAAAAGTTCAACAATACCGCAAGAGTTCAGACCGTGGTTAAACTCAAAAAAGGAAACAACATAATCAAGTTATACAATCCTATCGAAAAGACTTCCGACGGTTACGTTTTTCAATACCGCAATATGGGCAAAATGCTTAAAAGGGCAACCTTGCGCGTGAGTGAAGAAACCCAAACTCCCGAAAAACCCATTACTTATTCGATTTGCGAATGGGGATTCAACCGCCCGTACAAGTGGGGCGCGACCGCAGGCAATCAGTGGAGAACCACTCCCGACATCAGACCGTGGTGGTGGTGGATGACTATGATTTACGACCATACCGTAAGACTTTATAAGTACTCGGTTAAGGGCGGATACAACGACCCCGATATGCTCGAAGTCGGCAACGGCAAACTGACCTACGATCAGAACAAGAGCCATTTCAATCTGTGGTGTATGATGAACGCTCCGCTTATTTTAGGCAACGATTTAAGAAAGTTCGTTAAAGAAGACGGAACGGTGGACGAAAGCAATCTCGTTTTGCAAATCGTGACCAACGAAAAAATGATTGCGATAAATCAGGACGACGAAGGCAAAGCGTGCAAGAGAGTACGCCACGGAATCTGCGTTGACGTTCTGGCAAAACCCTTGTCGAAAGGCACCGCGATATGTATTTTTAACCGCTCCGCATACAAGAAAAAAGGTTCGTTCGATTTACGCAAACTTATCGGCGACGAGTACGTCGGTTTTGCGGACAAAAAAGAGTACGTTTGCTCGGATATGTGGTCGGACGCGAAGTTCTCTACGGAAGGTAAAATCCACTACGAACTTCCCCCCTACGGCTCGACGGTTTATATCGTAAAATAACCGCCGCAACCGAGCGTTACCGGAAAAAAAGATTTATAGCAAAGACCGGCGAAAGAATTCGTCGGTTTTACTTTTATCGAAGAAAGGGTGCGTTGACTTATTTTTCGATTTAAGTTATTATATGAGTTATAAAATAAGCAAAATATAAGGCGGTTTTCATTATGATACTTTGTATAGGCGAGATACTGGCGGATATGGTGATGAACGATTCCGGGGAGATCAGGGCGCATATAGGCGGCGCGCCGTTTAACGTTGCGGTCAACGCGTCGACTTGCGGAGCGGAAGTCGTTTTTCTCGGAAGAGTGGGCGACGATCCGATAGGAAAGTTCCTTAAAAGGGAAGCGAGAAAATTCCCCTTAAAATGTATGATACAAACGGACGAAGAGCGCAACACGACTATAGCGTTCGTTTCCATAGACGAAAGCGGCGAGCGTGATTTTACTTTTCTTCGCAGGGACAGCGCGGATTATCATATCGAGATAAGCGACGATTTGTTCGACGAAGTGCGCCCGGACATAGTCCATATCGGCTCTTTGATGTTAAGCGACAAAGTCGGACGAAAAATAGCGTTTGAAGCGCTTAAAGAGAGCAAAAAACGCAAAATCAAAGTTTCTTTCGACGTAAACTATCGCGAAGACGTGTTTAAGTACGACGAAAAGGCGGTAGACGCCTGCAAAAAAATAATCGAAGAAGCAGATATAGTCAAGTTCAGCGAAGAAGAATCCGAACTCGTGTACGGAAAGACGTTCAACGAAGTTTTTTCTTCTCTCGAAAACCCCGTCGTCTGCGTAACTCTGGGCAGGGACGGAAGTATGATCAAACTCGGCGACAAACTCGTGACTGCGGAGAGCGAGCCGGTCGAGCCGGTAGACACCACGGGAGCGGGGGACGCGTTTTTCGGAGCGTTTCTTGCCGGGGTGGACGAAGTCGGATTTGACAATCTCAACGAAGAAAACGTCAAGCGCATAGCCTATCGGGCGAACCAAAAAGGAGCGGAAGCGACGTTACACGAAGGAGCGCTTGCGTTATGATAGAAAAGTTTTTTTCTTCCCCTATGTTTTTCGCCAAACTTATGGCTATGAAACGGGGCATATACGAAACGGTTTCCGAAATGGACGCCATAGCGGCGGTTACCGACGAACCAGTTCCGAAAGAGAAACGGGACGAACTTCTCTTTGCGCCGATCGGACGGGGCAAGCACTGGACGAAGGAAAAATTCGCTTGTTCGGTGTTCCGTTTTACCGGCACCGTTCCGCAAAGCGCGAAAGGCAAAAAAGTCGTGGCTTTAATCAAAGTGGGAGCGGAAGGGGAAGCGTACGTAAACGGCGAGCCGGTTTGCGCGGTTACTCCCATTCTCTCCACCATTGACGTAGGTCAACCGTTGTTCGGCAAGCAGGTAGTGCCGTTATACGAGAAAGCGGAAGGCGGCGAGCGGATAAATATCGAACTCGACTGCGGCAACAACGGTTACGTCGGAATGTTTTTCTACAATCCGAGATACATTAAAGCGGACGTTGCGGTAGTCAACGAAGAAAAGCGCGATTACTACTACGACTGTCTTGCCGTTTTCCTTACCGTCGCGACTTCGGGGAAAAGCAAATTTATCGACGGAAACGGCGTTCGTGAAATGAAAAAGGCGTTTAACGACAGTTACGTTTTATATAAGGAAAACAAAATTGCCGAGGCGAGAAAAATTCTCGAGCCGTTTTTTGCCGAAAAGCAAACCCAAGGCGTCGAGTATACCGCCGTCGGACACGGACATCTCGACCTTGCCTGGAAGTGGCCTATCCGTGAAGGGAAACGCAAGGCGGTGCGCACGTTTTCCAACGTAGTAACGTACCTTAATGACTACGATTTCGTTTTCGGCGCAAGTCAGGCGCAAATGTTCGAATGGGTGGAACAAACCGAGAGCGGTTTGTTTGAAAAAATAAAAAAAGCGGTAGCAAGCGGCGGAATAGAGATTCAGGGCGGAATGTGGACGGAGTGCGACTGCAACGTGCCGAGCGGAGAAAGCATTATCCGACAGTTTTTATACGGCGGAGAGTATTTTGAAAGCCGTTTCGGCAAGAACAGCGACGTAGTATGGCTCCCGGACGCGTTCGGATTCCCGGCGACTTTGCCGCAAATTTTCAAAGGCGTGGGCAAAAAGTATTTTATGACGATAAAACTGCACCGCAACAAATACAACAAGTTTCCGCTGCAGTCTTTCGAATGGGTCGCTCCGGACGGAAGTTCCGTCATCGCCCATATTGCGCCCGAAGGGTCGTACTGCTGTTCGGCAAGTCCGATGGCGTTCGTTAAAGCGGACGTGAAAAACGTTCAGAAAGAAGCGGGCAACGCGCTCGTTATTTACGGCGTAAGCGACGGTGGCGGCGGACCGGGCGAAGGACATCTCGAAATGCTCAAACGTTCGGGCGGCAAGTACGCTCCCAAAGCGGTTTCGGGAAGTTCGGTTTCTCTTTTCCGAAAACTCGAAAAAAAACCGTTGCCACGTTACGAAGGGGAACTTTATCTCGAAACGCATCAGGGAACGCTTACCGCGCAGGCGAAGAACAAGTTTTATAACCTTCTTGCCGAGCGGAAAATGCACGTTCTGGAATGGTTGGAAGCGGTTACCGGCGACAAATACGAACGCCGCGACGAACTGTGGAAGCGGATTTTAACCAACCAATTCCACGATATTTTGCCGGGGTCGAGCATAGAAAGGGTGCATAGAGAAAGCGTGGAAGACTACGCCGAAGTGTGCGCGCTTGCGGAAAAAGCCGCGGACGAAAGGATAAAATCTTTATCCGGAGGCAAAGGTTTTACCGTAATCAACCCGTCGCCGTTTGCGATTAACGAAATCGTCGTGCGCGGCGGCGAAACGTACCGAGCCGTTTGCGCTCCCTACTCTTCGTGCGAGCCGATTAAATGCGGAAGTCCGTATTTATGCGCGGGCGAAGACTATATCGAGAACGCGTTTTTGAAAGTCACGGTAAGCAAAACCACGGGCGAAATAACTTCGGTTTACGACAAAATCGAAAAGAAAGAATACGCAAAAAGCGGCGTTTTCCATTCGCTCGTTATTTTTTCCGATCCGAAGTCGCGTTACGACGCGTGGGATATAGAACGGGATTATCTGACGAAACCCAAGAAAAAGCCGACGCTCGTAAAAACGTCGTTCGCAGTGATTGCCGACCGCGCGACGATAATATCTTCTTACGTGCACGGCAAAACGTTCATCAAACAAGAAATATACGTTAAGGATACCAAAAATATATATTTCGACACCCAAATAGGGTGGAGCGAAACGCACAAAATGCTCAGAGCGGTGTTTGAAACGGCGATATATTCGGATAAAGCGAACTTCGATATTCAGTTTGGTTCTATCGACAGAAGCACGAAAACGGAAACGAGCGAAGAGAGAGCGATGTACGAAGTCTGCGGACAAAAATACGCTTGCGTAGGCGACGAAGAACAAGGGTATTTCTTCGTTGCGGGCGGAAGCAAGTTCGGGTACAGAGTGCAGGACGGAGAAGTCAGTCTTAATCTTTTGCGCGCGCCGACTTTTCCGGACGAGAACTGCGACAGGGGCGAGCATAGTTTTACCTACGCGGTGGGGTTTGCTCCGGATAAGGCGACCGTCGTGAAAGACGCGTACAATTTCGTCAATCCGCCTTTGTGCGTCGACGAAAAGGTTTGTATACCGTCCGTATACGGCGTTAAAGCGGAAGGTGTAATTACGGAAACGGTTAAGTGCGCCGAAAAAGGCGACGGCGTGGTTATACGCGCTTACGAACGGTTCGGCAAAGCGGCAAGGGGTCGTTTCGTTATGCCCGAAGGGTTCGTCGCGTACGAAACGGATATGCTTGAAAACGGCGAAAAAGCGGTAGATTTTCCGATTTTCGAGCCGCACGAGATAAAGACTTATTTGTTAAAAAAGGGTAAATAAAAATTTAAGAACGCGCGAAGGAAATAACGCTTTACAAAAAAGAGAAGTAGTTATATAATAGAGCAATATTTATTGAGGTCACGCGCAACGCGTAAGGAGGCGTGGTTTGAACGAAACGATTATATCGGCTAATAAAAACGTGGGGGATATAATGCGGGAAGCGTTGTTCCCCGAAAACGTGGATTTTCTCGGAATAGGGGTAAGTCCGTCGTTTTACTCTGCGCTTATAGTGACGGGCGTGCTTTTGCTGTTTGCGGCGATCGTCCGTATATTCGTTATTCCGAGATTCAAAAAAGTACCGGGAAAATTCCAACTTATGCTGGAAACGCTGGTAGGATTTTTCGACAACCTTGCGAAGGGCAATTCGCCGTATCACAACGGTTATCTCGGAGCGTACATTTTCAGCGCGGGGCTTTTCGTGTTTTTCGGAACGCTCATCGAACTTCTGGGATTCCGCGCGGTTATGGGCGATCTCAACGCGTGCGTGGTGATGGGCTTTATGTCGTACGGCATAATTATGTCGGGCGGAATACGTTACAACAAGGCGCGCGGCGCGATGGGGGTACTCAAGGACTTTTCTTTGCCGATAAGTATGTCGTTCCGTCTGTTCGGCGCGATAATCGGCGGCGTACTGGTGACCGAACTTATTTACGTTGCGTTCGACGTTATGTCGAAAACCGTCGTTTTACCGATATTCGTTGCGGTAATGTTTACTTTGATGCACGCCGTAGTGCAGACGTACATACTTACTTTGCTTACGTCGATGTTCTTCGGAGAAGCGGCGGAACCGCTTGAAAAGAAGCAAAAAAAGGCTAAACGCATAAAAAAATCCGCTAAAATCGCCACGAGCGAGAGTGCGGAATAAAATTCATAAAAAACAAAAAATAACTTTTTGGAGGACGAAAAAATGTTATCGTTATTGGCAGTTGAAGGAATGGCTGCTCTCGGAGCAGGTATAGCCATTGCGCTTGCGGCTCTTGCCGGTGCTATCGCTATGGGGTTTGCCGTAAGCAAAGCAATTGACGGAGTTGCGAAGCAACCCGAAGCGGATTCCAAAATCAAATCCACTCTTATACTCGGCTTGGTATTTATCGAAACCGCAATCATTTACGCGTTGGTCGTAGGATTGCTTATACTCGTACTGTAATAAGGAGATACGATGGAAAACTTGTTTGGAGCGGATATTTTCGCTACGCTGGGACTTAGTTGGCAAAAGATACTTCTTTATTTAGCCAACTTCGTCATACTGTTCGTCGGACTTACCTTTCTTCTTTACAAACCGGTAAAAAAGTTTATGGACAAGCGTAAACAGGAAATCGCCGACGAAGTGGGCAAAGCCGATAAAGTGAGAGAAGAAGCCCTTCTTGTCGTTAAAGAAAGCGAAGAACGCGCGAAAAACGCCGAAGAAGAAGCGAAAAAGCGCGTACTTGAAATGGACGAAGAGAAGAAAGCGGCGGTTATAGAACGCGAAGAGATTCTTGCCGAGGCGAGAGAGGAAGCGGAAAACATACGCACGCAGGCGGAGCAGGACGCGAACGACGAAAGGCAAAAAGCGGTACTCGGCGCGAAGACCGACGTCGCCTCTCTTGCGGTGGGCATAGCGAAAGAAATACTCGGAAGAGAACTTTCCGAGAAAGACAACGACAAACTCATAGACGAGTGTATCAAGGAGTGGAAGGGCGATGACTAAACTTACGGTTACCACCGCCGCGCCTTTGAGCGAAGAACGCAAAACCGAACTCGAAAAAGAGTTTGTCACCAAGTACGGCGAAATCAAAGTAAACTACGTCGTCGACGACGCCATTATCGGCGGAATTATCATTTTCGACGGCAACGAAGTGTTCGACGGAAGCGTGTCGGGCAGACTTTCTTCGCTGGAAAAAGCGGTTAAAGGTAAATTGAAATGAGCGACTTCGATTTTATCACCCGTGAAGTAAAGGAAGCGATTAAGGGATATACTCCCGCAATCAAAGCGCAGGCTGCCGGACGTATCGTGTCCTGCAACGACGGCGTTATCCTTATCGACGGTTTGAAAAACGTAAAAAACAACGAACTTGTGTACTTAGGCGGCGAAAACTACGCGCTTGCGCTTAACCTGGAAGAGAAACTGGTCGGCGCGATCGTGCTTGCCGGCACGGCGTCCGCAGGGGATATAGCGTATACCACGGGCAGAATAGTAAGTATTCCCGTAGGCAGAGCGTTGCTCGGAAGAGTGGTCGACCCGCTGGGCAATCCGCTCGACGGCGAAGCGAAACCTATATGCAAGACGTATCGTAATATCGAAAACCCGGCGCCCGAAATTTTCGAGCGAAGCAAAGTTTGCGAGCCGCTTTATACCGGTATCAAAGCAATCGACAGTATGATACCTATCGGCAAAGGGCAGAGAGAACTTATCATCGGCGACAGACAGACGGGCAAAACCGCCGTCGCGATAGACACGATACTCAATCAGCAAGGCAAGAACGTAACCTGCATTTACGTCGCAATCGGACAGAAAGCGTCGAGCGTAGCGAAAATCATAAAAATTCTGAAAGAACGCGGAGCGATGGCGTATACCATAGTGGTAGCCGCTACCGCCGGACAAAACGCGCCCTTGCAGTATCTCGCGCCTTATACCGGCGCGGCGATAGCCGAGCATTTCGCGTATAACGGCAAAGACGTGCTTATCGTTTACGACGACCTTACGAAACACGCCGTCGCGTACAGAACGATTTCTCTTCTTTTAAGACGTCCTTCGGGAAGAGAAGCGTACCCCGGCGACATATTCTATCTCCATTCGAGACTTCTCGAAAGAAGCGCGAAACTGTCCAAAGAACAAGGCGGCGGCAGCATAACGGCTTTGCCGATAATAGAAACTCTTGCCGGGGATATCTCGGCGTACATTCCGACCAACGTAATAAGTATTACCGACGGACAGATTTATCTCGAAGAAGAACTTTTCAACTCGGGTATCCGTCCTGCGATAAACGTAGGTTTGTCGGTATCGAGAGTAGGCGGCGCGGCGCAGGAAAAGGCGATGAGAAAGGTTTCGGGAAAAACCCGTCTTGACCTTGCGCACTATCGCGAAATGGTACTGTTTTCCCGTTTCGGCTCGGACGTGGACGCGTCCACGAGAGCGGTTATCGAAAAAGGCGAACGTCTTACCGAAGTAATAAAACAGCCGCAGTACGCGCCCGTTTCTATGGCGGACACGGTTGTGGAACTGTACGTCGCGATGAACGACATGCTTAAAGACGTTGCGGTTAAAGACGTAGGCAAGTATCTCGAAGGATTTATCGACTTCTTCCATAAGAGATATTCCAAAGTTGCGAAAGAAATCGCAAAAACGGGACTTTTAAGCGAAGAAAACGAAAAGAAAATACTCGAAGCGACGAAAGAGTACGGCGTCAGAATATGAAAGGGCAAGATATAAAACACCGCATAAACGGCGCGCGCGAAACCGTTAAAATAACTCGCGCGATGCAACTCGTTTCCGCGTCGAAAATGAGTAAGGCGGAGCGTAAACTCGAAAAAAGCGGCGTTTTTCTCTCGCTTATGTTCGACGTGGTTAAAAAAATGGGAAAGATCACTTCTCCGCTCGCCGCTAAACGCGAAGTCGGGAAGCGTTCTTATATCGTTATTGCCGGTGACAAAGGGCTTTGCGGCGATTATAACCACAAAATACTGGACTATGCCGCCGAAGTGGTGGGCGACGACCCCGACGCAAAAGTTTACGCCGTGGGACAGTTCGTCAGAGAGTACTTCAACAAAAAGAAAATCCACGTCAACAACAGGTTCCTTCACCTTATGCAAGGCGTGGTAAACGAAGAAATAAGGGATATGGCGTACTACCTTGCCGACTCGTTTATTAAAGGCGAAACGGACGAGATCTATATCGTGTTCACTTTGATTAAAGGTAAAAATCCGTCCAGACAAACGCCGTGCACGGTAAGGTTGTTTCCCGTAGAAGTGCCCGTTCAGACATCCGAAGAAGGCATTTTGGAATACCCGAAAGATGAAGACAACATACTTAAACAGTATATTTGGGCGTATATAGATTTTGCTCTGTGTTCTGCCGAGTGCGCCGTAAACTACAAGTGTATGACGGCGATGCAGCAAGCCACGACGAACGGCGAAGAACTCGTCGAGGGGTTAAATCGGCAGTACAATCACATACGTCAGGAAAAGATAACGAGCGAACTTATGGATTCTTGTTTTTCCGGAGTTAAGGCAGGAGACAAAGAGTAACGGAGGTCATTGAGAGATGATGACGAAGACCCATATCGGGAAGATAATTCAGATAATCGGTACGGTTGTGGACGCTAAGTTCGACAATCATATGCCCGCGCAGAAAGAAATTCTCGTTTACGAAGAAAACGGAAAGAGAGTTTTGTTCGAAGTTATGGCGCACAGGGACAACGGCGTCGTTCGTTGCGTCGCATTAGGCGCGACCGACGGACTTTATCGCGGAGCGACGGTGGTTTCCACGGGAAAACCGCTCGAAGTACCGGTAGGCGAAGACACGCTCGGTCGTGTAATGAACGCTTTGGGCGAACCCATCGACAACAAAGGCGAGATCGGGGAAAAACGCCGTTCTATATATCGCGAAGCACCCGCGCTCATCGACCAGAACCCCCGTACGGAGATTTTCGAAACGGGAATAAAAGTCATCGACCTTCTCGCGCCGTACGCAAAAGGCGGCAAGATAGGTTTGTTCGGCGGAGCGGGCGTAGGAAAAACCGTTCTTATTATGGAACTTATCTACAACATCGCGACGAAGCACGGCGGACACTCGATTTTTACCGGAGTCGGCGAAAGAAGCAGAGAAGGGTTCGAGATGATCGAAGATATGACCGAGAGCGGCGTTCTTAAAAACACCTCGCTCGTTTTCGGACAGATGAACGAATCTCCGGGCGCGAGAATGTGTGCCGCTTACACCGGGCTTACCCTTGCCGAGTACTTCCGTGACGTCAACAAGCAGGACGTACTGCTTTTCGTAGACAACATTTACAGATACATTCAGGCAGGTAACGAAATAAGCGCGTTGCTCGGAAGAATGCCGTCGGCGGTAGGGTATCAGCCTACGCTTGCCAACGAACTCGGACAACTCGAAGAGAGAATTTCAAGCACGAAGAACGGTTCTATCACGTCGATACAGGCGGTTTACGTTCCTGCGGACGATATTACCGACCCTGCGCCCAGCACGCTGTTCGCTCACCTTGACGCAACCACGGTTTTGTCGAGAAAGCAGGTAGAACAAGGCATATATCCGGCGGTCGATCCGCTCGGTTCTACGAGTACGGTTCTCGACCCGAACGTCGTCGGAGAAAAGCACTACCGCACGGCAAGAAGGGTAAAAGAAACCTTGCAGCGTCACAACGAACTTCAGGACACCATAGCGATACTCGGTATGGACGAACTGAAACCCGAGGACAAACTTCTCGTTTACAGAGCGAGAAAACTCATAAGATTTTTCAGTCAACCGTTCCACGTAGCGAGCGTTTACACCGGAATGGAAGGAAAGTACGTTCCCGTAGAAAGGACGATAGAGAGTTGCAACGCGATACTCGACGGCAAATGCGACGATATCCCGGAAAGCGAGTTCTATTTCCTTGGCGACATAACGGAATTGAAAGGGTATAAGGAATGAAAACGTTTGTTCTTGAAATGAGAACGCCGGACGGCGCGTTTCTCGAAGAAAAAGCCGCGGAGTACGTCGTATTGCCTTCGAGCGAAGGGAGATACGGTGTACTGTGCAATCACGCGCCCGTTATTCTGTGGTTGGAATCTGGGATATGCGAATACACGGTACACGGCGAGAAGAAGCGTATTTTCGTAATGGAAGGCGTAGCGGACGTAACGCGCGACAAAGTTACCGTGCTCAGCGATTTTATCGAAACCGAAGAAAACGCGCTCGAATCGCTTAAAAAACGCGCGGAATACTTTGCCGAAGAGAAGAAACGCAGAAAAGAATCTTATTACGAATACAAGCAAAGCAGTATAGAACTTGCGAAAGCGATGCGGAATTTATCGTCGAAAAAAGTAAGACCGAATATTTAGAAAGCAACGAGAAAAAAGGCGTTGCTTTTTTTATAAATTTTTATTGAAGCGGTCCCGCCCGCCCACCCGAACGACGGCAAAGCGGAGCGTTGCCGGAAAAGAGAGAACGAGGTTTTTGTGTTAATAAAAAACGCGCTTGTCGGCAAGTTTGGGTATTGACATAATTCGACGCGGGGTAATATAATTGATATAGGTTTATTACTTATAAAAGAGTAAATAAATCGTTTTTAGAGGATACAAGAGGTGAACGAATGATTTATAGGAGATGGATGTCTTACGTTAAGGACGACGTAAAACTTGTCAATCTCGTTATTCCGAGCGCGCACAATGCCGGGAGTTACGGAATGAGCGCGGTCGCTTGCTGTCAGGACGGCGGTTTTTACGAGCAGTTTTTGTACGGCATAAGGCATTTTTGCGTAAGGCTTGACACGGACAGGAAGGGGAATATTCTTCTTTGTCACGGTATAAAGAAGGGCGATTTGTTCGAGAACGCGTTAAAAGACTGGAAGAAAATGCTCGAAGAAAACGACAGCGAGTTTTTTATTTTCGACGTCAGGGAGTATTACACTCAGCACGTTATCGGAAGTATCAATCTTAAATTTACCGCCGATCCGAAGAAAGTGGACGAACTTTTGGCGAAGTACATCGAGCCTGAAAAGTACGCTTATACGGATTTCGGCGACATTACGCAGGTAAGTATGGGGGATTTGCGGAAGTCGGGCAAGCGGTATATATTGCTTAACTACAAAGAGGATTACAAGTACAGCGTAAACTGTCCACACATTATACCGTGGGACAGGATTATACACGGTATGCCGGCGCCGTCGTTCGTAAAAAAAGCGGTCGGATTTTTCGATTCGTACGAGATAGACGGACTGTTCTGGTTTCAGACTCAGCAAACGCCCAACATCGGCACGCAGATAGGGTTCCGCACGCCGAGAAAACTCGATCAGACGCTCAGACCGGTTTATTACAAACTTATCGAAAGCATAGCGGACAATCCCAAATATTTAGCGAAAGCGAATATAATCAGCGGCGATTTTATGACGGAAGACTATATGAAAGTAAGGAGCATACTTCTTCTTAACATTTTGAAAAACAACATATACGACGATAAAAACACGGAATTTTTGAAAGGACTGTGGAAAAGCGAAAAATGAAACTGAAAATACTTGGTAAATACGGACCTTACGGAAAAGCGGGAGAAGGAGCGGCAAGCGGATATCTGATTACGGACGACGATTTTTGTTTTCTTCTCGATATGGGCAGCGGCGTTTTGTCGAGGTTAATTGCGGAAATCGACGTAAAAAATCTTGACGGAATATTTATCTCGCACCTTCATTACGACCACACGAGCGACCTTTTGCCGTTCCGTTACCTTCTCGAAGAAATAGATGCGAAAATCAATATATACACCGAAAAAATCGACGACGTGTGGTATAAAATTCTGTACGATCACCCGTTGTTTAACGTAATAAACGTGGACGAAAACACGGTTCTCGACGTAAAAGGGAAGAAGATTACGTTTTTCAGAATGAACCACCCCGTGCCGTGCCTTGCGATTAAAATCGAAGGGAACGGCGTTTTTGCGTACACGGCGGACACCGTCTACAACGACAACCTGATACCTTTGCTTACGGGTTGCGACGTGGCGGTGGCGGATTGTTCCAAACCGGCGCATTTTATCGGCGGACATATGCCTGCGCCCACCGCGTTAAAACTTAAGAAAGAAACCGACGTAAAACTGCTTATAGCGTCGCACGCCGCGCCCGACTACGATCCGAGCGAAGTGTTTGTCGGAACGGACGGCGTCGTGTTTGCCGAAGAAGGGAAAGTTTACGAGATATGAAGTACCAAACCTTTATAATCGGGCACGTCACTATGGACGAGAACGTCGATTACGACGGAAAAACCGTTTTTACCGAAGGGGGCGCGGTATTGTACAGTTCCGCCGCCGCTTACGGAACGGGGCATAAAACCGCCGCGCTCACTGCGCTTAACGAAAAGGACAAGGGCAGGATAGAAGCTTTCCGTTTGCCCGAAAAAGACGTTTTTTGCGTTTTTAAGGAAAAGTCCACCGATATGTACAACCGCTATCTTACCGTAGACAGAGAAAGGCGCGACAGCCGTTGCACTTCGCGCGGAACGCCGTTTACCGCCGAAGATTTTGCGGATTTGCCCGAGTCGGAAATATATCATCTGGCAGGGCTTCTTTACGGCGATTACGACGAAAACTTAATACCGTTTTTATCGACGAAAGGTAAAGTCGCGGTGGACGTTCAGGGGTATTTGCGCCACGCCGCAAGCGACGGAAAAATGTATTTCGAAGACTGGCAAGAGAAAGAAAAAGACCTGCCTTATATCGATTATCTAAAAACGGACGCCGCGGAGGCGGAGATACTTACCGGCACGACGGACAGAAAGAAAGCGGCGTTTTTGCTTTGCGAAAAAGGCGCGAAAGAAGTGTTGATCACGCACAACTCCGAAGTGATCGCGTGCGACGGAAAAAACTTTTGTTCCTGTCCGATCAAAGCGGAGTCGCTTGTCGGAAGAACGGGCAGAGGGGATACCGCTTTCGCCGTTTACGTTACCGAAAGGCAGGATAAGAGTATGGAAGAAGCCTTACTGTTCGCGACGGCGGCGGTGTCGCTGAAAATGGCGACGGTAGGTCCGTTCAAGGGCGAAAGAAAAGACGTAGAAGAATACGTAAAAACGCATTACACGGGGTAGAACTATGATAGTTACGGCACACGGCGGAGCAATGGACACGGGAAGAAACACCCGTAAGTATCTCGACCATATGGCGCAGTACAACGTCGACGCAATCGAAGTCGATATACGAAAGGCAGGGAAAACGCTTTATCTTGCGCATACGCCGTTCGATTTGCTGAATCCTAAAAAACTGAAACTTTCCGAAGCGTTTGCTTTCGTTAAAGAAACGGGTAAAAAGATTAACTGCGACATAAAAAACAAAGGGCTGATAAAACCCGTTCTCGACGAGGCGAGGAAAATCGGCGTGGAAGACAAAGTTATGTTTACCGGCGCGGTTACGCCCGGCGACGTGGTTAATCTTACCGACGGTTGCGCTTATCTCAACGTTTCGTTTTTCCCGTTCCCCGTAAAGAAAGGCAACGTGAAAAAGATAAAAGAGTTTATGGAAAAGTTTAACAATCCGCGACTTGCCGGGATAAACGTAAATTACAGACGGCTTACGCCCGAGTTTTGCGAAGAGTGTTTGCGCGAAAACGTAGTGATTTCCGCTTTCACGATAGATATTAAAGAACATATAGAAAAAATAGTAAAGTATCCGGCGGTTTATAACGTGACGACGAACATTCATCACAAGGCGCTTGAGATACTCGGAAGGAAGGTTAAAATATGAAAAAGCGTTACGACGTGCTACAGATAGGGCATATATCTCTCGACTACAATATAGATTATCTCGATAATCTCGTGGTAGAAGTCGGGGGAGCGGTTATTTACTCGTCTGCGGCGGCTTATGCCGGCGGAAGAAAAGTGGGGGTTGTCACCAAACTTGCCGAATCCGACAAAGACAGACTGAACGAATTCGTTATTCCCAAGGAAGATATATTCTGCTTGCCGAGCAAAAAATCCACTTCGATAAGGAACAAATATTTTACCGCCGACAAAGAAAAAAGGCTTTGCACCTGCATATCTCAGGCGGACGGGTTCAAAAAAGAAGATATACCCGACGTAGAAAGCGATATATATCATCTCGCAGGACTGATTTACGGCGATTTTGACGGAGAACTCATTAAATTCCTTGCGACGAAAGGTAAAGTCGCGGTGGACGTGCAGGCGTGCTTGCGCAGAGCGGACAAAGAAGGCGGAGAGATGTATTTCGCCGACTGGGCGGACAAAAAAGAACTTTTGCCGTACGTTTATTATCTGAAAACCGACGCGGCGGAAGCGGAAATACTTACCGGTACGACGGACAGAAAAAAAGCCGCCGAAATTCTGCTCTCGTGGGGAGCGAAAGAAGTCGTGATCACGCACAACACCGAAGTGCTGGCGTTTGACGGAACCACGATGGCGACGTGTCCGATAAAGGCAAGAAACCTTTCGGGAAGAAGCGGCAGGGGGGATACGACGTTTGCCGCTTACATAACCGAGAGAAAAGACGCCGACCTGAAAAAAGCGTTGCTTTTTGCGACGGCAACGGTAAGCAACAAAATGGAAAAAGTCGGACCGTACAGAGGCACTCGCGCCGACGTTGAAAAATATATAGACGAATTCTATAAAGAAGAAAAAGAAATTCTGAAATAATAACGAAATTCGTAAATATTCAAACGGACGGAAAACGTCCTTTTTTTTCTTTTTTTTAACGAAAAAACAAGAAGGCAAAAAGCGAATTTATTTACTTGTCGATATTTTTGAAAATTTTTCTTGACAAGTAAAAAATGCCGTGTTATAGTACCTTTAATAACGTTTGAGCGAAAACAAGTAAGCGCGAAACGAACCTGCAGAGAGGCGTCGGTCGGTGCAAGACGTCGGGGACTTCGTTGCCGAATACATTTCGTTAGTTGCGTACGGAAAGGAAACGAGTATGCTACGCCGGGCTCGCCCGTTACAGCGATAGAGCATAATACGTGCTCGACGAGGTGTGCGCAGTAATGCGTATACGAAAAGAGGTGGTACCGCGATTACGATTAGTCGTCCTCTTTCGCTATCCGATAAGGAAAGCGAAAGGGGATTTTTTTATTGCTTTTTTGTCCGATTGAAAAGAAGAGATAAAAGCAAAATAAGGATACTGAAACAAACCGTTAGGTAACCGAAAAAGACAAAAGGAGAGTAAACGACAAATGAATTTTGCGACGGGCGCGACGAGAAGTACGGGCGGAATAATACTTATGGCGTGTATGCTGTGCGTGTTTTTTGCGGCGATGATTTTCGTCGGAATATACTATAGAAGAAAGGCAAAAAGCGTAAACGGTTTCGTTCTGGGCGGCCGCAGCGTCGGACCGTGGCTTACGGCGTTTACTTACGGAACGAGTTATTTCAGCGCGGTAATTTTTATCGGATACGCAGGGCAGTTCGGTTATTTGTTCGGCGTGGCAAGCACCTGGATAGGTATCGGCAACGCGGTAATCGGTTCTCTCATTGCCTGGGTCGTTCTGGGAAGAAGAACGCGTATAATGTCGCAACATCTCGACACGAAAACGATGCCCGAATTTTTCGGAAAACGATTTGATTCGCAAGCGTTGAAAATTGCGTCGGCGGTTATAGTTTTTATATTTTTAATACCTTATACCGCATCGCTTTTTAACGGACTTTCGCGTTTATTTACCGTTGCGTTCGGGTTCAGCAACGAGATACTAGCGTATATAATCATCGTGGCGGTTATGGCGGTTCTTACCGGGGTTTACGTCCTTGCCGGCGGATATATGGCGACCGCGGTCAACGATTTTATACAGGGGATAATAATGCTTATCGGGATAGTCGCGGTAGTGTGCGCGGTTCTCAATTCGAACGGCGGACTGACCGGGTCTATGACCGAACTGTTTAACTCCGCAGGCTGGCAATACACGTCGTTTTTCGGAGCGATGCCCGTATTTTTGGGGTTCGTAATAGTACTTACTTCTCTCGGCACCTGGGGGCTGCCGCAAATGGTGAGCAAGTTTTATGCGATAAAGAGTGAAAACGATATTAGAAAAGGAACGATTATTTCTACGATTTTTGCGCTTGTAGTTGCCGGGGGATGTTACTTTTTGGGTGGTTTCGGAAGGATTTTCGTGGGAGAAACCACGGATTTTGACTCGATTATTCCCACTATGCTGGAAAAAACGATAAATTCCGACTTTTTGATGGGGGTAATAGTAATACTCGTGCTGAGTGCGTCGATGTCCACGCTGTCGAGTCTGGTTCTTACTTCTTCGAGTACGCTTACGCTCGATTTTATCAAAGGTTATATCGTGCCGGAAAATAAGATGAGCGAGAAAAAGCAGATGCTCGTTATGCGGATACTTCTTGCCGTGTTCATTGTTATCAGCGCGACGATTGCGATCGTGCAAAGGATATACGGTTTCAGCGAGATAGCGTCGCTTATGGGAGTAAGTTGGGGCGCGCTTGCAGGGGCGTTTCTTGCGCCGTTCCTTTACGGTTTGTACTGCAAAAAGATTACGAAGAGCGCGGTTTGGGCGGCGTTTATCGCAGGGATTGCGGTTATGGTTTACGCCCTTATATATCAACTTTGCGGTTGGTCGTTTATGAAAGTGACGTTAAAAACCGGTGAAACGTTGGATTTCGGGAATTCGGTCGTTATGGGGTCGTTTGCGATGATACTCGGGCTCGTGCTGGTGCCGCTCGTTAGTCTGGCTACTTACAGGCTCGAAGTAAAGAAAGGCGTGTTCGATAAGGAGCACGCGGAAAGGGTGTTTGCGTGTATGGACGGCAAGGTGCTTGTGCCGAAGAGCGAGTCGCTCGGCGAAGACGGAGAATCGCGTCG
>CAJLYQ010000006.1 GCA_905210905.1 uncultured Christensenella sp. | reverse complement strand
ATAATGTATAATCCTTATTTAATTCCGCCCAAACGGACTGCGTCTCTTGCGATAACGAGTTCTTCGTTGGTGGGAAGTACGATTACTTTTACCTTGGATTCGGGCTTGCTCAAAACCGCAAAATCACCGCGCTTGGACGTATCGTTTTTCTCAAAGTCGAAATCGATACCGAAATGCTCCATATCTTTCATAACGAGCGCACGCGCTTCTTTGCTGTTCTCTCCGATACCGCCAGTAAATACGATACAATCCAAACCGCCGAGCGCGGCATAATAAGAACCGATATACTTCTTGATTCTGTAAGCGAACATATCGAGTGCGAGAATAGCGAGATCGTTACCTTTTTCCGCTTCGCTGCAAAGATATCTGCAATCGCTGTCACCTACTATTCCCTTAAATCCGCTTTCTTTGTTAAGGATATTAAGACATTCGCTTACCGAAATGTTTTTGCACTTACACATAAATTCGACTACGGCAGGATCGAGGTCGCCGCTACGCGTACCCATAATCAAACCTTCGAGCGGAGTAAGTCCCATCGACGTATCGATACATTTTCCGTCTTTAACCGCGGCAAGACTGCTACCGTTGCCTAAATGGCAGGTGATCATACGCTTTGTCGCTTCTTCTCCGAGAATTTCTCTTGCTTTTCCGCTTACGAATTTATGGCTCGTTCCGTGGAAACCGTATTTTCTGATTTTATATTTTTCATAATCGGCATAAGGAATTCCGTACATATATGCGTATTTGGGCATAGTAAGATGGAATCCGGTATCGAATACCGCAACCATAGGCGTGCCTTTGGGCATAACTTCTATACAAGATTCTATACAAGCGATGTTTGCCGGCATATGAAGAGGTCCGAGAACCATATTTTTCTTGCAGATGGCAAGCACGGTATCGTCGATAAGCACGCTGTCCGTAAAGTCTTCTCCGCTATGAAGGACTCTGTGTCCTACCGCCTTGATTTCGGAAACGTCGCTTATTACGCCGTGTTCTTTGTCAAGCAACGCTTTAAGAACGAGTTTAAGCGCTTCGGTATGGTTAAGTATAGGCGCGACGAATTCGTATTTTGCGCCGCCCGTAGGTTCGTGGATAAGTTTAGCGTCTTGCGCGCCGATTCTCTCTACCAAACCTTTGCAAAGACGACTTTCGTTGTCCATTTCGATGATCTGATATTTAAGAGAACTGCTCCCTGCGTTAATTACAAGTACTTTCATTTTATTTCTCTCCTATTTTTTCATTAACATTGCAATGCCGTTACCGCAACGACGCCTACGACGTCTTCGACGCTGCAACCTCTGCTCAAATCGTTTACGGGTTTTGCAAAACCTTGACAAACCGGTCCGATCGCTTCCGCTCCGGCAAAACGTTGTACGAGTTTGTATCCGATATTTCCGGATTGCAAGTCGGGGAAAATCAAAACGTTCGCTTTACCCGCAACAGGGCTTCCGGGCGCTTTAAGATTACCTACGGCAGGAACAAGCGCGGCGTCGAGTTGAAGTTCTCCGTCTATGCAAAGTTCGGGCATACGTTCTTTGACAATTGATAAAGCCGCTGTGACTTTATCGACGTTTTCGTGTTTTGCGCTGCCTTTCGTGCTGAAACTGAGAAGAGCGACCTTAGGTTCTTCTATTCCGGCAAGGCTCTCCGCGCTGTCGATGCTTGCGATAGCGATATCGGCGAGTTGTTCGGACGAGGGTGCGATATTAACCGCACAATCCGCAAAAACGAGAACGCCTTCTTTTCCGTATTTGTGTCCCGGGGCTTCGTCGGGTAAAGTAAGAAGGAAACAACTGGAAACGGTGTTTACGCCGGGTTTGGTTTTGATAATCTGAAGAGCGGGACGAAGTACGTCGCCCGTAGCGCGGACAGAACCGCCGACCATACCGTCTACGTCGCCGTTTTTTACCATCAGGCAACCGTAATAAAGGTTATCGCCGAGCACGAGTTGTTCCGCTTTTTCTCTGGTCATACCTTTCGCTTTTCTGAGTTCGACGAGAAGATTGATGTAATCTTCCGTCTTTTCGCTAGTCGTCGGATCAACGATTTCTATTCCGTCAAGATCTCCCGCTTTGGATAAAATTACATCTTTTCTTCCCAAAAGCGTTACTTTTGCAATTTTTCTCGCGGTAATTTCTTTCGCCGCATTGATAATTCTTTCTTCTTCTCCTTCCGGTAAAACGATATGTTTATATAACGCTTTCGCTTTATCGTATATGGAATCCATTAGTTTTGACACGATAACCTCCGTAAAAAGCATTAAAAACGCTTTATTTTTGTTTTTATATGGATTATAATTATTTTGCTATTTAATTATAGTACATTTGCAGAATAAAGCAAGTAAAAAAGGAAATTTTCTATGAAAACAACTGCGATTATATGTGAATACAATCCTTTTACTTACGGGCATATGCGCCACCTCGAAAAGGCAAGAGAACAAACGGGCGCCGACACGATAATATGCGTTATGAGCGGTTCGTTTACGCAACGCGGCGACGCTGCGATACTCGACAGGTATCAACGCGCCGAACTTGCCGCCAGACTCGGTGCCGATATGGTGGTGGAACTTCCGTTGGTTTATGCGATTTCCCCTGCGGAAAACTTCGCATACGGTGCGTTAAAAACGGTTTCTGCCCTTCCCTTCGTCGAATATCTTAGTTTCGGCAGCGAATGCGGCGACGTAAATCTTCTCGAAAAAGCGGCTGATCTTTCCGAAAACGAACCCGAAGAATTCAAGCAAATTCTCGCGTCGTATCTTGCGGACGGAAACAATTATCCCAAAGCATACTCGAACGCTTTGGACGATTACGCCGAAAAAAATCCCGAATACGCGGATATGAAAGGTATTTTGGGCGCACCCAACAACTGTCTCGGAATTTGCTATATAAAAGCAGCGAAAAAACTCGGTCTTAACATAAAATTCCATACAGTAAAGCGCGAAAATAACGATAACGATTCCGAACTGAACGGCGAATATCCCTCGGCAAGCGCAATAAGGCGCGCATTACGTCGAGAACAATTCGACGAAGTGAAAAAATACGTTCATCCGTACTGCTATAATTATCTTAAACAAATAAAAAGCGACGGACTTGCTCTCAACGACTTATGCCTTTTCAAAATGAAGTCGATAAGCGGATACGATTTGGAAAACTACTACGATATGGACGTTGCCGGCGGTTTACATAATCGTCTTAAACTCGCCGCCGCCGAATCGGTAACTTTCGACGAGTTCCTTGAAAAAGCAAAAACTAAAAAATATACGATGGCGCGCATCAAAAGAATATGCCTGTATACCTTGTTCGACGTAACGCGCAACGTGTACGAAGAAGCGGTTAAATGTCCGCCGCACGTGTACGTTCTCGCCTTAAACAAACTCAGAAAAGATATCCTTACCGAACTTAATAAGTCATGCGAAAACGTCTTAATACGCTACTCGGACATAAACAAAGTCGATAGATCTCTTCGTTTTCTTATTAAACTCGATTTCCGCGCGCAAGGAACTTTGAATCTTATAAACAGATCTCAGTGTTTCGGCAAATCTCTCCTGCTCGTTTGATTTTAATTTTATTAAAAAAAACTCCGACCGCTTTGGTCGGAGTTTTTCATCGTCTTGAATATTAACTCTTACTTCTTCTGCAATTTTACAGCAAGTTTGTAGTAGTTCTTCTTGATACGTTTTCCGAGATTGTTCAGCCATTCGCCGTAGTTGAGCGGCATAGGTTGAATTCTTCTTACCTTTCTCGTAGCGACTATATCGTATACGATGTAGATATAATACAGTACGAGCAGAAGTTCGAAAACGGTAAATACGTACATCGTGGGCGTTTTGCCCATTATTCCGACCGCTGTCGAAGAATATTCAACGAAAAGTTCGGCATAACTTACGTTGATAAACATAAGCACGGAGAACGCTACGAAACTGAAGAATATTCTCTTTTCTTTGTTGAGAGCCGCATAGATAAGCATCAACGCAAGCGAAACGTACATCGATACCGGGTTCATATTGTTTCCGAATACGAAAAGCATATTGATAAACGCGGTTGCCATAAGAACGAGATTCATTCTGTTCTTAAACTTGAAGTACGCGAACGCAACGAGACAGAGCAGGAACACGATGAAGATAATCGTTACTACTATGGAAGCGGTGCTGATTGTCGCAAAGTTGTTTCCGAGAATGGTCTGGAAGTTAAACGCGTTGCGGGAATAAAGTGCGGTCTTATAAAGTTCGTTCCACGCTTTGGTAAAGCAATAGAAAGGCTGTCCGTCGGTAATGTTGTTATAATCGAACGGAACGTTGATTGCGTAGAACACAAAGAACGAAAGAACGAGAATAATCGACGCGGGAATGATATTCTTCTTGTTTACGATACATTGCATTATCGTATAGAACAGCACGACGGGTGCCATAAACAACGCGGTCATAGAGAACATACACGCTACGAAGAACGTAATCGCGGTAGCGACGTAGTCGTTCTTTAACATAAACGATACGGTAAGAACGATAAGGAATACCGTTACGCTGTCGAGATAGCCCCATACGGAACTCGTCGCAAACACGACGGGAAGGATCGCATACATTCCCGCAATAACCATACCGCCTACGTTACCTACGGATTTTTTCACGAGATTATATATAAGGATAACGGCTCCTATATCCGCAAGCGTACAAGCGAAACGGATGAAGAACATCGTCGCATAATACGTTCCGCCTACTCCGTCGAAAATTCTGCCCAAAAGTCCGGCAAGCCCGAGCAAGTAAAGTTGCAGAGCGGACGAAGACGGCGCAAGGTAAGTGAGCGTGTTCGTCGTAGCGTATTCGCTGAGATAAAGTCCCATATCTTTCGGACCGTATTTCGCGATAAACATTGCCTGCGTGGTGAGTCCTTCGAGATTATATCCCATTAAAGAATGGTTATAACCTGCCGCAACCGCCGTGGAAATAACGTTCGTAACGACCTGAACTACAGCCGCTATTCCCGCTACGATAAGCACGCCGAGGAATTTGCTTTCGGTTACTTTCGCAAGAAAACCGGTATATCCGTTTCCGTTCGGATCAGTAAAATGCAGATGTCTTTGGAACGCGAAGTATGCAAAATAACAAATAAGCGCAATAGCAATCGCTCCGATTACGATATAAAATACGTTAAAATCGGATTTAACTCCGTAATAATCGGTAGAGAAAGATCCGAGATCGTGATATCCGGCTTCCGTTTCCGAGCCGATAATGTCTTTTTGCGTGCAGCGTTCTACGGAAAAACTTCTTATCGTTACGTTGGCTGCCGACGGATTTTCCGCAGTGCCTACTCTGAGCACGATAGTAGCGTAGCAAGTGGATTTAGCCTTGAATCCGTAATCGTATACGCCGCTGTCTCCGGTGCCGATTTGCATTTGATCGAGTTTCGCTTCGTCTATCTGGTTTTCGCCTTTATGATAGTTAAAGTCTTCGTCTTCGATAAAGGATACGAAAACGCCGTCGTTGTTCGTACCGACGTTATATTTCGCCATTTTCGAAATATCCACGTCATACTTAATATGGTAGTATTGACCGGCGTCGAGTTTAATTCTCTGTCCGACGTACGCCCATCCGCTGTCCGAAGTGTTAATCGTCAAAGAATACTTGTCTTCGTCCGCGTCGGCGTTCATCGTGAACACTTTCGAGTCGTCGGTAATGCTGTCGGCTGTTTTTAATATCCAGTCTTTTTTCAACTCTTTGAGAGTTTCATAACGGAAAACGCCGTAGTCGGTATTGAGCATATTCTCGTATTTTTTCGTGCAACCGCTCAAAACGCAAGCGAGCATCGCAACGCACATTATTGCGAGAACAGCAGTAAAAAACTTAGTTTTTCTCATTACTTTTACCTCTTCTAGTCCTTTTTAAGCGAATACAACCATTCCGAAAGGCGGAACGGTTGTATCAAAATTTTTATTTATCCGATTATTCGCGACGTCCTGCCTGTTTAACCTTAGCGGCTCTGCCGGTACGACCTCTGAGATAATAAAGTTTCGCTCTTCTAACTTTACCTTTTCTCACGATATCGATATGATCGATTTTGGGCGAATGAAGGGGGAACGTTCTTTCTACGCCTACGCCGAAAGACAATCTTCTTACGGTGAAGGTTTCTCTGATAGAACCGTTTTTACGAGCGATAACAACGCCTTCGAACGCTTGCAATCTTTCTCTCGTTCCTTCGATAACCTTTACGAAAACTTTAACGGTATCGCCTACTCTGAAATCGGGAAGGTCTTTTCTCAAACCTTCGGATTCGATTACGTCAATAATGTTTGCCATGACTTACCTCCAGTAATATATAAACGACATTCATACAAGGCATAAATTTAAGCGCTTACAAAAAAACAAAAATCGCGCTCTCTTGCATAGGACTGCCGCAAGTCTTGTCTATAATACCAAATCGCGAAAAAAATATCAAGCGTTTTTCCGCTCATTTATAAATAAATTCATATTATTTTAACGTTTTAATGCCAGGACGCGTAAAATGCGTTTTTAATATGAGTTATTTTACCGTGAACTATGCCGATTACGTCGTATCTGTACGCGCCGTATCGTGCGTTGTGCGTCATAAGGTATCTCCTGCTTGACGCAACTATTTTTCTGATTTTTGCCGGAGTCACCGTTTCAAGCGGATTGCCGAAAACGTTGTCCGAGCGAGTTCTTACTTCAACGAAAACCAAAGTGTTTCCGTCGGTAGCAACGACGTCGAGTTCTCCTACTCCCGGGAAATTTACATTCGTATCGACGATTTTATACCCGATCGATTCGAGATAATCCTTAGCCTCGGTTTCGCCGCTTACACCGGTACCGTATTTGTCCATAATCTTTCTCCCCGAATTACCTTAGGCAAAAAAATTCTTAATGAAAGTCTTTCTGTGAATCGGACACGGTCCGTATTTTTTTAACGCTTCGATATGTTGTTTCGTTCCGTATCCTTTATGTTTTTCAAACCCGTATTCCGGATAAAGCAAAGCGTATTCTTCCATCAGCCTGTCACGATGTACTTTTGCGAGAACGGACGCCGCGGCAATCGAATAACTGAGCGCGTCGCCGTGTATAATTGCTTCGTAAGGTATCCCGAAATCTTCTTTTACGGCGTCCACAAGCAACATTTGCGGAACGGGTAAAAGGTTTTCAATCGCGGTTTTCATCCCTTCTTTCGTTGCGTTAAGAATGTTTATTTCGTCTATTCTTTCGTTGCTTACGTCGACGATCTCGTATCCGAATGCGGAATCTTTTATTTTATCGAAAAAATAATCTCTTTTCTTCGGGGTAAGTTGCTTACTGTCGTTTAGCCCTTCGATTACGTCGCCAAAATTCATAATACAAGCGGCTACGGTAACGGGTCCGGCGAGCGGTCCTCTGCCCGCTTCGTCCATTCCGGCAATCAAATCGAAACCGAGCGCGTTGTATTTTCTTTCGTACTTCAACAGATCTATTTGTTCTTTCATCTTTTTTCCAAAATAATTTTACCGAACGCTTGTTTGCGGAAATCCTGAATTATTGCCTTTGCCGTACGTTCATAATCGTATTCTCCGCCTTTTACGACAAACCCTCTGCGTTTAGCGACAGCGTCTAGCAGTTGCGCGTCGTCGTCAGGGATCTCGGTAAGGTTGTATTTGTCAATCAATCTTTCGGGATAATCTTTCTTCAGAAAGCGCAGAATTTCGAAAGCGAGTTCCGTCGGATCAACCAAATCGTCTTTTATGCTTCCGGCAATGGCAAGAGCCACCGCTTTGTTTTGATCGGAAAAATCGGGGAAAAGAGTTCCCGGAGTGTCGAGCAAGTCGACGTATTTATCGATGCTTACCCATTGTTGTCCGCGCGTAACCCCCGGACGGTTTCCCGTAACCGTGCGTTTTTTTGCCGTTAAACTGTTAATAAGCGTGCTTTTTCCGCAATTCGGAACGCCTATTACCATTGCGCGAACGGTCTTTTTTACGCCTTTTGCCGCATATTTATCGATAATGGGCGCGGCGAGAGTGTTAAGGGCGGAGATAAAAACGTTGTTTCCGCCTTTAACGGTGGAATTCGCGACGATACAAATATTCCCGTTCGACGAATAAAAATCGCGCCACTTGTTCAGTTCGTTTTGCGGAACGAGATCGGCTTTATTCAAAACGTACAGCCTGGGTTTCGTTCCTATAATCGAATCGTAAGCCGGGTTAACGCTCGACGCGGGAATTCTCGAATCGAGAACGTAAACCACGCAGTCGGTTTTGGAAATCTGCGCGTCCATTTCCCTGAGCGCTTTGGTCATATGGCCCGGAAACCAGTGTATAAACATAAGGTTTACTCCTTTTTAAGTAAATCGGGTCTGAGTTTTTGCGTAAGAAACAGGCTTTGCTCTTTTCTCCAGCGAGCCACTGCCGCGTGATCTCCGCTTATCAGCACGTCCGGAACTTTAAGTCCGTTAAACTCGTACGGTCTGGTGTAATGCGGATATTCAAGCAGTCCGTCGGAAAAAGATTCTTCGTCCGTACTTTGCTCGCTTCCGAGAACGTCCGGAACGTAACGAGCGACTGCGTTAATAACGACCATCGACGCAAGATCGCCGCTCGTAAGAACGTAATCCCCTATCGACAATTCTTCGTCGATATCCATATCGATAATTCGCTGATCAATACCTTCGTAACTGCCGTTAAACAACAAAATCTCGTCGAGAGAAGCGAGTTCTTCGACTTTTTTTTGATTAAGCGTTTTTCCTTTCGGACTAAGATATATTCTTCTGCACTTACGTTCGGGATCAAGCGCGTTTATCGAATCGTGAGCAGGTTGCGGAACCATTACCATACCTGCGCCGCCGCCGTACGGATAATCGTCGCAACGCTTGTGCTTATCCGTAGAGTAATCTCTGATATTCGCTACTTCCAACGTAAAAACGCCCTTTTCGAGCGCTTTCCCCAGCACGCCGCTTTTAAGACAGTCGTACATTTCGGGGAAAAGAGTCAATACCTTAATTTTCATCGACGATTACCTCGGCAAGACGCTCTCCGTCAACGATAAAAATCTTCGCGTCCGCATTTACTCGCGCGTTCAGTTTTTTAAGCCAGGGAAACATAGACTTTTTGCCGGCTTTTTCCACGACGATTACGTCCGCGCTGCCGTATTGAAGCACGTCGCAAATTTTACCGTATTCAACCGTTCCGTCGGATACTTTACAGCCGATTATATCGGCAATATAATATCTTCCGTCTTCGGGTTCGGGTACGGCAACGTGTTCGCACTGCAAGGTTTTACCGCGCAACGCCTCGGCGTCGTTCATCGTTTCTACGCCTTTGAATTTGATTAAAAGAAAACCGGCGTGAACGGTTATTCGTTCCGCCTCGTATCGTTTGCCGTCGATAAAAAAAACTTTTATCGGCAAAAAACAATCGGGGGAGTCCATAAAACTTTCCGCTTTAACGTCTCCCCTGATTCCGTGCGCTTTTAGTATTCTGCCTACGGAAAGCATCATCTTTCCTCTACGTATACGCCGTATGTCTTATCCGACTTGTGGCTCGCGCTCTTGACGAGCGTGCGTATTGCTTTGGCGACTTTACCGCCTTTGCCGATTACGTTGTTTACGGCGTCTTTGTCGACGAGAACCTTAATATCGCACTTGTCGCCGTCTTCGACGATTACGAGTTCGTATTGGGACTTGTCGATTAAACTGCCGACGAGATAATCAACCAGTTCGTACATTTCCGTCTCCTATTTCTTTTCGATGATGCCGTTTTGAACAAACAAATCACGAACGGTTTGTGTGGGTTGCGCACCTACGGAAAGCCACTTTTTCGCTATCTCGGCGTCGATTTTAACTTCTGCCGGTTCGGTAACGGGGTTGTAATAACCGATTTGTTCGATATATTGTCCGTCACGCGCTTTTCTGGAATCCGTCGCTACGATGCGATAGAACGGTGCTTTCTTTGCGCCCATTCTCGTAAGTCTGAGTTTAACTGCCATTTTTGTCCTCCAAATTGTGTAATTGTTTTTTAGTTTTTTATGTTAAAACCCGAACGGGAATTTCATCTTGCCCGAATTGAGTTTCTTCATCATATCTTTGGTCTGATTAAACTGGTTAATCAATTTGTTTACGTCCTGAACCGTCGTTCCGCTCCCTGCCGCAATTCTCTTTCTTCTCGACGCATTGAGAATTTCGGGTTTGGTTCTCTCTTTCGGCGTCATCGACTGAATGATCGCTTTCGTTCTGTCTAGTTGCTTTTCGTCGACGTTAAGGTTCGCGCCTTTAAGTTTGTTGCCCATTCCGGGGATCATATTGACCATATCGGAAAGGTTGCCCATTTTTTTGACGCTCGAAAGTTGTTTAAGATAATCTTCCAGGTCAAACGAGTTTTCTTTGAACTTTTTGGCGAGTTTTTTTGCGTCTTCTTCGGTGATTGCCTGTTCCGCCTTTTCTATTAAGGTAAGAACGTCGCCCATTCCGAGTATTCTCGACGCCATTCTGTCCGGGTGAAACGGCTCGATTTCGGTAAGTTTTTCTCCCGTTCCGCAATACTTGATGGGTTTGCCCAGTATCGCCTTGATGCTAAGCGCCGCACCGCCTCTGGTGTCGCCGTCGAGTTTGGTAAGTATTACGCCCGTTATGTCGAGTTTTTGGTTAAATGTGCTTGCAACGTTTACGCTGTCTTGTCCGAGCATTGCGTCCACGACGAGAAGGATTTCCGACGGATTAACCGCTTGCTTGACGTCGCCGAGTTCTTTCATCAACGTTTCGTCGATATGGAGTCTGCCCGCCGTATCGATTATCACAACGTCGTTTCCGTTTTTCTTTGCGTACTCGATACCTTCTTTTGCTATCTTTACGGGGTTTATCTGCCCTTTTTCAAACACCGGAACGTCCGCTTTCTCGCCCACTACCTGCAACTGTTTTATTGCCGCCGGTCTGTATATGTCACCCGCAACGAGCAAAGGCTTTTTGCCTTGTTTTTTCAAAAGCAAAGCAAGTTTGCCGCACATCGTGGTTTTACCCGCGCCTTGCAAACCGCACATCAGTATTACTGTCGGCGGAGTATCCGCAAATTTAAGTTTCGCGTGCGTAGAACCCATTAAACTAACGAGTTCTTCGTTTACTATTTTTATTACCTGTTGCGACGCGTCCAACCCTTTAAGGATATTTTCGCCCAACGCGCGTTCGCTTACGGCGTTGATAAAACTTTTTACAACGGTAAAGTTAACGTCCGCTTCGAGAAGTGCGATACGGACTTCTCTCATTGCGCCCTTAACTTCCAACTCGGTGAGCGCGCCTTTGTTTCTCAGTTTGGAAAAGGCGTGATTTAGTTTTTCGCTTAACGTTCCGAATGAAGCCATTATATCTCCTTGATTTCGTTCACAAGTTTGTTCAGTTCTGCTTTCTGCTCTTCGCCGAACCCGCCTTCTTCTATCGTTCTTTCCATACGCGCGACTACATCTCTGATTCTTCCGACAAGTCCGAGTTTGTTTTCACATTCGTCGAGTTTTGCGGTAGAACGAACGATAACGTCGCGTACGCCCTGACGAGTGATACCCGTTTCTTCCCCTATCTCGGCAAGACTCATATCGCAGTCGTAATAAAGCCGCATAATCTCGCGCTGATGCGGATTAAGTAAACCGCCGTAATAGGCAAAAAGTATAGCGTCGTTTATCTTATCTCTCATTTTTTCTTCCGCGCCGCTTTTGCGAACACTGTAAAGCAATTTAACTTTACACGAGCATTTTACACGCGCGAAGATGACTTGTCAAGCAAAAATACGATTATTCTATTATCCGTTTGGCAAAATTTCTTCGGCAAAAATATTTTGTAATTTTTTTTATATAAATCGCTTTACATATTTTGCAGGACGAGTTATAATATACCCGAACATAAGGAATAAAAGAAGCGAAAGAAAATGAGTAAGAGTTTATACAGTTTGATACTCTCGGACGAAGTTGTTTCGAGAATCGATCGCGCGGCGGTCGCCGGCGGAACGAACCGCAGTAATCTGATCAATCAGATTTTAGCGGAATACGTGTCGTATACGACGCCCGAAAAGCGAATAAGGAGCATTTTCGAGCATCTTGACAATCTCATGTCCGCATCGGTCTTCCAACGGGAACTCACTTCGAGCGACAAATGCATTTCGCTGAAAACGTCACTTGAATGTAAGTATCGCCCCACCGTAAGATACGGCGTCGAACTGTACAGAACGGTAAGCAACACTATCGGTGAACTTAAAGTAACTTATCGTACGCACTCGGAAGAATTGCTCAATAAAATACATAATTTCATATCCGAACTTGTTATGATAGAAAAAAAGTATTTATCTTGCTCCGCTATTTATACACTTACCGACGGAAAGTTTTCGCGGACGTTCGTTATTCCCGACGGAACGAGTTATTCTCTCGAAGAAACCGCCCGTGCCATCGGAGATTACGTAAAAACGTTCGATATGCTTCTCAAAAATTATCTCGCGGACAAGTATAGAACGGAATCCGGTCTTGAAAACGAGTATAAAATATATATGTCCAAATCAATCCTTATATAAAGGAGGCACTTTATGAATTTTGAAAAACTGACCCAAAAATCTCAGGAAGCGTTGCGTAACGCTCAAACTTACGCACAAAACAACGGTAACCAGATGATCGAGCCTTGCCATATCGCTTTGGCTCTCGTTACGGACGGAGAAGGACTGATTTCTTCGGTAATTTCCAAATGCGGCGGCAACAAAACCGCTATCGTTAAAGAACTTACCGCTATGATATCTTCTCTTCCCAAAGTAAGAACTCAATCCTCGGATGCAAACCAGATGTATGTATCCCAGGATACGGATAAGATATTAAACGACGCGGAAAATTCCGCCAAAAAGAACGGCGACGAATACGTTAGCGTAGAACATCTTATGGCGTCCATATACAAATTCGACTCGAAAATCGCAAGAATTATGGACATCAACAACGTATCCGAAAGAAAATTCAACGCGGAAATCGCCGCTATAAAGAAGAACAAAAAAGTCACCGACGATAACCCCGAAGAAACCTATGAGGCATTAAAAAAATACGGTTCCGACCTTACCGAAAGAGCGCGCAACCACAAACTCGACCCGGTAATCGGCAGAGATACCGAAATAAGAAACGTTATCCGTATTCTTAGCCGTAAGACGAAAAACAACCCTGTTCTTATAGGTGAACCGGGCGTAGGTAAAACCGCAATTGCCGAAGGACTTGCGCAAAGAATCGTCGCAGGCGACGTACCCGAAAGTCTGAAAGACAAAACCGTCTTTTCTCTCGATATGGGCGCAATTATCGCCGGCGCGAAATACCGCGGCGAATTCGAAGAAAGGCTTAAAGCGGTTCTTAACGAAGTTAAGGACAGCGAAGGTAAAATTCTTCTTTTCATCGACGAACTTCATACGATCGTCGGCGCGGGAAAAACCGATTCCGCAATGGACGCCGGCAACTTGTTAAAACCTTTGCTTGCCCGTGGCGAACTTCACTGTATCGGCGCGACAACGCTCGACGAATACCGTAAATACATCGAAAAAGACGCGGCTCTCGAAAGACGTTTCCAACCCGTTATGGTTAACGAACCTACCGTCGAAGATACTATCGCGATACTCCGTGGTTTGAAAGAACGTTACGAAATCTTCCACGGCGTACAAATTCAGGACAACGCTTTGGTAGCAGCCGCTACGCTTAGCGACCGTTATATCACTGACAGATTCCTTCCGGACAAGGCAATCGACCTTGTGGACGAAGCGTGCGCTATGATCCGTACCGAAATCGATTCAATGCCGACCGAAATGGACGAAATCAATCGTAAGATTATTCAACTTCAGATCGAAGAAATGGCTTTGAAGAACGAAACCGACACTTTAAGTGCGGAAAGGCTCGACGTAATTCACAAAGAACTTTCCGAACTCAGAGAAAAGTTCGACGCGATGAAAGTTCGTCTTGAAAGCGAAAAAGCAGGTATCAACTCTGTACAGCAAATCAAACAAAAGATTGACGAAATCAATTCGCAGATAGAAACGGCACAACGTTCTTTCGATTATGAGAAAGCCGCCAAACTCAGATACGGCGAACTCCCCGCTCTCGAAAAACGCCTTAAAGAAATCGAAGAACACCCGGAAGACACTACGCAAAACAAACTTTTGCGTAACAAGGTCACCGAAGAAGAAATATCCAAAATCGTTTCTCGTTGGACTGGTATACCTATATCCAAACTTATGGAAGGCGAAAGAGAAAAGATACTTCATCTTCCCGATATTCTTCACAAAAGAGTAATCGGTCAGGACGAAGCAGTTAATCTCATCAGCGCGGCAATAATGCGTTCCCGTGCCGGCATCTCGGATATAAATCGTCCTATCGGCAGTTTCCTGTTCTTAGGACCTACCGGCGTAGGCAAAACCGAACTTGCCAAAGCGCTTGCGGAATGTTTGTTCGATGACGAGCATAACATCGTAAGAATAGATATGTCCGAATATATGGAAAAATTCAGCGTTTCCAGATTGATCGGCGCACCTCCGGGATACGTAGGTTACGACGAAGGCGGACAACTTACCGAAGCGGTTCGCAGACACCCCTACTCCGTAGTTTTGTTCGACGAAATAGAAAAAGCGCACCCTGACGTGTTCAATATCTTGTTGCAGGTACTCGACGACGGCAGAATAACCGATTCACAAGGCAGAACCGTAAACTTTAAGAACTGCATAATCATAATGACCAGCAACTTAGGCTCGGAATATCTGCTTGACGGTATCGACAAAGACGGCAACATAACCGAAGAAGCGCGTTCTCAAACCGACGCATTGTTAAAACGTTCGTTCCGTCCCGAATTCCTTAACAGACTTGACGAAATAATTATGTTTAAGCCTTTGACGGAAACGAATATGATTAAGATCGTCGACCTGATATTGAGTAATCTTTCCAAACGACTTACGGAAAAACAACTCAATCTCTACGTCTCCGACAACGCAAAGAAAGCGCTTGTCAAACTGAGTTACGATCCGCAATTCGGCGCAAGACCGCTTAAGAGATTTACGCAAGGTAAAGTGGAAACGCTTATCGCGAAAACCATATTGGCCGAAAATCTTAGTTTCGGCGACACGCTTTGCGTAGATTATACCGAAGAAAACGGCTTTTACGTAACGGTTAAACCTGCAAAACAGAGCATATAATCGAATTCTGAACGGCAAAATATTTCGGAAGAATACAAATTTTATCGCTATCGACAGACAAGTATTCTTCCGATTTTTTTATGCCTTTTTCGTAATCCGAAAAGAAATCAGTACCGAATTTTTTCTTATATTCATTAAAGATTACGCCGTTTTTCGTGCGCAGTGAAAGCATAACGAATTCTTCTTTATCGTCCGATACGCTCTTTTCTCTTTCAATAATCTCCCCACCGTTTCCAGAATGGACGCCCTCTAAGTAGGACCTAAGATCGGACTTATTAAAGTATCTTCTCCCGTCAAAATAGGAGTAAGCCCCTGCCCCGACGCCTATATACGCCGTCAGATTCCAGTAAGAACAATTATGTTTACTTTCAAACGTCGGTAACGCAAAATTGCTTGTTTCGTATCGAGTAAATCCCCTGCTTTCGGCTAACGCGGTCATTTCTTCATATTGCCTTACAACAGCGTTTTCCGTAGCCACGGATACAGATTTATTCTTGATTAATTCGGCGAGGCGAGTATTTTCTTCGATGGTAAGCATATAACAAGAGAAATGTTTTACATATGGATATATATACTCGAATTCGTCTTTTACCGACTGATTATCATCTATTCCGATGATAATATCGCCGCTTACGTTATCAAAAATATTTGCCGCTTTTTCTAGCGTTTTTTTTCCGGTGATGGAATCGTGAAGTCTTCCTAAAATTTTAAGATATTTATCGCTTGACGATTGAATACCCACGCTGAGCCTGTTTATCCCGAAAGACGGATAAAAAGAAATATTTTCAGCAGAATTAGGGTTAATTTCAACCGTAATCTCAGGTTTATTGAGATAAAAAGACTTATTTATCGAAGAAAAAATCTTGTCGAATTCGTGTAAAGACAGCAACGACGGAGTTCCGCCGCCAAAGTAAATCGTGTTTAATTTAACTTCGCCGTATTTTTTCGATATTTTTTCAATTTCGGCACAAAGTTCGTCTACGTATTTTGACTTAATCTCATCGTTTTTGACGCTAGAAAAAAAGTTGCAATAATTGCACCTTTTTTCACAAAACGGAATATGAAGATAAAGTCCGCTTTCTATCATTTTTTATCGCTGTCAAATTGAAGTATGGACATAAACGCTTCGCTTGGGATCTGGACGCTTCCTATTTGTCTCATACGCTTTTTACCTTCTTTTTGTTTTTCGAGAAGTTTCTTTTTACGCGTAATGTCACCGCCGTAACACTTTGCAAGGACGTCTTTTCTAAGCGCTTTAACCGTTTCTCTCGCAATAATTTTGCTTCCTATTGCCGCTTGAATTGGAATTTCAAACATTTGGCGCGGGATTACGTCTTTAAGTTTTTCCGCAATCATTCTGCCTCTTGCGTACCCCTTTTCCCTATGCACGATCAAACTCAATGCGTCGCAAACGTCACCGTTAAGCAAAAAGTCGAGTTTTACGAGATCGTCGGGGTTGTATCCGTCGAGTTCGTAGTCCAAACTTGCGTATCCTTTCGTTCTGGATTTAAGATTATCGAAAAAGTCGTATACGATTTCGCTAAGCGGGATTTTGTATTCGATTTTTACACGACTCGTATCGATGTAACTTAAATCGATGAAAATTCCGCGTTTATCCTGACAAAGTTCCATAATCGGACCGACGTATTCCGGCGGCGTATAAACAAACGCTCTTACGATAGGTTCTTCTATCGACTCAATTTCGCCTACCGGAGGCAAATGAGAGGGATTGTCAACCGTTATTTTTTCTCCGTTCGTCTTGTTTACGATATAAGAAACGCTTGGAGCGGTCGTTATAAGGTCAAGATCGAATTCCCTTTCGAGCCTTTCTTCAATTATTTCCATATGGAGCAGACCTAAGAATCCGCATCTGAAACCGAACCCGAGCGCCGTTGACGTTTCCGGTTCGAATATAAGCGCAGCGTCGTTAAGGTTAAGTTTTTCAAGCGCATCGCGTAAATCGTTATATTTACTTCCGTCAGCAGGATAAACGCCGGCGAAAACCATCGGATTTACTTTTTTATACCCTTTAAGCGGTTCTTTTGCAGGATTATCGGCATTCGTAATCGTGTCGCCTACCGAGGTATCCTTTACGTTTTTTATACTGGCGCAAATATACCCTACGTCGCCTGCTTTCAGTTCGGACACCTTAAACATTGCCGGTGAGAAAACGCCCGTTTCCGTCACTTCGAATTCTTTTCCGTGACTCATAAAACGTATTCTGTCGCCTGCTTTAACCGTGCCTTCTTTTATTCTGACGTTGCAAATCGCTCCTTTGTAATTGTCGTACATAGAGTCGAAAACAAGCGCTTTTAACGGTGCGTTTTCGTCGCCCGTAGGAGCAGGAAGTTTTTCGATAACTTGTTTTATAACTTCTTCAATGTTGATACCTTCTTTTGCGCTGACAAGTGGCGCATCCGAAGCGTCAAGTCCGATTACGTCTTCTATCTCCTTTTTTACTTCGTCCGGATTAGCCGACGGAAGGTCGATTTTGTTGATTACCGGCAAAATTTCGAGGTCGTTATCCAACGCAAGATAAACGTTGGTAAGCGTTTGCGCCTCAATTCCCTGCGTTGCGTCCACGATTAAAATCGCGCCCTCGCACGCGGCAAGGGAACGGCTTACTTCGTAAGTAAAGTCAACGTGTCCGGGGGTGTCGATAAGATTCAGCGTATATTCTTCGCCGTTGTATTTATAAAACATTCTGACGGGAGTAAGTTTTATCGTAATTCCGCGTTCTCGTTCTATATCCATACTGTCGAGCAGTTGGTCTTTCATCTCGCGTTCGCTGACCTGTCCCGTTTTTTCCATTATTCTGTCTGCAAGCGTGCTTTTACCGTGGTCGATATGAGCAACTATGCAAAAATTCCTGATATGCTTCTGTCTGTCGTCCATCAATTGAGGATGCTCCGTCTTTATAATTTTTTTCCCATCTATTATATAAAAAAAACTTCTAATAATCAATAAAAAATTGAAAAAGGGTATTTATTTTTTTTAACTCTTATTGTATAATAATATGGTATGAGCGTAGATATTGATATTCTTGAAAAAAATTTAATCAAACGCGGGTTTAATTTCAACTTCTTCGAAACCATCGAAGAAGGAATAGAATTCGTTTTATCTCTTGTTCCTTCGGGAAAAAGTATCGGTTTCGGCGGAAGCGTTTCCGTAAAAGAAAGCGGCTTGCTCGATTCACTCGTTAAATCGAATAAGTACACGCTTTGGCACAGAGAACTCTGCCCCGACGTTCCGCAGGAAGAAATTTACGACAAAATGCACGCTGCCGACTGGTATATTTGCAGCACGAACGCTCTTTGCAAAAGCGGCGATCTCGTGAATATTGACGGCAGAGCGAACAGAGTCGCGTCTATGCTTAACGGACCCAAAAACGTTATCGTTTTTTGCGGAGTAAATAAAATAGTCGAAAACGTTCAGGACGGAATCGACAGAACGAGAAACGTCGCCTCTCCGCCGAATTGCGTTCGCCTCGGGAAGAAAACGCCTTGTGCCGTTACGGGTAAATGTTCTTATTGCAACAGCCCGGATACAATATGTAAAGCAACCGTTATACAACACCACCCGACCACGGGTTCAACCGTTTATATCGTGCTGATAAATCAAAACTTAGGATATTAATTTTGGAGGTAAAATATGTGGCTTTTTGAAAAACCCGTTGCGCACAGAGGCTTGCACAACGAACAATTCACGGAAAATTCTATGGGGTCTTTCCGTAACGCAATCGAACACGGTTACAACATCGAAACCGACGTTCATCTGCTTAAAAGCGGCGAAGTAGTCGTTTTTCACGACAATACTTTGAAACGCGTATGCGGAAAAGACGTGAAGATTTCCGATTTGACTTTGGACGATATTCGCGGTGAGAACTATCTTCTTCCCTGCGGCGAACATATACCGCTTTTCAGCGAAATGCTCGAACTCGTAAACGGACAAGTAGGAATTTTGCTCGAACTCAAATTCGATAAACTTGGCGACTACACTCTCGAAACCGAAGTTCTCAAACTTATTAAAGGCAAAGAAAGTTGGATTGCCGTTCAGGCGTTTAACCCTTACACCATTCAATGGTTTGCTAAAAACGCTCCCGAATTCAAACGCGGTCTGCTCTCTCTTCACGTTCTTGCGTTCGACGTTCCTTTACATATGAAGAAAATGAACCCCGATTTTATTTCGTTTGAAATTTCCGGTATCGGACTCATCAAAAAATACGTAAGAAAACGCGGCGTAAAACTTCTTGCTTGGACAATAAAGACCGAAGAGAAATATAATCAAGCATTAAAACACCAAGTTAACAATATCATATTTGAAAAAATAGACCTTGATAAACTCGGTTTTTCTATGGATAAACTCGCAAAAGTCGACGAATAATCTTACTTTTCGTCGGTAAACATTTCCAACAAAAAAAGCCTCCGCATTATACATACTAATTGCGGAGGTTTTTATGAAAAACGGATTATTCATAGGTATAGCCCTCGGAACGGTAGGAACCGTAATGGCTATACAAAAAAATAAGCACATCGCAAAACTCGTTTCTAAGTCTTGCGGCAAGATCGGAAACTAAACTAAACCTACCAAATCGAGCGGGGCGTCGATAATAATCTTCGCTCCGTTTTCTATTAATTGCCGTTTCGTGTTAAATCCCCAACTTACGAATATGCCGTCCATTTCGGAATTTCTTGCAGTGGCAATATCGACAGACGAATCGCCTACGTATACGGCGTCTTCTTTTTTTACGCCGAGTTTCGACAAAGTAAGATTGACCATATCCGGCGCCGGTTTGGGCGCATAACCTTCGGTCTCTCCTATCGCATATTCTATCGTATTCTTAAAAAACATATCGTATAGTTTTGCAAGATAATCGCGTTGTTTGTTCGATACGAGCGCAAGTCTGTATCCTTGTTTTTTAAGAATTTTCAGCGTTTCGGTTATACCGCTATACGGCGCGGTAAAGTCCGCATAATGCTCGTTATAGTATGCCTTAAAGCACGCAAATACTTTATCGAAAACGTTCTGTTCCACTTCTTCCGGCAAAGCGCGTTTAACGAGCATTTTTATACCGTTTCCTACCATTTTCAGCGTTTCTTCCTCGGTTTTAAGCGCAAATCCAAACTTTTCTAAGGCATAATTAACGGCATTCGTTAAATCCTTTATCGTATCGAGCAACGTTCCGTCGCAGTCAAAAATAATTGCTTTGTATTTCATTATAAAAATTAAGCGGAAACCGATAATCGATTTCCGCCCTTCTCCTTTTCGGATAAATTACAGTTTTTTGATAAGTTTCAAATCAATACCTTTGTCGCTGATTTTGATAACTTTCGCTTTTACCGTGTCGCCGATATTAACGACGTCTTCAACTTTTTCTACCTTTTCTTTGGCAAGTTTGGAGATGTGAATCATACCGTTTTTGTTGGGTGCGATTTCAACGAACGCGCCGAACGTCATTATCTTAACAACGGGTCCGACAATTTCATCGCCGATTTCGGGGTCTTTCGCAATCGCCATTACGATACGTTTCGCTTTGTCTGCCATTTCGGTATCAACTGCGGAGATAAATACCTTTCCGCTGTCATCGATATCGATTTTAACGCCCGTTTCTTCGATAATCTTATTGATAACTTTACCGCCGCTACCGATGACCTCCCTGATTTTGTCGGGATCGATGTTGAAACTAATAATCTTCGGAGCCCATTTGCTGAGTTCTTTTCTAGGTTCGGCAATAACTTCTTTGATTTTTCCGAGAATAAACATTCTACCTTCGCGAGCCTGCGCAAGAGCGGTACGAAGAATTTGTTCGTCGATACCCTTGATTTTGATATCCATCTGAATAGCGGTGATACCTTCGGAAGTACCTGCGACTTTGAAGTCCATATCGCCGTAGAAGTCTTCGAGACCCTGAATATCGCTCATAATCGAGATCTTATTGTGCGCTTCGTCTTTGATAAGTCCCATAGCGATACCTGCGACGGGTGCTTTAATCGGTACGCCTGCGTCCATAAGTGCGATTGTAGAACCGCAAACGCTTGCCTGCGACGTAGAACCGTTACTGGAAATTACTTCGCTAACCGTTCTGATTGCATAGGGGAAGCATTCTTCGCTCGGAAGTACGGGTTCAAGCGCTCTTTCGGCAAGTGCGCCGTGTCCGATTTCACGTCTGCCGGGCGATTTAAGCGGTTTCGCTTCGCCGGTCGAGTACGGGGGCATATTGTAGTGGTGCATATACCTCTTGAAAACATCGTCGTCAAGTCCTTCGAGTTTTTGCACTTCGGTGATCGTTCCGAGCGTAGCCGTGGTAAGAACCTGAGTTTGTCCTCTGGTAAATACGCCCGAGCCGTGTACTCTGGGAAGGATACCCGCTTCGCACCATATAGGTCTGATATCTTTAAGTCCTCTTCCGTCGGGACGAACGCCCTCTTCGCTTATTCTCTTACGAACGTACGCTTTCTTCATAGCGTAAATAACGTCCGCAACGTAACCCATTTCGTCGGGATAAATCGTCGAGAAATGTTCCATAATTTCGTTGGTAACGACTTCTTCGATTTTTTCTCTTTCTTGTCTGTCGAAAGTAGCGAAAATTGACGCGATTTTTTCTGCGGAATATTCTTTAACCGCGGTTTCGAGTTCTTCCGGAGCGTGGCGAAGTTCTATGTTAAGTTTTTCTTTGCCTACTTCTTTCGTGATTTCTTCGATCCACGCCACGATTTTTTTGATTTCTTCGTGACCGAACATGATTGCGCCGAGCATTTCTTCTTCGCTTATTTCCTGCGAACCGGCTTCAACCATCATAACAGCGTCTTTCGTTCCGCTGAGCGAAAGGTGAAGTTTGCTTCTTTCTCTCTGCGCGCTGTCGGGGTTAATAACGTATTCTCCGTCAACGTAACCAACGATAACGCTGCCGGTAGGTCCGTTCCACGGAATATCGGATACGCTGAGCGCGATGCTGCTGCCGAGCATACCGAAAACCTCCGGCGGAATGTTGGTGTCTACGCTGAGTGCGGTAGCGACAACGGCAACGTCGTTAAACAATCCCTTCGGGAACAAAGGTCTGATAGGTCTGTCGATAAGTCTGCTGGTAAGAATAGCCTTATCGCTGGGTCTGCCTTCTCTCTTCTTGAATCCGCCGGGAATTTTGCCGACAGAATACATTTTTTCTTCAAAATCAACTCCGAGCGGGAAAAAATCGATACCGTCTCTGGGCGCTTTAGCCATAGTAACGTTGGTCAAAACAACGGTGTCTCCGCATCTGATAAGACATTCTCCGTTACTGTGCGAGCAGTATCCGCCGATTTCGACGCTGACTTCTCTTCCGCCGATCGTAGTTGTGAAAATTCTACTCTCCTTCATCTAAAATCCTCCTTGTCCGTCACCCGACGGACGTCTTTATAATAAATTTTTGTGGTTTTTTACCTAAATGCTTTTTCGAAAAAGTAATGCGGGATTGCCAAAAAGCAACCCCGCGAGCAAATTTTTACTTTCTCAAACCTAACGCGGCAATCAGCGTTCTGTAACGTTCGATGTCTTTGTCTTTGAGATAAGCGAGAAGGTTTCTTCTCTTACCGATCATTTTCAACAAACCGCGACGGGAATGGTGATCCTTCGGGTGGGTCGAAAGGTGATCGTTAAGATGTTCGATTCTCTGTGTGAGCAGCGCAACCTGAACTTCGGGAGAACCCGTATCGCCTTCTGCGCGCGCAAATTTTGCAATTACTTCCGATTTAGTCAACGTATCCATTTTTTACTCCTCCTAAACGAATATCGATTTGCCCTGTGCAAAGAATAAAATATGTTTTCGGGAGATAATTATATCTTTGCGTCGGGTATGATTTATTGACTTAAAGATAATACCATATTTTTTATGGATTGTAAACTTATTTTACCCATTATTTCATAAGTTTAACGCAAATTAATTTTCACGTTTTACAGAAAGAAATTTACGGTAATAAGTCGAGATAATCGCAACTGTCGTCGCCGATGAGATAACTGTCGGGAACTGCGCCGGGCAGTAGCGTTTCCGCAAGAACCACTTCCTGCGACACAACGACGTTTTTCGCTCTCAACGGAACGGATACGTCCGCCTTTATTTCGGTATACAAAACGAGTTGATGGAGCGTTTGGTTTATACCGGAATGAACAAGTTTCGATTTATACGTTATCGCACAGTTTGATACGACGTGAGCGTTTACGTCGATTTCCGCGCCGAACTGTGACAAAATCGAACTTCCCGTCATAACGCCTGCCGGCATCGAAAGTTTAAGAAGCCGCATTTCATTAAGTCTGTTTTGTATTTCGGTATTCCAAATAAGCGTCATTTGGTTTATTAAACCCGTATTTGCTATAATAGCGGTAATTTGTCCGTCCTCGTCGCTCATAACCGTAAAATAATCTTTGTAAAACACGTCCAATGCCATTACGATGTCGTTAGAACGGTTTATTATATCGTTAATTCTGGCATTGACTTCGGACGAACAGATTTTTGCCAACACGTTAGAGGCATTATTGCACGCAAAAACAGCGCCCGAAACAAGCGCAACAAGCAAAAGAATTGTCGCTATTTTTTTTATCGTACGTTTTTGCATATAAAATTATATGCGAAAAAACTAATTAAAGTGCGAATAATATATACTTTTCATTATGGCTGCGTCACGCGCCTGAGTTCCGTCCGATTCGCATATAATCACGGGTTCGAGTTCGTTCTTCAAAATCACTTTGCACAGCGGCTCAAAATCCGGACCGTAAACGTCGTCGTCGAAAGTCAGATGCTTTATCTCGCCCGCCGCTCCGTACATAATTTTGCTGAAATGAATATGCATATACTTAACTTTTTCTTCCGGCAGATTATCAAGCATATAATCGATTATCCTTTCGTAATCGTCGGCGGATTTAAGACTGCCCTGCGTTCTTGCATTGATGTGTCCGAAATCCATACAGGGATAGAAAAACGGCGCGATTTTGCAAAACGACACGATCTCTTCGACGGTACCGATTTGTCCGAGTTTTCCCATAGTTTCCAGACATATTTTTTTGTCGGAAAAACCGCATCTTTCAACCGATTCCGCCAACAACCGTAAATTATTTTCCGTACGCGCGGCCGCGTCTTCCCTCGTCGCTTTCCCTTGCGCGGCAGGATGAACGACTACTCTCGAACCGCCCATAGAACCAACTTTTTCGAGAGATTGAACTACGTATCCTACGCTGCCGGTGATTTTATCTTCGTCCGGATTAGCAAAATTTATATAATAAGGTGCGTGCGCAGTAATTTCAACGCCTTGCACGGAAAAGGCTTTTCCTATATTTTTTGCGGTTTCTTCCGTCATTCTGACGCCTTTACCGAAAGAATATTCAAATACGTCTATGCCTTTTTGCTTACACCAAAGGGCCGCCTCTATCGTATGCTTATGTCCTTCGTCGTAAAAAGCCTGACTGTTTCCCGCAACACCGAATTTTATCATAACAACACCTCTTTTGCTCTTTCAACGTCTTTTTCTATCTGTTTGGCAAGTTGAAATTTATCTTCGAATTTAACGATATCTCTTAAAAATTCGTAAAATTCGATCCTTACGTTTTTATCGTATAAATCGATTTTTTCGTCAATAACGTACGTTTCAACGTTAAAATATTCGTCGTTGAACGTAGGGTGAACTCCCACGTTTGTGACGGAATCGTATTCCTTATCGGATACGACGGTTTTCGTAGCGTACACTCCGCTCTTCAGACAGATTTTATTTTTCGGAATATCGACGTTTACCGTCGGAAATCCTATCGATCTGCCCTGTTTCCGTCCGCTTTTGACAATACCGGAGTAAAAAAATCTTCCGCCCAGCATCTCGGACGCAACACCCACGTTCCCCTCTTTGAGAAGTTTTCTTATCGTACTTGACGAAACTTTTTCACCGCCGTAATCCAGCAAATCAACGACGATAACCGATATGCCTTTTTCTTTACAATATTCGCCCAGATAAAGCACGTCACCTTCCGCTTTTTTGCCGAAACGATAATCTTTTCCGACTACGATGGCAGACGGATTTTTTTCAAACAAAAAATCGAGAAATTCTTTTTTGCTTACCGATAAAAATTCTTCATTCGACGGTAAAACCAGCGTTTCATTAAAACCTAAAGAAGAAAGTATGCGTTGTCGTTCGTTTAATAAAAAAATCTCTTCGTCGTTTCTTCCGAGTGCGGATAAAAAATTATCGTCAAAAGTAGCGACAAGCACGTTATCTTGTCTTTTTTCGGCTTCTTTTTGCGCCTCGTTCAATAAATAACGGTGTCCGATATGTATAGAATCGAAAAAACCGAGAGCAAGTACTTTTTTATTCATAGCAACCACGTTTTAATTTTCATTTTACCGGTCTCGACGTTTTCCCCTATCCCTATAGGCGTTTCTCCGCAAAAAACTGCGGTAAGACCGCTCAAATCACGATCAATCGTAATGCCGTTCAGCAACGTTCTTTTTTCTTCTTCTGTCACGCTCGTTTTCGGAAAGGAAGACAAATAATCGGATAAATTTACTATATTAGCCAAAATAGATTCCGGATTTTTTTCCGCTTCCGCAAGAGAAAGCGCGTTTTCTATTCTGAAAAAGCCGCTTTGCGTACGCACGAGCGAAATCATAATACATTTCGTCCCGAGCAGCGCGCCGAAATCTCTCGCAATCGACCTTACGTAGGTTCCGCCGCCGCACTCTATTCCGACTTTAACGATTTTATTTTCCCTGTCCGAAGAAATAAGGCGTATCGAATAAATCGTAACTTTCTTAGGTTGCAAAACGACGTCTTCGCCGCTTCTCGCAAGTTTATACGCCCTTACTCCGTCAACCGATTTTGCGCTGAAAGCAGGCGGAATTTGCATAACTTCGCCCGTAAGCGAATTAAGCGCTCTCTCGATAATATCTTCGCCCGGCATTTCGAAAGGATAATACTCTATATCCGTTCCTTTGTCCAAACTCGGCGAATCCGCTCCGAGAAGAAACTCGGCTTCGTACACTTTTACTTTGTCTAGCGAATAATCGAAAAGTCTTGTCGCCCTTCCGAGCGCAACGGGTAAAACCCCTTCCGCAAGCGGATCGAGCGTACCGAAGTGACCGACTTTTTCTTTGATTCCAAGCGTTCTTAAAGCGTGTTTCAGTATACCCAAAGCCTTGTTTGAAGATACCGTATTCGGTTTATTCAGATTGATGAAACCGTTAATCATTATTAAGCATTTCCTTCATCGCGTCCAAAATTTTGTTGTACGCGTCTTCAAAATATCCGTATATTCTGCACCCTGCGGCACGAGCGTGTCCGCCGCCGCCGAAACACCTTGCGCAAAATGCGGAGTTAACTTTTTCTGTAGAACGAAAACTTACTTTATATTTTTTATCCCCTGTTTCGGCAATGGAAACGGCGAGATCTACACCTTCCACATCGCGTACGAAATTTATAATTCCGTCGGTATCCGCGTCGGTAGTCCCGGTTTCGATAAAGTCAATTTGCCTGAAAACGATTATACCTAGCCTGCTGTTTTCGTAAAACTTGGTTTGCGCTAAAATTCTATTCCTTAAATCGAATACGTTTTTTGCCGTACTTTTAAGTAAACGATTACATATTTCGCTGTGATTTATTCCGTAAGAAACTAGATCGGCTGCCGTCCTGTAAGTTTCCGGCGAACAATTTTCGAACGTGAAACCGCCCGAATCCGTAACGAGTCCTGCATACAAAAGCGTTGCAATATCTTTATCTATAAGCGACTTATCGTATTCGCACATTATCTTAAAAAGTATTTGCGTGGTACTTGCAGAATTATGTTCTCGTATTACATTTTTGCTAAAATTCTCAAAAATCTCGTGATGGTCGATAACTGCGTTTTGTTTTATTTTTATAAATTTCTTGAACGCAACGTCTCCCACTCTTCCCGCGTCCCCGGTATCAACCGCGACAGCCAAATCGAATTCGGGATTTTCGATGCGATTAAAATAATCAAAAAACGGCAAAAACGCATATTTTCTCGAAATCATATCGACCGACGTAAGGTCGGGCGAAAAGAATGTTGCGTTTTTACCGTCGTTTTTTAGAAATCGCCACAAAGCGATTGCCGACCCGATGCAGTCGCAGTCGGGGTTAATGTGCATAAATATCGCCACGTTTTTCGCTTTTTTTAGCAGTTGAACAACGTTTGAATACTCACTCATCGGTTTCTTTTTCCTCTTTAAGTTCGCCTTCTTCGTGCATTTTCTTTAAAATGCCTTCGATTTTATATCCTTGCTCGAAAGAATTATCGATATAAAAAGTTAAATGCGGAACGAGTCGAATTTTAAGCCTGTCAAACAGCAGTCCGCGCATATACGCGGACGCACTGTTCAATGACTTTAACGCGCCTTTAACTTTATCTTTGTCCATAATACTGACGTAAACCTTAGCGGTCTTCAAGTCTTTTGTGGTATGAACTTCGGTAACGTTAATTAGCGTATCCAACCGAGGATCTTTCATTTCGTGAGCGATTATATCGTTCAGAATTTTACGGATTTCGTCGTCTACGCGCTCCATTTTAGGCATTATCTCGCTTCCTCCTCCATCGTGTAGGCTTCGATTACGTCGTCGACGTGTATATCGTTGTATTTATCCAAACCGATACCGCAATCGTATCCGGACACGACTTCTTTAACGTCGTCTTTCATTCTTCTCAGCGACGCAATGGCTGTTTCGGTAATAACCGCACCGTCCCTTATAAGACGAACTTTCGCGTTGCGGGTAATTTTACCGTCTTTAACCATACAACCGGCAATCGTTCCGACGCTGGAAATTTTGTAAATTTGTCTGACTTCCGCTCTGCCGAGATAAACTTCTTTATAGGTAGGCGCAAGCATACCCTTAATCGCTTTTTCCACGTCGTCGATAGCGTCGTAAATTACTCTGTAAAGTCTGATATCGATACCGCTCTTTTCCGCAGACGCTCTGGCGTTCTGATCGGGACGAATGTTAAATCCGATGATAAACGCGTTTGCGCTCGACGCAAGAGCAACGTCGGAATCGTTAATCGCACCTACGCCGCTGTGAATAACGTGAACCTTAACTTCGTCGTTGCTGAGTTTTAACAACGATTGTTTAACCGCTTCCACGCTTCCCTGTACGTCCGCTTTAAGTATAATGTTAAGATCTTTAAGTTTGCCTTCTTCGATTCTTCTGAACACGTCTTCGAGAGAAGATTTCTTCATCTGGAGTTTTTCTATCTTCTCTTTCGCTCTGCGTTCTTCCGCAACTTCTCTGGACAATCTTTCGTCCTTAACCGCCATCATCTGATCGCCTGCGTTAGGAACGACTTGCAGTCCGAGTATGGATACCGGCGTGCTCGGGAGCGCGGCGGAAACTTGTCTGCCCTTGTCGTCGAACATCGCTCTGACTCTACCCGTGGCAGTTCCCGCAACGATATAATCGCCGACTTTAAGAGTACCGTTTTGTACGAGAACCGTAGCGACGGGTCCCTTACCTTTATCGAGTTTCGCTTCGATAATCGTACCTTTCGCACTCTTTGACGGGTTCGCTTTAAGTTCGCAAATTTCCGCCGTGGCAAGAATGTTTTCAAGCAATACGTCGATGTTCATACCCGTTTTCGCACTTACCCTTACGGTAGGTATATCGCCCATCCATTCTTCGGAAACGAGTCCGTTGTCGGCAAGTTGTTGCAGAACTCTGTCAGGGTTTGCTCCGACTTTGTCCATCTTATTGATTGCAACGATAATCGGAACTTTCGCCGCTTTTGCGTGGTTGATCGCTTCTACGGTTTGCGGCATTATACCGTCGTCGGCGGCAACTACGATTACTACTATATCGGTTACGTTCGCGCCGCGCGCTCTCATCGAAGTAAACGCTTCGTGTCCCGGAGTATCCAAAAACGTGATTTGTTTTTGTTCTCCCTCGTAAGGAACGTTAATCGTGTACGCGCCGATATGCTGAGTTATACCCCCCGCTTCGCCCAAAGCGACGTTCGCTTTTCTTATATAGTCCAAAATCGACGTTTTACCGTGGTCGACGTGTCCCATAATGGTAACGACCGGCGGACGCGTAACGAGTTCGGACGGATCGTCGCCCGAAGTATCGTTGTGTATCGATATGAGTTTTTCTTCGCTCGTTTGTTCAAGTTTAAGTTCGAGCGTGATATTAAACGCCGCGGCAATAAGTTCTGCCGTGTCGAAATCGATATTGTCGTTAATCGTCTTGCTCATTCCGAGTTCGATGAACAGTTTCTTAATGATTTCGGGTGCGCTTTTACCGATCTTTTCGCTGAGTTGCTTAATCGTAAGATTTTCGGTATCGATTACGGCGTGGGTAATAACCATTTGTACCGCGGGTGCGGTGTTCTTCTTTTTGTCGCGATCGCCGGACTTACGAACTCTTACTTTCATAATTTCGCCGCTGAGTTCGTCGTATTCGACGCTCGAATGGTTCTGCTCGTAACCTTTTTTGATACGCTCTTTTTTATTAAGCGGTTTCTTTTCTTCAAAACGTTTTTTCGTTTTGTCGGTAGTAACCATGGGCTTTTTCTTACCGAAACCGTCGTCTTGTTGCTTCGGCTGAGTCGCCTGCGGTTTTTCATACGTTTTTACTACCGTATAATTGCTCTTCGGCTTCGGCGCGGTTTTCTTAAAATCGTCCACCGTAAACCCGGGCATAGAACCTAAATCGGGCTTTTCTTCCGCAACGGGTTCTTTCTTTTGTTCGGGTCTTTCTGTAGCCGCGGCTACGTTTTCCGCAACTTTTGCCGTCGCTTCGGCTTTGGCTTGCTCCGCCTTTGCCGCTTGTTCTTTTTCTATTTTAAGCGCTTCTTCTTTTGCCAGCGCTTTAATTTTTTCTTCTTCTATTTTACCGATGAAAGATTTTTTACTTGCGGTAAGCGCATTGCGCAAAGCGTCCAAAGCAATAAGGCTCGCTCTGACTTTTTCGTTTACCGACTTAACTCTTTCTTCTCTTTCGGCGATTGTTTTTCCGATATTCGCTCTGTCGTGGCTTGATGCCGCAGATTTGTTATCACTCATTTATCGCTCTCCTCCATTTCTTTGATGATTGCAGCCGCAAGATTTTTTTCGGTTATTCCGATCGCTTTACAGTTTCTATCGGGATAATAATCTTCGACGTTCACGCAGAACCCTTTTATCTGCTTTTTGTCTATATAAACCGCAAGTTTATCCAGACTGCTTTTTCCGATTTTCTCGTCGTACAAAACAACGTATGAAAGTTTCTTTCCCACAATGTTGTCTACTCCGAAAAGGACGTTCCGCGACTTTATCGCGTACCCGACGTAACTATTGACGATACGATTTTTCATATTCCTCCGAAATCGCTTTGTACACTTCTTCGGGAAGTTCTCGTTTGAATGCCCTGTTCAGGATCCGTTTCTTCACGCAAGCAACAACGCATTCGGGTTGCGTACATACGTACGCGCCCCGACCGTTCGCTCTGTTCGTCGTGTCGATACATACGTTCCCTTCTTTGTCGCATACGATACGAAGAAGTTCCTTTTTCGGAATCATTCTTTTGCAAACGATGCACATTCTTAAGGGAACGGACTTTATTTTATCTTGCTTCACCGTCTTCCGCTCCTTCGGTTACGGAACTGAACGATTTGATATCGAGTTTAAGTCCCGTCAGTCTTGCGGCGAGTTTAGCGTTCATTCCGCCTCTGCCTATGGCAAGAGAAAGTTTATCGTCCGCAACGACTACCTGCGCGCGTTTCGCTTCTTCGTCGATTTTGATACTGATTACGCTCTTAAGAGGATTAAGACAACGAATAATATATTCTTCGACGTTGGACGTATACAGTATTATATCGATTTTTTCACCGTTGAGTTCTCTTACGATATTGTTTACTCTTTCGCCTTTCATACCGATACAAGCGGAAAGCGCGTCGATATTCGGATCGTCGGAATAAACAGCCATTTTGGTTCTGTTGCCGGCTTCTCTCACGATGTTCTTAACTTTAACGAGTCCGATACGAAGTTCGGGAACTTCGATTTCAAAAAGTTTTTTAACGAATCCGGCACAACTTCTGCTTACGATAACCTGCGTTCCGCCGCGCGTATTTTCGCGAAGTTTCTTTACGTATACTTTAATTATATCGCCTACGTTGTATTTTTCGCCGTAAACCTGGTCGCTGAGCGACATAATTCCTTCCATTTGCGAATTAGTGATTTCTAGGTATACCGTGTTGTTTTCTATTCTCCGGATAATTGCGGTAACGAGTTCTCCCGCTTTATCGTTCATTTCGTCGGCAACCTGTTTTCTCACCGCCTCGTTTATTCTTTGCATAATAACTTGTTTTGCGGTTTGAGCGGCAATACGGCTGAGTTCTACCGGAGTAATATCTTCTCCGATAATATCGCCTACTTTTGCGTCTTTTTTAATGTCTTGCGCTTCTTCGAGAGAAAGTTGATTGTCTTCCTGCGGTTCGCCGTCGACAACGACCTGATATGCGTAAAACTCCACTTTTCCGGTTTCTTCGTTAAGTTTCGCGCTCACCGCACGGCTTTCTCCCATTTCCTTTTTGTAAGCGGAAGCAAGACCCGCTTCGATAGAAGAAATAAGCATTTCTTTGTTGAGTTTTTTCTCTTTTTCCAGTTGGTCGAGAGCCAAGAAAAATTCTCTGTTAAACATTTTTGATAAGTTCCTCCTTGATGTAGCGGAAATAATTTTTATTTGAAGTTAAGGTACGGTCTGACCGTAGCCAAATTTTCTTTTTTGTAAGTTACTTTTTTACCTTTTTCGTTAATCGTAACGGTTTCTTCGTCGAAAGAAAGGAGCACGCCGTGCGTTTTTTTCTTTTTCTTCTCCGTTCCGTCGGCAAAGATTAACTCTAAATCGGTATCGACGCTTCGACGATAATCGTCGTCGGTAACGACGGGTCTGTCAAGACCGAGCGAAGAAACGTTAAGATAATAAAACTCTCCGTGCGAAACGTCGTTGTCGTCCATAACCTGATCGATTGCCTTAGAAACTTTTTCGCAATCGTCGATCATTATCCCGCCTTTCTTATAAATGTAAAAAGTCAGGTTGTTTTCGCCGTTCGATTTTGTATAACGAGTTTCTACCAGTTCGTAACCGAGTTCTTCGATTATCGGAAGGGCAAGTTCGTGCGCGGTAACTTCTATCTCGTTGCTCATTACAATCTCCTTTTCGGCAATAAATCGCCGCGTTTATCCCTTTTAATCAAGAAAGTGGCCGAACTCTCGACCACTTTCATAGATTTATCTATTCAAGTATATTTATACTAACATATTATTCCCTTTTTGTCTAGTCTTTTTTCTTCATATTCATAAGTTTGAGAAAAACTTTCGCGTTCGCCGCAACGTCGTTAATCGCCCTGTGGGCGTCAATAAGCGGAACGTCCAGTTTTTCGCACACGTCGCCGAGTTTATATTTGCTCATTCTCAGTTTTTCTTTAGCAAGCGGCAAAGTATCGATAAAATCGTTGTCGAATTTGTACTTAACTTTTCTCGCCTGAGTGTTAAGCAAAGGAATATCGTAACCGGCAATATTATGCCCGACGAGTATGCATCCTTTCGCAAAACGATAAAAATCGGGAATAACCTGTTTGGGCAAGGGTGCGTCCGCTACCATATCGTCGTCAATCCCCGTTATGCTCGTTATTTTTGCGGAAATATGGTCGGACGGTTTTACGAACGTAGAAAACTTCTCCGTAAAATGCCCGTCAATGATCTTTATCGCCGCAAGTTCGATAATTTCGTCGCTATCCACGTTCAGTCCGGTCGTTTCTAAGTCAAACGCTACGAACGTGGTATTCTTAAACTTATCCAAATCCGTCAAATCGACTTCAAACATATTGTTTTGCGCGACGTCGTTATACGGTTCGGGATTAACGTACATATATCTTCCGTAATCGACGTTAAAATTGCTCTCGACGTTTATCGAAGAAAAATCGATCTCCGCTTCCGCAACCGCGCTTGCCATAAAACAAAACCTGTTGTCGAAAGTATCGTACTTAAAGTTTCCGCCCATAATGAGTTTTGCGTTGTCGACGAAAACGTCGCTCCAGGAAAAATCTTTTCTCGGATTTGCAAAAAACTTACACTTAACCGAAGCGGTGGTATCGTTGAGTAAAAAAGTAAACAACTCTTTTTCTTTAATTTTTGCCGTCGGTTTCGAAATAACTCTGCTTCTTATGTCGCTTATTACTCCGCACAGAGTAAGTCCCGTGTCTTCTTTGTTTTTTTCGACCACGTCAAGTATGTATTTCGGTTGATTTATTGACCCTTTTGCGTAAACTTTAACGGGTTTTGCGTCTATAATTCTAACCGTCGGCACGTAAAACTTTTCGGGCACGACTTCTTTCGTTTCGCTGTTCGGTGTTTCAATAAACGATACTTCGATCTCCTCGACGAATTCGGTATCGAGATACTCTTTAAGCGACTCGGCAAGATTTATTCCTTTTGCGTACTCGCACACGTATTTTTCCAAAGTTATCGTAATGGTGCAAAAGTCGCCTTCCGACTCGAAGTTATACTTGGCGGCGGCAAAAATAGGATACACAGATTTATGCTCGCGAAAAACGTATTCTATAATTTTATTCTGCACCGAGGTATCGTCGGCAAACGCTTTGGAAAATCTTACGATAACGCCGATATCTTCGGGAACGATCGACGAAGCGATATCGTTTACTTTTTTCTTTAATCTCTCGTCCAGAAACTTATCGTAGTCGGTGCTTCTGACGAGAAAAACGACGGTAAGAATACTCCCCGACAATTCGGCGGATTTGAATTTGAATATCCTTTCTTCCGGGTTAAGTTTTTCGTTAAGCGCGCGACAAAACTCGTTATCCATTTGTTTTTTCCTTAATCAATTCTATTATCTCGTTCTCGATTTCTTCGTTGTCTACGGTTTTCAAAATAACGCCGTCCTTAAACAAAACGCTTTTCCCTGCGCCGCCCGCAACTCCGAAATCCGCCCCTTTGGACTCCCCTATACCGTTTACCGTGCAACCCATAACCGCAATTTTGAGCGGTATAGAAAAATTTGCGGTAATTGTTTCGATCCTTTCGGCAAGTCCGGAAACGTCGATTTTGGTTCTTGCGCAAGTAGGACAAGCGATTACTTCGACGTAATTTTTGTCTATGCCGACCGCACGTAAGATTTTTTTTGCAGCGTAAACTTCCTTAACCGGATCGGTCGCAAGGCTTACCCTGATCGTGTCGCCTATCCCGTCAAGAAGCAGCGCGCCTATCGCAACGGCGGATTTAAGCGTTCCGCTTCGTTCCGTTCCAGATTCCGTAAGACCTACGTGCAAAGGATAATCGCATAACTTATCGAGAATTCTATACGCTTCGACGGTTTCTCTCACGTCGCTGCTCTTTACGGCAAGCACTATTTTATCGAACCCCTCGTCTTCGATGATTTTTGCGTATTCTATCGCTTTATTTGCAAGCGCCGACGGCGATTTATCCCCGACGAGCGAGCCTTTGTTCACACCGACTCTGATCGGAACGTCGTACTCGATACATTTCCTGACGACTTCGGAAACGTCGTTTTTTGACATATTACCGGGGTTAATTCTTATCTTCTTTGCACCGTTTTCTATCGCTATAAGCGCAGGTTTTGCCGAATAATGTATATCGGCAATTATCGGAACGCCTGATCTAAGCGCGATTTCTTTAACGGCTGCCGCGCTTCGTTCGTCCGGAACGGATACGCGAACGAGTTCCGCTCCCGCTTTCACGAGTTTTTCAATTTGACAAACAGTGCTTTCGACGTCTGTCGTAAGCGTATTCGTCATCGATTGTATGACGGGTTTTCCCGCACCTAAAACCACGTTTCCTACGTTAATAATTTTTTTCATGACAAAAATTGAAATATATCGGCAAGTATCGCTATGGCAAAAAGTATTACGATTCCCACCGTGTGGATCGTTGCTTCAACCTTACGGCTGACGGGTTTTTTACGAATCCATTCGATAATCGTAAATACCATTCTCGACCCGTCGAGCGCAGGCAACGGCAAAAGATTCATTACCGCTAAGTTTGCGCTGATTATACACACGACGTAGCAAAGAATTCCCGGCCCGCTCTTCACCGCGTTGCTCATCGTTTTTATAATGGTTATCGGTCCGCCTGCGTTTTGTCTGAAACTTAGCGCCCCCGTGATCAGTTGCACGAACGACCACAGTATACGGTGAACCATAAAGAAGCAGTACCCGAAAGACCTTCCTAACGCGCTGAAAAAGTCGATCTTAACATAAGCAAGCCCCACCGCGAAACCGAAAGCGGTTTCCGTAACCGGATTTCCGTCTTCGCCGATTTTTATGGTTTCGTTACCGTCTTCGTCGGTTTCTCTGACGAAAACCGTACTTCTTTTAACGTCGATTTTTATTTTTTCACCGTCGCGCAAAACGGTAAACGTTCCGCCGTCGTCCCCGACTTTCTTGAAAGCCGCCTGCAAATCGTCTTGCATAAGGATATTGACTTGTCTGCCGTTTACGGATAAAATTACGTCGCCTTCACGCAAAAGTTCGTTCTTTCCGATATAACTTTCTTCGTATACTTTACCGACGACCGGTAAAATTTGTCCGTAAAAGGTAAAAACGAGCGTAATCAGAATTATTGCGCTTAAAAAGTTAAAAAATGCGCCGTTAAAAAGCACGATAAGGCGTTTCCAAGGCTTTTGATTGTTAAAAGCGGCAGGGTTCGTTTCGCCGTCGAGTTCGTCGTCTTCCCCTTCGAATTGACAAAATCCGCCCAAAGGGAAAGGTCTTATCGAAAAGATTTCTCCGTTTTTCTTATTCGTGATTTTCAAAATTCTTGGGCCGAAACCTATTGCGAATTCGTTAATCTTAAATCCGAGAATTTTTCCTGCAATATAATGACCGAACTCGTGAATAACGACCATTGCCATAAGGCAAAGCACGGCTATCAATACATAGCCTATCGTCGTCATTACTTCGGCAAACGTCGCGCAAATCAGCATTAAATCTCTCCGATACTTTTCAAAGTATATTCTCGCACTTCTTTTTGTATGCGGTACACTTCTTCGATACTGTCTATTGTACCCGTCAAACCGAACTTTTGCAAGGCGTTTTCGATACAACTCGAAATTCCGTAAAAATCTACGGCGTTTTTAAGGAATAATTCAACTGCGGTTTCGTCCGCAGCGGCAAGTACTGTACCTGCGAAGTCGCCGTAATCTGCCGCTTTCTTGCATAATGCGAACCCGGGAAACCGCTCTTCGTCGATTTTCTCAAACGATAACGACCCGATTTTTGTCAGATCGAGTTCTTTAATCCCGGTATCGACCCGTTCGGGATAAGTAAGAGCATACTGTATAGGCAAAGTCATATCGGGACTTGACACGCCGCAAATCAGCGCGCCGTCTTTCATCTCGACCAAAGAATGAACCAAACTTTCCCTGTGAATAACCGCGTCTACTTTATCCGTACGGAAAATTCGTTTTGCCTCGATTATTTCCATTCCTTTGTTGACGAGAGTGGCGCAGTCGACCGTAACTTTTTTTCCCATTACCCAGTTAGGGTGCTTTAATGCGTTGAGTGCGGTTGCCTTTTTCAGCATTTCCGCAGAATAATCGCGGAACGCCCCACCTGACGCGGTAAGGATAATTTTCTTTACGTTTTCCCTTCTGTCAATGCATTGCCAAACCGTGGAATGTTCGCTGTCCAACGGTCTTAATTCGGCGTTCGTTGCGTCTAAAAGTTCGTTGATGTAATTGCCTGCGCATACTATGCTTTCTTTGTTGGCGGTAGCGACTATTTTTTTTGCGTTAATCGCAGCAACCGTCGGAGCAAGTCCGCTTAAACCGGCTATACCGTTAATAACGACGTCGACTCCGTCATACGTTTCTGGATAAGAAAGCAAGTTTTCGTCAAACGAAACTTCTTTTCCGCCGATTACGCAAAATTTTGTTTCTCTGCAAAACAAATTATCGACGCCAAACTCTTTTCCTAGTCTTACCAGTTCTTGTTCGTTCGTATTATTCGCCAAAAAAACCGCCTTAAAACGGTTCGGATTGTTGTGAATTATATTCATTGCGGTCGTACCTATCGAGCCGGTACACCCCAAAACGGCAATGCGCTTTATCTCGTGCATACCGCTATAATCTCCATAATAATTGCCATTGCGGACGCAGTAAACAGTATCGAGTCGATTCTGTCCATTATTCCTCCGTGAGAACCGAGTATTTTGCCGTAGTCCTTTATTCCGAGTTGACGTTTGACCCTGCTAGCCGCAAGGTCGCCTATTTCCGAGAAAACAGCCATTATTCCGCCGACTACCGCGTAAAGAATAATCGCCGCCCATTTCTTACCGTTAAACAATCCGGTAAAGGTAAAAATAACGTGAGTCGGAAAAGAAGCAAGTTCGAAAATAAGATAAACGATTATTCCTCCTAATGCACCGCCCAAAATTCCGCCGAAAAATCCTGCGTAAGTTTTTTTCGGGCTGATTTTCGGGAAAATTTTTTTCTTGCCGAGCGCCGAACCGATAAAATACGCGGCGGCGTCGCTGACCGTACTTATCCCTACCGCAAGAAGTACGGGTATCATTCCGTATTCGTTGTTCATAACGAAAATTACGCCAAGCAACGTCATCGGATAAATCAACGCAAAACAGTTCACGGCAAAATCGTTAAACGATTTGTTTTGATCGAAGATAAATATAACGAACGCAACGAGCAACGAGATAATAAAACTGAAGAACAATCCCTTGTATCCGAAGAAATAGCAAAGCGGATAGATCGTTACTACGGATATAATCATCGAAATCAAACTTATATTGTAAGTTTTCGGCTCAACCATTTGTTCCGGTACGTTATCAACGGGTTTAACCACTCCGCCTTTTTTTACCGCAACGTAAATTTCCCAAGCGGCAATCGCCCCGACGACTAAAACGAGCCCGTCGAAAACAAAATGTGAAAAACTCGTAAGATAAACGACAAGAAATAAAAATCCTGCCATCACAACTCCCGTAATAGTTCTTTTAAGCATTTAATCCTCCGAAATTTCGTTTGATTTTTTCAAAATCGTTTATTACTTTACAAAAATCTTCTCTCTCGTACTCCGGCCAGTATTTATCAGTAAAAAACAATTCCGAGTAAACCGTTTGTACGGGCATAAAATTACTTAACCGCTTATAACCGCCGTACCTGAGCACCGCTTCCGGCAACGGCAAACCTGCCGTATCCAAACTGTTTATCAAATTTTCGGGCGTAAAATCCGACTTATTTTCCGACATTTTTTTGAACGCCCTGCAAATCTCGTCCGTTCCGCCGTAATTTATGGCAATTACGATGGTTTTTCCTTTTTCAAACACAGGCGCAATCGATATAGTTTTTTTTAAATTTTGCGGCAAATCGTCGATTTTTCCGATAAAACGGACGTTTATACCATTTTCCGCAGCAAACGGATAAATTCTTTTTTCTAAAAAGTAAGCAATAACGCTAAGGATATTGCTTACTTCTTCTTTCGGTCTTGAATTGTTCTCGGTACTGAATGCGTATACGGTAAGAACGTCCAAAGGCAACGTAGCAAAATCACGGCAAGCCTTTTCAAAAGCAATTGCTCCCGCTTCGTGTCCTTTGCTTCTTTCAAACCCCTTTAATTCGGCATATCTGCCGTTTCCGTCCATTATTACGGCAAGGTGTTTCATCGTTATACTTTCAGTATATCCTGTTCCTTTTCTGCGGCAATCTTTTCGATTTCCGTTATTTTTTCGGAAACCGCTTTTTCAACGTCCGCTTCGCAGTTCTTTTCCATATCTTCGGTTATCGTCTTGCTCTTTTCCAAAGCCTTAATTTCCGCTATGGAATCTCTGCGAATGTTTCTTATAGCGACTTTGCACGCTTCTCCTTTGGTTTTTACTTCTTTAACAAGCGCTTTTCTTCTTTCTTCGGTCGGTTCGGGGAAGATAAGTCTGATATTCTTTCCGTCGTTGTTGGGCGTAATGCCGATATTTGCGTCGATAATCGCTTTTTCAACCTTTTTAAGCATACTGCTATCCCAAACGGTGATCATAAGAATACGCGCTTCGGGTACGGTAATGTTGCCTACCTGATTAAGGGGGGTTTCCACTCCGTAGTAATCGACGGTAACTCCGTCCAAAATATGAACGTTCGCTCTTCCGGCGCGCATATTGCTGAGTTCTCCGACGTAACTTGCGACGGATTTTTTCATTCTTTCGTTAAGATCGTCAAAGATAAGTTCCAGTTCCATTATATCGTAAGCCATAAATTGTTACCTCTCATTTTTTTCTTTGATACTAATATACCATAAAATGCGAGTCATTTCAATAGTTTCCGAAGAATTTAACTCGCGTCAAAGGTCGTTTAGGGAAAACGAACGCTATGCGTGAATGGTCGTACCTATTTTTTCGCCGTTAAGAACTCTGATTATGCTGTCTTTCTCGTTAAGTCCGAACGCGACGATGTTAATGCCGTTATCCATACACAAACTGACCGCCGTCGTATCCATAGCGGAAAGTCCTTCCTTGATATAGTCGATATAGGTAATATCGTCGTATTTCTTTGCGTCGGGATTTTTCTTCGGGTCGCTGTCGTATATTCCGTCGATATTTTTCGCCATCATCAGTACGTCCGCCTGAATTTCCGCCGCTCTGAGAGCCGCTCCTGTATCAGTGGAAAAATAAGGGTTACCCGTGCCGCAGGCAAAAATAACCACTCTGCCCTTTTCAAAATGCCTTATCGCCTTTCTGAGTATATAAGGTTCGGCAACTCTCGTAATCGTAAGTGCAGTTTGAACTCTGGTCTGCACGCCTTGTTTTTCCAAAGCGTCCTGCAAAGCAAGAGCGTTTATTACGGTAGCAAGCATTCCCATATGATCGGCAGTCGTTCTGTCCATATCGGTGCCCTGTCTTCCTCTCCAAAAGTTTCCGCCGCCGACGACTATGCCGACCTGCACTCCTTGCGCTACGACTTCTTTAATCTGTCCGACTACGTTTGCGACCGCGTCCTGATCGATTCCGAAACCGTTGTCCCCGGCAAGAGCCTCGCCGCTTAGTTTGATAAGTGCGCGTTTATATTTGATTGCCATATAAATTTACTCCTTTCTTATATTATTGACGGAAACTCCGTATAAAAAAAGAATGTCGACAAACACGACATTCCTTTTTGTCATTTAACTTATTTCGCAACGTTTGCCTGAGCCTTAGCAACTTCCGCGCTGATTTCGTCCGCGAAGTTTTCGGACTTCTTTTCAAGTCCTTCGCCCATTTCAAATCTGGCAAATCTTCTTACGTTGATTTTCTCTCCGATAGAACCAACCGCTTCGGTAACAAGTTGACCGATGGTCTTGGAAGGATCTTTAACGAATTCTTGTTCGAGCAAGCAAACTTCCTTATAGAATTTTTGTACTCTGCCTTCTACCATTCTGTCAACGATAGCGGCGGGTTTGCCTTCGTTAAGCGCTTGCGCTTTAAGAATTTCTTTTTCGTGTTCTACTTCCGCTGCGGGAACTTCTTCCTTCGTTACGTAAAGGGGTTTTGCCGCGGCAATCTGAAGCGCGATGTCGTGCGCGAGTTCGTGGAACTTTTCACTGTTCGCTACGAAGTCGGTTTCACAGTTTACTTCGACCATAACGCCGATTTTACCGTTCATATGAACGTAGGTTTCTACGATACCTTCGCTTGCGATTTTGCCTGCGCGCTTAACGGCGGTAGCAATTCCCTTTTCTCTCAAAAATTCAATTGCTTTTTCCATATCGCCGTCGGTAGCAACCAACGCTTTTTTGCAATCCATCATTCCTACGCCGGTCTTCTCTCTCAAAGCCTGTACGTCTTTTGCTGTAAATGCCATAATAAAATACCTCCGGATATTAACTTTATTATTCGGTTATAGCGGCATCTTCCGCTTTTTCGGCGATAACTTCTTCAGCCGCCGCTTCTTTGCTTTCTTGTTTTCCTTCTTTCGCTTCGATTACAGCGTTCGCGATTACGCTTGCGATAAGTTTAATCGCTCTGATAGCGTCGTCGTTGCCGGGGATAGGATACGTTACTTCTTCGGGGTCGCAGTTCGTGTCTACGAGAGCAACGATCGGAATTCCGAGGCTGTTCGCTTCTTTAACCGCAAGGTGTTCTACTCTGAGGTCTACTACGAACAACGCGCCGGGAAGTTCTCTCATATTCTTGATACCGCCGAGGTTATTTTCGAGAACGTCGCGTTCCGCTTTAAGTTTGATAACTTCTTTCTTGGGAAGAAGATCGAATTCTCCGATCGCTTCCATCTGATTGAGTTTGTTGAGTTTGTCGATTCTAGTACGAATGGTCGAGAAGTTGGTGAGCGTTCCGCCGAGCCATCTTTGGCACATATAGAACTGTCCGCAACGTTGCGCTTCCTGTTGAATCGCTTCTTTCGCTTGTTTCTTCTTTCCTACGAAAAGAATGGACTTTCCGCTTGCGGCGATATCTCTTATGAACGCGTACGCGCTTTCGAGCGCTTCTACGGTTTGTTCAAGGTTGATGATATGAACGCCGTTACGAGAATCGAAGATATACTTCTTCATTTTAGGGTTCCATTTGGTGGTTTGGTGACCGAAATGTACGCCCGCTTCCAAAAGTTGTTTCATTGAAATTACAGACATATTAAAAAACCTCCTTGTTTATATCTCCCCGACCATCATAAAAAGGGGCAATCCGCGTAGCGGCAACAATCCTTTCTCCGTATCGGTTCGTAATTTCGTCAATATATTATCATAACTTTACGGTCAATGCAATTATTTTTTGCCGTATTTTACAAATTTTATCGATTTTTTCGGTTCACGGCTGTATAAAAGACAGTTAAAATCGCTTTTATACAGCCGTAAAGAACTCCGGGCGCGTTATTTTGCGTCCAACTCGTCGTTAAGCAGTTTGATAAGAACCTCGAGCAGGTCTTTGTCTTCTACCGGGAGAAGAATTTCTTCGCCGTTGTCGTCTTCCGCTTCTTCGTAGATATAAACGTCGCCTTCTTCGTAGTCTTCCGGGGGATCTACGGGTTCGAGATACATATACCATTTGCCCTCGTAATCGAGTTCTGCGAGATTATAAAAATTCTCGCTTGTTCCGTCGTCGAACGTCATCGTAATGAGTTCGTCGTTTTCATCGATTGTTACGTCGTCTTTTCTTTCGTCAACCATTTTCGGTTCTCTCCTTTTGTGTTTTTTTAGTTTATTCGGTCAAGATAAGTTTGCAGAATTATGGTTGCCGCAACCTTATCGATAACTTTCTTTCTTTTTTCTCTTCTGACGGAACTCTGAATAAGCATCTTTTCCGCGCTTACCGTGCTCCATCTTTCGTCCTGAAACGCAATTTTCAGCGGACTGTATTTGGACAATTCTTCGGCAAAAGCCCTGATCTCAAGCACCTTTTCTCCTTCCGTTCCGTCCATATTAAGCGGAAGTCCGATTACGAACGTATCGCACCCTTTGCTTTCGGCAAGTTGCGCTATGTATTTCATATCGCGTTCGACGTTACCGGTTCTGGTATAAGTTTCGTACCCCGACGCGATTATACCCATAGGGTCGCTGGTCGCTATCCCTATACGCACCGTTCCCACGTCCAAAGCCATTTTTCTCATTCGTTATCTCCTTAACTAACATTCGATCGCGTCGAAAAGTTCGTCTTTGTTCTTTCGTAATTTATTATACCATATCGCAGCGTAAGAAACGCACACCGCCGCAAGCAAAGCAAAAAATATTCCGTACGCAACGACGGGTTTGTCTTCGAAAACGATTGCAACCACGATTGCCGCGATCAAAAACAAAAATCCGAAACCGATATTTGCGATAACTCTCGACAGCATTTTTTTGTTATTTTTCGTCAGTTCCGTCATATTGCCCCATTTGAAATTAGGCTTTTTAAGGTCGCAATACAAGCCGTAACACGACGAGCCGAACCCGCCGACGAACAGGAGCAATCCTGCTATAAACCCGAAAAGCGGCCCGAATTTCGATTCGCTTGCAACGGCAAACGCAACGAACGCTTCTAAAGAAACCACCGCGCAGTACAGATTAGACACCGTCAGTTTTCCGCGAATTAAATCTTTGCATAAAATCGGCAGCGACTTAATAAGCGATATATTCTTTCCTTCCAGACTTACGCCGATTAACGACATATAATTCGAACTTCCGAGCATTATAAACACAAAATACGTTACGAACCCCAGACTGAACAAATCTTTCGAGTACGGTCCGGATTCTATGCCGGAAAACAGGAATTTGCACGAAACGACGGTAAATACCGGAACGAGCACCACGCCCATTACCAACGACAGCAGCAGCGTGGGTTCGGAAATCAGCGTTTTCAAATCCTTAATAAACAGCGCTTTCCTGAATCCGTAAGAACGATTGCCTGTCTTTCGTCCGTCCGTTTTTTTCTCTCCGCCAAAGCGTTTTCTAAGAGTGTTCGTTCCCTTTTCCAAAGAAAAAGATACCGCTTTTTTATACGTCAACGCGCTGAGCACGAAAATCAAAGCAAGCGCCGCAACTATTATAATAAGGTACAACAATACGTTAAGCGCGATATCGTTTCCGAGCATCGCTTCCACCCAGTTATAATTGAAAATCGCAAAACGGCCGATACCGACTATCGCGGCAGGCAAAACGGTAATTTCTTCGTCGCCCATGTTGCTCGACGAAAATACAAAAACGAAATACAACGCCATAAAACCGAGCGAAACCGCAACGGACAGTAAATTCTTCATTAAATCCCTGTTCTTCACGAAAGATACGAGATACATTACGGGTATGGATACGATCGTGACGGCAAGCAACGGTAAAAGCGGCGCAACGAAAGGCGTAAACACCGAAAGAACGTAAAAAGACGTCGGTACGGCATATCCGAAATAGTTTGCGGCTACTCCGCAGGCAATCGTCGTCGGCAAAAGCAGACAAACGGAAATCAATAACTGTGACACGTACGAAACGGTGAATTTAGCCATAAAAACCGTTGCTCCCGACACGGGAAGCGACGCAAGAAGTTCGTTGTCTTCGCTGAAATACAACAAATTGAACGTAGTTCCCATACCGAGAAACAGGATAAACAGTTGCCCTATTCCGATTATCGCGTAAGTAAAAATAGGAAATTTCCCGTCGGAAACCGCTATTTTCGTAAGCGACGCAACCATTACCACCAGGTACGCAACGAACAGTACCGACAAAATCGCCGTCAATATCGCGCCGAAAACTTTTTTCGCTCTTGCTTTTTCCTTACCTACTCCGGCAAGCGAAAGCGTTTCGGACTTACTTTTCTTTTTTCTGTTTGAGAAAAATACGTTTGAGAAAAAAACTTTCAGCAAAACTTTGTAATGCGCAAAACTAAACGTTTTCACTGTTCGCTCCCGTAATTTTTAGGAAAAGTTCTTCCAGCGAAGTATTCGCGCTCTTTTCGTGTATTTCTTCCGCGGAACATTCGGTAACGATACGTCCCTTGTTAATGATTACGACTTTATCGCATAGTTTTTCCACGACTTCCAGAACGTGTGAAGAAAACAAAACAGTATTGCCTTTTTCGGCGTGTTCTTTCATCAGTTTTTTAAGTTCGAAACTCGCTTTCGGATCGAGTCCGGTCATAGGTTCGTCAAGCACCCATACCCCGGGTTCGTGAACCAGCCCTGCGATAATGCTTATTTTTTGTTTCATTCCGTGCGAATATGACCCGATTTTTTCTCCGAGTTTATCCGTCATATCGAATAATTCGGCATAACGCGCGGTTCTTTCGTTTTTATCCGACTCGGAAACGCCGAAAATCGACGCTATCATATTTACGTACTGATTGCCGGTAAGACCATTGTACAAAATGTTCTCGTCCGCAACGAAAGCGATACGTTTTTTCGCTTCGACCGCCTGAGAACGAATATCAAAACCGTCAACCGTTATTTTCCCTTCGGAAAACGGCAAAATACCCGTAAGACACTTTATCGTCGTGCTCTTACCTGCGCCGTTCGGACCGACGAAACCGACTATCTGTCCGTCTTCTGCGGTAAAACTAAGATCTTCCACCGCTTTAACGTCGCTTCCCGCGTACGACTTCGTTAAATGCTCTATTTTAATCATTTTATATCTCCCTTACGGTTCCATACTCCGTGATAAAATTTCTCGTCGCCGTTGTTTGACGGTACGTAAAAAACCTTATCCTTTATATCCGTCGGTAAATATTGCTGCTCGACGTAACCGCCGTAATCGTGCGGATACTTGTATCCGACCGGTTTATCGAGTTTGAAATTTTTGTCTTTTAAATAATACGGCACGTCGTCGTGTCCTTCCTCCGCAAAGGCCTGTGCTTCTTCCATCGCTTTTACCACGCTGTCCGACTTCGGCGCTTTACAAACGTAAATTATCGCTTCGGTTAAGGGTATCAACCCTTCGGGTAATCCTATTTTTTCGAATGCCGTCATTGCCGAAACGGAAATCGTCAGGGCGTATGGGTCGGCAAGTCCGACGTCTTCGGCGGAATGAACGATCAGTCTGCGGAACAAAAGTAACGGGTCGCAACCTGCGCCTATCAATCGCATAGCGTAAAAAATCGCCGCGTCCGGACAACTTCCGCGCAGAGATTTGCAAAAACCGCTCAACATATCGTAATATTGGCTTTCGTCTATGCTGATTATCGGTCTTTGAACGGATTGCGCGGCAATTTCCGCGGTAATACGCACCGTTCCGGTTTTATCCGACGGAGTACTAAGTACGGCTATTTCCAAAGAATTCAATGCCGCTCGCATATCTCCGTTTGCGGCAGAACAAAAATAATTAAGCGCTTTTTCGTCCAAATCGACGGAATAAGACCCCAGTCCGTTGTACTCGTCCGACAACGCCCTTTTTAGTCCGATTTTTATATCGTCTTCCGTGAGTGGCCTAAACTCGAAAATTCTGCAACGACTTACGATTGCGCGCGTCATACTGACGAACGGGTTTTCCGTCGTGCTTCCTATAAAAATTATTTCCCCTTTTTCAATCGCGCCGAGAACGCTGTCCGACTGCGCCTTGTTCCATCGATGACATTCGTCAAGAAGAAGGTACGTCTTTTTTCCACTGTATTCCAGTCTTTTTTTTGCGTCCTCGATTACTTTTTTAGCGTCTGCCACACCGCTCGAAACCGCATTGAGATAAACGTATTCCGAATGGGTTGTATTCGCAATAATATTTGCAAGCGTGGTTTTTCCCGTGCCGGGCGGACCGTAAAAAATGCAACTTCCCACCCTATCCGCTTTTATTGCTCTTCTGAGCAGACAGCCTTCTCCTACGAGATGTTTTTGCCCGATAAATTCTTCTATCCCGGTGCATCTCATTCGCTCGGCAAGCGGTTTGGCAGAATTACGATTGTCCTCAAATAAATCCATATCATTTTTTATTATAGTTCGCATATCCGTAAAAGTCAACGGAAAGTTTGCCGAGCGACGATTTTATCGATTTTCCATTGTTTTACAAAGAATGTCAATAAATTTTTTTTTAGAATTCTATTTCCGCAACCACGCTTTTCCGGACGTTTTTCGTAAGTTCTATCGAATCGCGCTCTTCTCCGTCGACGATAATTTTCGGCAGCAATCCGACGCGGTATTCTATCGCGTATTCACTGTTTTCGTACCGATAAACGACAACGGAACCGACGAGTTTTTTCGGCAGTTTAGGTTCTATAAACAACCTTTTTCCCCGACGTTTCAATCCGAAAAAATACTCCGTGACGAGTTTATACGCCCACGCCGCGCTGCCGGTATACCAACTCCAACCGCCGTGACCGTAATTATCTTCGTTCGAATAAACGTCGCCGCATAAAACGTACGGTTCGCACGCATATTTCGCGTTGTTTTTTTCGTTTCTGCATTTTTCTACGGGATTTATCATTTGAAAAAGTTCAAACGCTTCGTCTTGTTTTCCGATCTCTGCAAGCGCGATAAGATACCACATAGCGGCGTGAGTGTATTGTCCGCCGTTTTCCCTTACGCCTTCGGGGTAGTCGGATATATAGCCGAGATATTTTTCCCTGTTAAGAGGCGGAGATAAAAGTCGGATTATTCCGGAATTTTTATCGATAAGCATTTTTGCGCTTTCCATACATTTCGTTGCTTTTTCCGGGTCTGCCACGCCGGAAATAACGGCGAAAGCCTGAGTCAGCAAGTCAATTTTCAATACGTCCGAACGGCTGCTCCCCAGCCATCGCCCGTCGTCGGAAAAAAGCCGTTTGTACCTGTCTTCTTCGAAAGCAAAAGCATTAACGGCGTCTTTAAGTTCGCGAGCAACGGAACGCATCTCGGCTTGCAGATCGACCGGGCATAATTCGGAAAATTCGTCAAGCACCGTATATGCGAACATACTGTTAAAAACGCTCTCTCCCCGACCTTTTTCACATATTTTATCCATTCCGTCGTTCCAGTCGCCGTTTCCCATAACGAGCAAGCGATGTTGTCCGTATTTAAGCGACGAGCGAATAGCGCGCAAACAATGCGAAAAAACACGTTCTTTATACTCAGTGTACGGCGGATTTTCGTATCTGTCGCGCTCAAAGGGCGAAAGCGGAGCGGAACGAAGGTAAGGATATTCTTCGTCAAGCAACCCTACGTCGCCGGAATACTTAATATATTGACAAACCGCATAAGGCAAAAAGAGTTTATCGTCGGTTATTTTCGTCCGAAGTCCGAGTTTCGGCTCGTGCCACCAGTGCATCACGTCGCCTTCTTCGTATTGATGAAGACAAGCGGATTCGATCCTTTGTTTTATTACTTCGGGGCGTGTAAAAAACGCAAGCGAATCCTGCAACTGATCGCGAAACCCGGTTGCTCCGCCTACCTGATAGAACCCGGCTTTTGCGTTGAGCCGCGAAGAAACTATCTGATAAGGCAAAAAACCGACAAGATAATCAAAACTTTTTTCCTTCGTAACGATATCGATATCCGACAGCGAAGAAAAATATTCTCCGCTTGTTTGCTTGTACATCTTCAAATTATCTTCGTTTAAGGAGTAAATAAGCGCAATATCAGTTGACGAAACGATAAAAAATCGCTCTTCGTCTTTTTCGAGATAATACTCGAAAAACGGCAAAGGTTCGTTGTCCGAAATATTCGTTAAATCCGACTTATTTATTCCGATTATCCTTACGTAAAACTCTTGTTCTGTGACAACGTTTTTTACTCGGATCACGTCCCCGTTTTGGGTGAAAACAACGTCGCACGGATTGTATCTCCAACTTGCCGCAGGATAAAAAGCGTATATAAACTCAAGAAAAGACTTGTTTTTCTTTGAAATTCGCACTTCCGACACCTTGACTTTGCCTTCGAGAACCGTATAGTGCGATACGATCGAATCAAACGCTTCCGAATAAACGTTGCAAGAGATCTCGCCTTTCCCGACGATTACTAAACAGTTTTCGGCGTTCTTGAAAATATCGTTATATCCCGTTACCGTTTTTACGAAAAATCGTTCCCCTGCCGATTTTCCGACAGGGTCGTTATCGAACCTTACGCATTTATTTTCACGAGAATTACCGAAATAATAGAATCCGCCGCCATCTGCAGTCGCAATTATTCCGCCGTGAACGTCGCCTATAACGTCGGTATACGGCGCGTCGTTACGATTCGACACGATATAATCGCCGTTTTCCGTAAAAAATCCGTCACCGGTCGCAAAAACCGAATTCGGTAAAATGCGCTCGACAGCCGTATCTTCTTCGTGCGCGTCCGCTGAAAATATTCTCGAAAACGAAAATTGCTTTTTCTTAAAATTCAGTTCCGAATCCAGTTCCGTAAAAGCCCAATATTTTTCGTCGCATATACCGAAAACGAACTCATAGTCTATGATACGATTTTCTT